>CAYTNS010000009.1:0-13543 GCA_964439345.1 uncultured Christensenella sp.
TATTTAATAGAAGAACTTTTTGTCCATCATTTGTATTTGCAATCACTATTGCCATGCTTGAAATTTTCTCAACCATCTCTTCTCCTTTTTATAAAAAAATATATTCCCCGAACGAACATCAGCCCAAGGAAAGTGCACAGCACTTTGCAAGTATTACCTGCACCCTACTTGAGGTACAAAAAAACTCTATACGAAATGTATAGAGTCTATTTGGCTCCTCCAAATCGCAATCATCTTCTCCAGCACATCTTGTAGCATCTCATACTAGGGCTCGTCTATATGGCAAAGCCATATATCTCGTTTTGCAGGAGGACTTGTACTCCGTTAACAAAACGAGTACTGGTCCAAAGAAAGTGCACAGCACTTTGCAAGTATTACTTGCACCCTACTTGAGGTACAAAAAAACTCTATACGGAATGTATAGAGTCTATTTGGCTCCTCAAGTAGGGCTCGAACCTACAACCTACCGGTTAACAGCCGGTTGCTCCACCATTGAGCTATTGAGGAATAACACGAATATTATATGTTAGTAGAAGACTTTTGTCAACTACTTTTTGAAAAATTTTCAAATATTTTTTAAAATATTTTTTCTTACATTTTCATTTTGATAAATAAATAAAAAATAAGTCTTCCCCTATTCCTCTTTAAAAGCTATTTAACTAAAAGTTATATGAATAAACAATTAATATAAGGTATTGCGTCTTAGTCTAAAAAATAATGGCTACGGGTGTATCTCTTGTACCCTTTTTTACTTTAAAAGTAACATAGATAACTCTTCCCTGTAGCCAACCTATTTAATCCAAAATGCTTTTATATTTTCTCTACACTCACTTATCTTAAAATGCTTTCTTTATTTCCTTGATAGCATTTTTTTCTAGCCTACTTACCTGTGCTTGAGATATGCCTATTTCTTCCGATACCTCCATTTGGGTTTTGCCAATAAAATAGCGCAACGAAATTATTTCTTTTTCTCTCTCATCTAATTTTGAAAGAGCATCTTTTAGATTAATATTCTCCACCCATTTTTCTTCACTATCCTTATTGTCACTTACTTGGTCAACTAGATATATAGTATCGTCTCCATCTTCGTATACAGGGTCACATAACGACATTGGTTCGCTAATAGCCTCTAGTGCGATAGCCACCTCGGACATAGGCAAATCCAATTTCTCTGCCACCATATCCACACTAGGCTCACTGCTATTTTCTCTTATGAGTTCCTCTCTAGCCTTTAATGCCTTGTAGGCAGTATCTCTAAGACTCCTGCTTACCCTGATGCTATTATTATCCCTTAGATATCTTTTTATCTCCCCTATAACCATTGGAACAGCATAGGTAGAGAACTTCACATTTTGATTCAAATCAAAATTATCTATCGCTTTCATAAGCCCTATAAAGCCCACCTGGAATACATCATCAACACTAGTAACCCTTGCCCTAAATCTTTGAATAACACTAAGCACAAGTCTAGCATTACAAATAGCAAATTGTTCTCTAGCTAGGCTATCTCCCTCTTTTATTTTCTTCATTAGTTCCAGCTGTTCTGCCCCACTTAATTTAGGCAATGAATTAGTATCTATCCCAGTTATTATAACCTTACTACTCAATGCAAAAATACCCCCTAATATTTTATGGGTATTTTTTACACTTTTCATATTTTTATTCATTTCGAAATCAATTTGACATTTTTATACACTTTTCTGACAAAAAATTACTAATTTTTGACAAACTATTTATGCTAGTTTGGTTATCTCTTTTTTAATTCTAACCACTATTTTCTTTTCCAATCTACTAATATAACTCTGGCTAATCCCTAGAGAATCAGCCACTTCTTTCTGTGTCAATTCATCTCCTCCATACAATCCAAACCTCATAACCATTATTTCTTTCTCTCTTCCACCTAGTTTATTTATAACCGACCAAAGTATCTCTTTTTCGGTTTTCTTTTCCATACTTTCTTGTGGACAATCGTCATTACTAGGGACTATATCAAAGAGCACTAATTCATTGCCATCTCCATCATTGCTAAGTGGCTCATCTAATGACACCACTTGTTTTTGCTTACTTATTTTTCTTAAATACATAAGTATCTCATTTTCTATACACTTACTAGCATAGGTGGCTATTTTAATATTCTTATCCATCTTAAAAGAATTGATTGCCTTTATAAGCCCCAAACTTCCTATGCTTATCAAGTCCTCAATATCCACTTCACTGGTTACAAACTTTTTAGCTACATAAACCACCAGCCTTAGATTATGCTCAATCAATTTTTGTCTAGCATAGTCATCACCCTTTTCTAGTTTTTCTAAATAATATTTTTCACTTTCCTCGTCTAATGTTTCGGGCAAACTCTCCCCACTACTCAAGTACATAAGTATTGAATTTTTATCTAGACTAAATTTATCCAAAATCTTCTTTAAAAATTTTAACCAATTTTTCATTTACTACCTCCTATAAAATCCTTGCTAAGTATGCAGTCAAATTCACCGAAATTTTTATTAGCAACAGCCACCCTTTTGTTGTGATATTCACTACTTCCAATCTTTAATTTATCTACCACAAAACTCAAATACTCCTTTCCTTGCGACATTCCATCTATTCTTATGTATGATACATCTTTTAGCCCACTATTATCTACTTTGCCGTATAACAATTTTAGTAAGCCCACATCACTATGCAATTTTAGAAAAGTATCGCAAGATATTACACTAACACCCTCGCCATTTATATTTATCATATTGCCACTATCTACATATCCTCTAGTAGTTATCGCTACTCCATTATCTTCTATAATCGTATCGTAAATATAATTTTGTTCTTTCAAACCTTTTGAAACCACAAGCAATATCTTCTTTATAAGCAAAAGCCCAAACATTATAATAAGTACAAATATCCCCATAGGCAATTCAAGATTATAATACATAACACCACTAATGGTGTACGGGATATTAAATAAGTTCAGTACTCCCAGTATCACCCCACCCAATAGGGCTGTAAAGCCAATAAACGCAAATAGATGCTTTAGATAATGAACAAAACTCACATATTTTTTTAAAAGCAAAACCATCGTTGTACATATTAATAATCTATATAAAATAGATAATATACTAAGCTTAATAATATACGGCAAGAATATCGCACCCACCACTCCAACGACCAAAGATAATACTATCCTTATCCTAGAATATTTTTCTTTAAATGTAGTCGCTATAAGTTTAATAAGTAAGTAATCTATCACTATATTATCTAGCAAAACATATTCTATATATAATGTCATTTCCCCCTCCCAATACATACTTAGTTTAGCAAGAGATTATAAAATGCAAAATCCATTCTCAGAGCAAATTTGAACAAAAAAAAGAGAATAAAAACTAATTTTGTTTTATCCTCTTTTGTTAGTTACTTATAGTACTTATCATAATCAAAATTATCTAATAGAATTTGTTTCCATTTTTTCAAATCTTCTGATGTTAAATTATTATAATTAAATAATGTAGGTGGTTCATATTTTTTCTTTGCCTCGTCTTTCATATAAACACTTATCCACATAATGAGTCTAACTGCATCAAAGTCCTCAAGATCGTCCATCGTAAGTTTTCGTTTTTTTATATAGGGACTCTTAGACTTTTTAATGTAATGCAAATCACCATCAACAAACCCGTACGATAATTCTTTAACCTTCACTAAACAATCTTTATGTGTTGCAACAAATTCTTTAATTTCTTTTTTTATCAACATAAGAACGATTTTATAATCAATCTCTCTCGCACAAAGAATCGCTGGATTATTTCTACAAATAACAACATTTTCATCATCAAAAGTTGCCTCCATAGAATAACAATTTTCGTCCTCATACAGATTAAAAACTATTGATCTTTCCATTTTATCAATATTTTTAAGAGTTTCATCAAAAAGTCTTTTTACTTCTGCTTTATTTAATTCCATACTTTTCCCCAATAAAAAATTCATATAAAAATATCACACAATCAAAACAAACAAGTTTAGAAAATACTTATTTTGTAAAATCGTGTGATATGAAACAACTAAAATCTAGATTTTAATTTCTTTATAAATGAAGGGATATCGCTATCATCTATTTCTACTCTGCTAGAAGGAGCTTGACCAGCTTTTTCTTCAGTATGAGCAACCTCTTCTTCGTGTTCCTCTACTCTAGGAGCCTCTAAATGATGGTCTTCTTTCAAGACATTTCTTCTAACTTCTTGCTTAACTTCCTCACCCGATGCGCCATCGTTAAAGCCAGTAGCAATTACAGTTATCTCTACCTCATCTTCCATCTTTGAGTCAATTCCACTACCAAATATAATATTACAGCTAGGGTCAACAACCTCTTTAACTAGGTCAGCCGACTCATAAACCTCATCAAGAGTTAAGTTTGGAGAACCTTTGATATTAAGAATAATACCAGTAGCGCCCTCAATAGTAGTCTCTAGAAGTGGACTAGATACAGCCTGTCTAACAGCCTCGATTGTTCTATTCTCACCTTTACCTCTACCTAGTCCCATATGTGCTAGACCTTTATTTTTCATAATAGTCTTAACATCGGCGAAGTCTAGATTAATTAAACTAGATGTAACAATTAAGTCACTAATACCTTGGATACCCTGTCTAAGCACATCATCGGCAGTTTTGAATGCCTCGATAATAGGAGTATTCTTAGGAACGATTGTTAGTAACTTATCATTAGGAATAACGACTAGAGTATCTACTACATTTCTAAGTTCTCTAATACCATGCTCGGCATTATCCATTCTCTTTCTGCCCTCAAATCTAAATGGCTTGGTAACAACAGCAATGGTAAGTATTCCCATTTCCTTTGCGATACTAGCAACAACTGGAGCAGCACCTGTACCAGTTCCACCACCCATACCAGCAGTTACGAATACTAGGTCGGTATCTTTAAGCACATCTTCTATTAATTCTCTGCTCTCTTCGGCAGCCTTTTTACCTATCTCTGGGTCTGCACCTGCACCCAAACCTCTAGTCAATTTCTCACCTATCTGCAATCTGCTAGGGGCTTTGCTCATAAGAAGAGCCTGTTTATCTGTATTAATAGCAACAAACTGTGCACTGGTAATTCCAGCGTATATCATACGGTTAACGGCGTTATTTCCACCACCACCAACACCTATTACTTTAATTTTGCAAATTGGGGTATTTGCATCTAACTCATCTTGTAATTCTTCCATATTTTCCATAATATAATCTCCTCTTATTTATACAAATTTAATGCCATATCTAATAAGCTTATTGAACTAGAAAGGTCGGGTCTAGCATATAATAATAATTTTGGTTGGATAAATTCCACCGGCCTATCCAAAGTTCTTCTAAAATAATCCGATATTCCCTCTATATAATTTAGTCCACCACCAGTTAGGTAAATGGGTATGTATTTAGGTAATTCCATTGCAAAAGTATCTATACATTTGCCTATCATTATTAGTATCTTATCTACCCTGCCCAGTATTACCTCGTTTACAGCCTTTATGCTGAATTTTTTACCCGAACTGGTTTCATAATACTCTACACCCAATGGATTAAGTGTTACAATGCTCTTTTGCTTCAATTCCTCAGCCTCATAAAAAGGTATTTCAAAGGCTTTGGAGAGATCTGCAGTTATAAATCCACCACCTAGCGAAAAGCTCTTAAGTTCCTTGAGTCCATCACCCAAAACTTGTGCAACACTGGTACTAATATAGCCACAATCTATTACAATTGCACCCTCATTTCTCTTATCCTCGGGAAGCAGGTACACCGATTCAGCTAGTGTACTAGAAATAAAGTCATAATTCTTTATTCCCAGTTCTTCAAGCACCGTACCTATCATATGCTTAAATTTGTTATCAACCAATACATATCCAGCCCTCGTCTGCAATTTACCTGCCACCATTCCTACGGGGTCATTGGTCTTATTATCTTCATTCACTATATAAAATAGCGATGATTTATTAATAACAGTATGTGTAATATATGGATTAGACTCGGTGTCATCTAAAAATAAACTATCTACTATCTTGGTTGTTATTTTAGTTTTCTTAGGGAAAACTTTGGTAAGCAATTTATCATAAGCGAAGCAAAATTCTGCTGGAACACCTACGAAAATACTTTTTATTTCCTCGCCTAGTGCCTTAGATACATCTCTTACAGCCCTAGTCATAGCGTCCTTTAGACTAGCCACATCGATAAATTCACCACTAGCATACCCCTCGTATTCATACTCAGCCGATGCCAGTAATCGAATGCTTTTATTAACCTCTCTCTGTCCTGCCAGTACGGTAACCTTGGAAGACCCAAAATCCATCACCGTAACCATATTTTTATACATCAAAAACACCCAAATATGTCTAATTTAGATACAATTACATATCTACCCATATAATAGAGTATATAATTTAATTCGCCACCTTGTCAAATTATTTTTGCTACCATCACCCGAAAAGCACTCCCAATATTACAAATTGCTCCATAAAAAATACTCTCATAGAGAGTATTTCATTAAATATATCTAGCCATTATTTTATTTTCCTTAGTATTATACCATACATCTATAGTTCCCTCTGCTACACCACTCTGCTGATTTTTGTCATAAACAGTTAGTCCTAGTAGCAATTTATCGGTAGTTAGATGTTCGGCATCTTTTAGGCTAATAACCATTCCATTACGGGTAATAAAATTGATTTCCTTTTTATTTCCATTATTCTCAATAGAAATATCGGTAAATACTCCCTTGCTAGTGGTTGGAGTATGTCCTGCCTCACGCATAGTATAAGATAGTCTAGTAAGCAAATCTTTTACACTATTATCCTTGACCTCTTCGCCCACGATATAATCATTTGAATTAACATTTGCATTTATAAAGGTAACCTTAATAGGTTTAGCGCCTAGCTCTTCCCCTGCAAATATACTGCTATTGGTTTTCTTGAGTACCTTGCCTTTTTCATCTAATACCATATAATATTTCGCATTATTTCCATCGTCCATACTTATGGCAAATAAACTCTCTCTTTCGGCACTATGAATAACTATTTTATTTGGGAATTTAGTTTCAATCCCAACTACTCTTAAATATGGAAAGTTTTTCTCTAAATCATTTGTAATATCTTCTTTATCTACTAAAAATATGCTAGAACCCGTCTGAACCATACTAGTAATAGATGTATCCTTGATGCCTATCATTTCATCTTTGGTAGTAAGCCAACTGATACTTACTTTTTGCAAGGTAAAAACTGTACTGCTAAGAACTATCAGTACGGTTAAAAAAGCAAGTACACTTAGTAAAACAACTAATTTCTTATTTTTCATTACCCTCTTCTTTTTACCATAAAAATAAATGTAGACCAAAGTTTTTACATACTCAATAATTACATTATTGCCCTTTAGAGTAAAATTTCAACTTTTAATCTACACTTATTCTATCAAAAATGAATTTTTTTCACAACAAAAATATTATTACTATTTTTTTATTCTTTTAATTTCTGCATTTAATTTACAAAAATCCTCTTCTATATTCAAATATCCCCTATCTATATGATAGATATCTTCAATAGTTGTATACCCCTCGGCAGATAGCCCTGCTAAAACCAGCCCTGCTCCACCACGCAAGTCGGTAGCCACCACATTTGCCCCATATAGTTTAGGAACACCCCTAATAATAGCCGTCCTATCCTTAATAGTG
This sequence comes from uncultured Christensenella sp., assembly GCA_964439345.1. Lineage (GTDB taxonomy): Bacteria > Bacillota > Clostridia > Christensenellales > UBA1242 > UBA11490. Next base: position 7,697 of record CAYTNS010000009.1, read on the forward strand.
ATATCTGCACCCATTTTAATAAGCTCATTACATATCTTAAACCTACTTTCATATAGATTCTCTACTATTATGCTAGTGCCCTTGCTTATAGTCTCCAGTGCCAGTACCTGATTTTGTAAATCGGTAGGAAATCCGGGGTATGGTTGGGTCTCTATATTAGGGATACTTTTTAGTCTATTTTTACATACAATTTCTAGCCCTGATTTACTCTCCTTGATACTTGCACCACACGCCTTTAATTTAGTAATTAGGGCATTATTATGCTCCCTCTTGCAATCGACTAGTTTTACCCTGCCACCACACATAGCTGTGGCTATTAAGTAAGTCCCTGCGACTACCCTATCCTTTATAGGGGTATACTCCACATCATTAAATTTATCTACACCCTCTATAGTTATAGTGCTACTACCAGCGCCACTCACTCTGCCACCCATGACATTGATAAAATTTTGCAAATCCACAATCTCTGGCTCTCTAGCCGAATTGTATATGGTAGTTGTACCCTTTAACCCCACCGATGCCATCATAATATTTTCGGTAGCGCCCACGCTAGGGAAATCCAAATGCACCTCACCAGACTTCATATTTTTGCCGTCGCAATATATGTATCCATGTTTTTCTTCTATCTTAACATTCAGACTCTCTAATCCTTTGATATGTAAATCTATAGGCCTATTACCTATATTGCACCCTCCGGGGTATGCCACCTTTGCCCTTTTAAATCTAGAAAGCAAAGGCCCTAACATAAAAATACTTGACCTTACTTTCTTTGTATACTCATCTCTTACTATGTAACCATCTGCTCCACTCCCATCTATCCAGATATCCTCATCATCTACTCTAGCCTTAACTCCCAATTCCTCAAGTATCTTTAACATATACTTTACATCGGAAAATAAAGCAATTTTATGTAAAACAACATTTTTTCCACTAATAATGCTACCTGCCAGTATCGGCAAAAGAGCATTCTTTGCAGTAACAATATCTAGAGCACCATTTAGTTCCCTGCCACCATTAATGTACAATGTATCCATATTATTTCACCCTTTTGGTTTATTTTATCCATAGACATAGTAGTGGAATTTTTGCCCACCCACTTTTAAATGCCTATCACATATATAATCCATCAACTCGCGATATATTTACCTGTATCATCTATACTAGATATCCCCAATAAAGGCATTCCCAAGTAACCTTGTAACACACTACACCTTTACTCCAACTATCTCATTGGAACACATAGTATTATGCCATCAGGGCATACTCTGAGAATGCTAACATCGCTTAATTCATACTATGGACGAAACCCTTATATTGTTACAATTGTCTCCCACACCCTATTTATTATTCAATTATAAATATAATAATTATATATGCCATAGGATATCAATTTAGTGAAAAAGGGATTTAAAAGTAAGTAATAAAAAGAGGCTAAACCAACATCTACTAGCTTAGCCTCTTTATTATGAAATCTCCCCTTTATATCCTACTTATTATACATTTTGCATACTACACAATTAATAAAACAATCTTATAATAATTCAATTTTTAGATCTTCACACATCTTAGTAGTTTTCTTATCCCAATACGATGCTTGAACCTCGCCTATATGCACTCTGCCTAGTAGCAACATACATAGTCTAGATTGACCTATGCCACCACCAATGGTTAATGGAAGGGAGCCATCTAAGATTGCCTTGTGATAATCATACTCTAACCTTTCCTCTTTACCCGAAAGTTTGATTTGTTTAAGTAGGCTATCGCCATCTACCCTAATACCCATACTGGATATTTCTAGTGCCATATCTAATACTTCGTGATAAAATAATAAATCACCATCTAGGCTCCAATCATCGTAATCGGGTGCTCTTAAATCGTGTGGTTTTCCATCGCTTAAATCATACCCAATGCCGATTATAAATACCGTCTTGTGCTCTTTAGTGATTAGATATTCCCTTTCTTTGTCGGTGGTATCGGGATACATATCTAGCAATTCTTGACTGGTTATAAAGAAAACCTCTCTTTCAATATCCACACTATCAAATCCTTTAGTTTTTAGATAATCGCTAGTATCTGCTATAGCACCTACTATCTTTCTAACAGTTTTCTTTAGATAATCCACCTTTCTATCTTTGGATAGTATCACCTTTTCCCAATCCCATTGGTCCACATATATAGAATGTGTTTCGTCCATTTTATCATCTCTACGAATAGCCGTCATATCTGTATATAATCCTTTGTGTACTGGGAAAGAATATTTTTTAAGAGCCATTCTTTTCCATTTTGCAAGAGACTGCACTATTTCTAGCTCCTTGCCATCTTTTAATACATCAAAAACAACCTTTCTCTCTACCCCACTTAAGTCATCTTGCAATCCACTTTCTTTAGTTACAAGCAAAGGAGCCGATACTCTAGTCAAATCTAATGCTTTTGCTAATTTTCTCTCAAATTTATCCTTAATTAATTTAATGTATTTTTGTTTATCTATAATATCTAATTTTGTATATTTTTCTTCTATAATTTTCATAATAATTTTCTCCCTAAATTTTAAAAAATATTTCAAGCAATTTTTGTGAAATTTTTCTATTTTAGGGAGAAAAAATCGCTTACAAATACTCCTTAAAATAGTTATTATTATCACCATTATCTTCTTCGCCCGACTGGGCGTTTGTTTGTCTTTTCATACTGGATATCTCCTTTACTTTTTTAAAAAATTGTTAATAGAAAATAAAAATAGCACACTACTTAATTCCTAAGAGTGTGCTACCAAATATAATTATACTTACAACTATATTAAATAAAAACACTCTCTTTGGATTTCAAGAGAGTGTTGATATTATCTATATTAATAATGTTTAGAATCTTTCAACAACAAAAATGAAACCCATATTATATGCGTTTAAATTATTATTGTTGTTATTATTAATAACTCTAAACATAGTTATCTCCTTTGCTATTTTATGCTGATATTATAGCATATATTCTACTATATGTCAAGCCATTAGATATATGCCAAATATTTTTATATATTTTTTTAAAAATCACAAGGATTATCTTTTATTTCATATTTTTCTTAGTCAAATCGGTATGGAAGCCCTCGTGAGTGCAGGAAGAAAATAAAAGCTTATCTCCACTATATAATGCTAGGTCTTCTAGTCCCCTTAAATCATAATCGTCTTTGAATCTTAATAAATATTTTTGAGTATCTTCATTCAATTGAAATTTACATACTATGCTTAATTGACTGGTAGTAGTGCAATGCCAAGAGTAAGATAATCTAGCCGAAATCAGATGAGGCTGTAATAAACGCAAATCTTCTATAATGGAATTTTCTACCAATTCCCTCTCTGCTTTTGCCCTCTCTATATTATCTCTGCATTCAAACATAAATTGTATATCGTGATAAGTATGCCAGAAAAACTCGTAAGGCTCGGAGTACTTAGTCTTCCCCTTATACACTCTATCACACATAAATACAGGTTTACACTGCTTCTTTCCCTTAGCAATAGCCGATTCGATTTCTTTCTTAATATCAGTTATAATTTCATCAAAACCTTTATCTGTAACCTTAATTATCTTATCATAGTACTTATCATAATACTGCTTTAATCGGGAGATTGTGGCATTTTCTATGCCCTCTACTGCCTCACTAGCATTATCTCTACTATCAGCACTAACGCCTATAAAGGTTAGCTTATCATTATAAGGTGTAACTAATTCAAAAGAATCTGCTTTACCTGCGTATTTATTTAAAATCCCTTTCATATCTAGATTATTAAATTCTTTATCTTCTAGATAATCATTAACACTATCAAATCTATTATTGATGCTAATTAGTTCCATTTTTTCATTGTCAACATTTTGCATATCCAAAAGGTCACATATTTTTTCAAAATCATCTACATCAGTAGTCTCACCATTGCAATTGACCGAGTAACCCCTATCAATAGTTTGACCATTTTGCATATCGCTTAGATTATCAAAATCAAAATATATAGATATATTCCTATTAATCTCAATATCTTTATCGCCTAATTTAATTTTTAAAATAGATACTTTTTCTACATTTAATAGTTTTTCAAATTCCTCTTTACTAATCCTCGACATAAATAACTCCCATATACTTTATCTCTACATCTTTAGTAATTTTTTTATTGCCTATATAGTATCACAAAGAACAAAAAATGTACACCAAATAAAAAATGCTTTATGCTATTTTATTTTTGTAGTTATAATTATTCTTATTTTTTCAAATAAAAAAGTAGCCCAAATCTTAGACTACTTATATCTTATCTTACCTCTTTTTTCTTCTTAAAAAGTTTACTCTTTTTTAATTTGCTAAAAAATTTACTATCTTCAAAAACAAACGCACTTTCCTTATTTTTTCCAATATTGCATAGTATCCCAATTGCCGACATAAATACCATTAGACTAGTGCCTCCAGCAGACACAAATGGAAGTGGTATTCCTGTGGGTGGTATTGAGCCTGTGACCACTGCAATATTAATAAGTAATTGTACAGCAATAACTGCCGATATTCCCGATGCTAAATATGAACCCAGTCTATCATTTGCATTGAGTGCAATTTTGATTCCCAGTGCAATAATTAGAGTATACACACCGATTATAAGTATACACCCCACAAAGCCCAATTCTTCACCAATAATAGCAAAGATAAAATCGCTTTCGGCAAATGGCAAAAATAAATATTTTTGTCTGCTATTAAATAGTCCCACTCCAAAGAGTCCCCCTGCTCCTAGGGAATAGAGGCTTTGGATTAATTGATACCCCTCCTCTTTGGGATTTGCCCACGGATTAATAAATGCCATTAGCCTATCTAGTCTGTATGGTTCTATTACTATTAGCAGTATTACTAGTCCAAGAGCTGGTATTCCTAGCATAATTAAATGCTTTATACTCATTCCACCTATGATTAACATAATTATCATTACCAGTCCAATACACATCGTAACACTCATATTAGGCTCTAGCATTACTAGCAAACAGATAATTCCCCCTACCATAAGCACGGGTAAAATACCTACAAATTTTTGAGTCTTCTTATAATTTACCGATAAGTAGGAGGCTGTAAATATTACGAAGCCAAATTTGGCAACCTCACTACTCTGCAAATTAATTGAGCCAAAGCCTATCCACCTCCTAGCACCATTGGCAGATATCCCAAGCCCTGGAACAAATACTAGCGCTAATAATATTATAGATATCCCAATTATCCAATATCTAAGCTTATAGTATCTATGATAATCAAAAAAGTATGTAAATAAAAAGCAACCTATGCCCATTACAAATCCAAAGATTTGTTTCTTTACGAAATGCAAACTATCACCATAAAGAACACCACTAGAATAACTACTAGCGCTATATATCATCACCATTCCAAATAGGCAAAGGAAGGTAACAGACACTATCAATAAAATATTGATTTTTTTATTTTTTTGCATCGACACATTCCTTAACTATTTCAAAAAATCTATCTCCCCTCTCGGCATAGCTTTTAAATTCGTCAAAACTAGCACAGGCTGGGGAGAGTAGTACCGTTTCTCCCTCTCCTACGACTAAACACGCATACTTTACGGCATCGTAAAAATATTTGTAACTAATTATATTATTAAATGAATTTTGCTTAGCACATTTTTCAATCTTCTTTCTAGCATCACCAAAAGCCACTACATATTTTAGCCTATCCCCATAGGCTGAAAATATTTTACTAAAATTAAGATTTTTATCCTCGCCCCCTAAGAGCAATACAACACCACCCTTTGTACAAGAAAGAGCATTAAGAGTACTATGTACATTGGTGCTTTTGCTATCGTCTACATATTCTAC
>CAYTNS010000009.1:13643-41053 GCA_964439345.1 uncultured Christensenella sp.
TCCGACCTATTCATAATTATCTTGTCATCGGCATTTAGAACCACTAGCGATTTTTCCGTGCAATTTTTAAGTAACCCCATTTTGCAAGTAATATAATTCTCAAAGGTTTTGTGTCTATCTATATGGTCTTCGGCAATATTTAGTATTACCGATATATATGGCTTAAAGGAATAAGTCGATTCTAACTGAAAGGAACTAACCTCACACACCATATAGTCTAGTTTTTTATTGTAACCCTCACTAAGAGGCACACCTATATTTCCAAATGCACCCGAATCAAAGGTGGTAGCCACCATATCATTTAGTAGCCTTACTGTAGTGGTCTTGCCATTAGTACCAGTCACTGCTAAAATTGGCGATGATGTAAACCAGTATCCAAATTCTAATTCACCCACCACCTTAATCCCTATCCTCTCGGCATACACTACATATTTATTGTAGATAGATATCCCTGGGGACAAGACTAGCAAATCAAAATCCCTAATTATTTTTTTACTTAATTTGGAATAATAATTGCCACCCGTTATCTTTTTCTCGGAATCGTATATTTTGTAATTCACTTCCAATTTTTTTACAATCTCTTCTACAGCCTCACCACTTCTGCCATAGCCCATTATTAAAATATTTTTATAATCGAAATTCATATTTACCTCACAAATAAAATAATATAACCAGCACACTTATCGCTATAGTCATCATTCTGTACCAAGACACTACTTTTGTTTCTCCATAATAATACTCAAAGTGATGATGAAGGGGTGCCATCTTGAATATCCTCTTTTTAGTTAATTTATAATATAAAACCTGCATAACGACAGATAATGCAGTAAGTACAAATGGCAGACCTAGTAGCAAAAATAATAAATACTCTCTAGTTACCACAAATAGTGATGCGATATATCCACCGAGGGCAAGAGAACCTGCATCTCCCATAAAGCAACTAGCTGGGTGCGAATTGTATAGCAGAAATCCTAGTATCGCCCCAACTAGACCTAGTGTCATAATATTTAAGTTACCTATTTCCTGAACATACACTCCCTCATATCCACTCGTGATTACAAAGAGGATAAGAGTAATAGCTACCAGCACGATGCTAGATACCGACCCACACAGTCCATCTAAACCATCAATCAAATTTACACTATTAACTATTGCAATGTATACAAATATTACAAAGGGAATTATCCAATAGCCAATATCAATAGTGATATTACTGAAAGGAATAATTATCTCCGAGCCAATAAGAGGTGACTTATAAATAAATATGGATATGACCACGGCTATGCCTAATTGTCCGATAACTTTTTGATAAGGCTTCAATCCCTCATTCTGCTTAAACTTAATCTTAATAAAGTCATCTAAAAATCCTATCACCCCAAAGAAGATTAAACTAAGCATAGAGATAGTAGCAAGAGTTTTATTTTCCCTCCAAAATATAAAGTAAGAGATAATCACTGGCAAAATAAATATAATCCCACCCATAGTAGGAGTGCCAGATTTTGATTTATGCTTTTCTACATATACAAGAATACTCTGACCAAACTTTAATCTTCGTAAAAACTTAATAATAAATGGAGCGATGACTGCCGACAAAGCAAAACATATACAAAAATTAATTAAACAGTATTTCATAAATCCCCTTGCTTTTTAATTAATTCTTGAACAATATTTATATCGCTATACGGAATTTTTTCCTTGCCAATCTTTTGAAAATTTTCTGCACCCTTTCCCATAATAACTAGGGTGTCATTTTTGCCAATCATTCCAAACCCAAAATTAATTGCATTCTCTCTATCTTCTATGGAAATGTATTTACTCTTGTTTACTCCCTCCACCATATCTTTTTCAATATCACTAAAAGGTGTCTCTCCTCTATTATCGGTCGAAATAATTACATAATCAGAATACTTCAAAACGGCACTCATCATATCCTGTCTTTTTTCTTTATTGCTATATCCCACACAGCCAAATAATGTAATTAGTCTACCACTTACGCCCTTTCTAACAAATGATAATAATTTATCTATACTATCCACAGTGTGAGCAAAATCCACTATCACCCTAGCACCATTTTTTAAGCCATATACATTGAATCTACCATCAATATAATCTAGATTATTTACAGCCCTCTCGATGCCTAATTTATCTATGCCTACAACCCTTGCAACAGCCATTGCAGACATAATATTGTATACATTATAATCCCCAACCAATTTAGTGGAAACATTGTAAATATCATCTAAAATATTTACTACAAATTTAAGTCCATCTAGAGTAGACTCGATATCTAGAGCGAATATATTTGCAGGAGAATTTATCCCAAGGCTAAGCGATGGCATATTGCATTTGTATGCTAATTCCCTTCCATAAAAATCATCAACATTTATTATTGCTTCGTCCATATTTTTTATATCAAAATAATCCATTTTGCATTTAGCGTATTTTTCCATACTGCCGAAATAATCTAGATGTTCGGGTGAAATATTTGTAAATACACCTAGTTTCAATCTAATCCCACACATCTTAAATTTATCAATTGCCTGAGCAGATATTTCCATAATAACCCACTCAACACCTAGCATCTTCATCTGATAAAATATATAATGCAAATCCAGTGGGTCGGGAGTTGTGAAACCACTATCTAGTCGAATATTGTCAAAATATACGCCATTTGTACCAATTACACCCACTTTTTTGTCATTTTGACACAGTATTTGTTTAATAATGTGTGTAGTCGATGTTTTACCCGAAGTCCCAATAACACCTATTATATTCAAAAAGTCACAAGCACTATTATAAAAGTTTTTAGCCATCAGGCTCATTACTTTTCTTACATTATCTACCTTAATAATAGTAGCATTAGGTATATCTATATCCCTCTCTGTAACTATACATTTAGCACCACTAGCTAGTGCCTCATCTATATAATCATTGCCATCAAAATTATCACCACTCAGACAAATAAAAATACTATCCTTTATTACATCTTTGGATATGTGTGTGATAGATTTTATATTATAGTTTTTGTAGTTCTTTATTTTTAAATGTTGTATTCCCTCTATTATTTTTCTTAGTCTCATATATCCCTCTTTTATCTTTTATAATATTCTATCACTAATATTTTTCATTTAGGACAATACACCAAATTATGACAAATAATTCTTTATCAATATTGACATTTTTCTACAAGAAAAAACTGCCTATCGTTTTATACAAAAATATAGACAGCTTTTCTTTTAAATTTAGAAATTATATTTTATTATTTTTATCTATTTTAGTGCTAAGATTTTAAGCATCTTTTTTATCTTGTTATGACTCAGTCTTAATAACCACAATTCCATTTTTTATTACCTCTACACCCGAGTACGGGAATTGGTTAGTAACTATAGAACCACTACCTTCTATCTCCACTTGCAAACCAGCAGTTTCTAATAATTCTACTGCATCATATACTCCTAATCCCATTACATCTGGCATTGCAATTTTCTTATCATATTCACCCGAAGTTATTTCATCGGGGTTAACGGGAGCATAGTCCTTGTACTCTATTATATCCTCTATAATTAACTTAGCATAAGGAGTAGCAACTACACTACCATAATAGCTATCTCCACCCGGCTCATCGGCAATAATAAGTACCACATAATCGGGATTATCGGCTGGGAATGCACCCACGAATGATGCAATGTATTCCCCACTAATTTTGCCGTCTAGATACTTCTGACTCGTTCCCGTTTTGCCTGAAATCCTGTACCCAGGGATATAGGAATAATAGCCACTATATTTTTTTATAACCTCTTCCATCATCACTTTCATTTTGTCACTAGTATCCTTGGATATAGTTTTACCCTTTACGGTAGGAGTCTTACAATACACAATATTGCCGTCATTATCCTTTATAGATTTTACAAAGTACGGCTCATACAGTGTTCCACCATTTACTATACTACATATAGCATTTATTAATTGTAGTGGCGTTCCTGCTATCGCTTGACCAAAGCCCATTCTGGCTATATCCACCGTCTTGGAATAATCTTTGTCCATTATTATCCCCGAGCTCTCTCCATAAAAATCTACACCCGTCTTGGTGCCAAATCCAAATCTTTCAAACATCTCGTACATCTTATCTTTGCCTAGCCTTAGTGCAAGGTCAACAAATACACTATTGCAACTATTGCATAGCCCTGCTGTCAAATCTTGCATACCGTGACCAGTTAATTTCCAACACTTAATTTTCTCACCATCAACCATTCTATACCCAGGGTCATAGAAAGTATCTGTAAGATGTGCAACCCCCTCCTCAATAGCATTAGCCATAGTAATACATTTAAAGGTTGACCCCGGCTCGTATACATCTACGATATTTATATTCTTAACCGTTTCCATGAGTGCAGATACATCATCTCTAGGGATATCATTTAGGTCAAAATTAGGGAGTGTCGCCATTGCCACTATCTCACCATTATTAGGATTCATTACAATCGCACTAGCCCTTTTAGGTTTCTGTTCCTCGAATAACTTAGCTAGTGCATTTTCGGCAAACCTTTGAATATTTGAATCAATCGTAAGTTCTAGATTGAGCCCCGAAATACTAGGCACGTAGGTAGTTAGACTATTACTAATCTTAATACCTCTAACATCACTTTCCTCTACTACATATCCATTTACGCCCGTTAGATATCTATCATAGTATGCCTCTAGTCCTGCCTGACCAATATTATCTATGGTAGTAAATCCTAGCACTTGAGTAAGCGTTGAGCCTAGTGGATAATATCTACTATTATTCTCACTAAATAGTATTCCCTTAAGCCCACTCTCTTTTATCTTCTCGACTTTCTCTTTCGAAACCTGCATTTTTATAAGCACTTCGCTTATGTACATATCCACTACTTTGCTATATACTTTATCAAAGTCTATTTGCAAAGTATCGGATAATACTCTAGCTACACCTCTACTATCACTTACCATACTAGGTCTAACATATACATCGTAGGAAGAATAATTTGTGGCTAGAGTTACACCATTTACATCGTATATTCCACCCCTAACTGCATTTAGGGGTAAGTCTCTAGTCCACTGGTCTATAGCTTTTGATTGCAACCACTTGCCCTTAATCAGTTGCAAATACCCGAGCCTCACAATAATTGCTAAAAAACAAAAAGACACTAGCAAAAATATTGCTAGTAGTCTTTTTTTTAAATGTAATATTGAATTATTTTGCATACAACCTACCCAAATATTCGGCTAAGGAAATTACAAAAAGCATCAAACCAATTTGTCTCTGCCTGTAATTCAATTACCTCCGTTTTTTCTGGAACGGATATAGCCACTATATTTGAAGAAGCATCTTCATATCCCATACCACTAAGGTCGCTCTGAATATTATCTACCGATGTCAAATCTTCGTACAAAGCCCTAGAATTTTCTAATTGATATTCATATTCTACTACTTCTTCTTGCAAACATTGTATGCTCGTTCCCATTCCGTTTATGACAGAAATATTGTAGAAGCATAAGAATGCTAGTAGTAACGATACTAGTACCGATGTAGTCATAAATAATACTACTCTAAAAGGTACGGCATTGCTAACTGCATTTACTTTTACTTGAGTAACTGACTTTAACTTTTCTTCATCGATAGTTATTTTGTCATATTGCTCATATAAATCTTGTAATTTAGCTTGGGTATAAGAATTATCGAACTTTTCTACCTGCTCGTCAACAGCAGAAGTAGCATCAATCTCTTGCTTTACTTCTTCGGTAGATTCTATTTCGTTTTCTGAATAAGAAACTTTGCCATATGTTGCCATAATTCTCACCCCTCTTTTATTTTTTCTGCAAAACCCTTAGTTTTGCACTGCTACTGCGTTTATTGTATTTTAATTCTTCCTCTCCTGCCACAATAGGCTTTCTATTCACTAGTTCTGCATCTGCTTTATGATTGCATACACAGAATGGCAAGGATTTATCACAAATACAATCAGTACATCTTTCCTTAAAGACATTTTTTACTATCCTATCCTCTAGGGAATGGAATGTAATAATACATAGTCTTCCATTTGGTGCTAGTAAATCAATCATTTGATTAATCGCTCTATCTAGCCCCTCCAATTCACCATTTACTTCTATCCTTATAGCCTGAAAAGTCTTCTTGGCAACACTACCTTTTCCCCAAAACTTCTTAGGAATTGCCGACTCAACTAGGCTTGTTAATTCACCGGTTGTCTCTATCTCCTTTGTTTCTCTTGCTTCTAATATTTTATTTACTATTAGTTTAGCAAAGCTTTCTTCCCCATAATTATAAAGTATTCTCTGCAAATCCTCTTTAGAATAAGTATTGACAACATCTCTAGCAGTCAAACTAGCAGACCTATCCATTCTCATATCAAGTTTGCCATCGAACCTGTATGAAAATCCCCTGTCAGCAGTATCAATCTGATAACTACTAACACCTAAATCTAGTAGGATTCCGTTTACTTTATCGTACCCTAAATCTTTAACTCTAGCAAACATATCCTTAAAGTCACTCTTTACAAAGATTACTTTGTCACCAAAGCTAGATAACTTTGCCTTAGTCGAGGTCAAAGCATCATCATCTTTATCAAAAGCTATTAGTTTGCCTGTGGTCAATCTCTTTAGGATTTCTCCCGAATGTCCACCACCACCTAATGTCCCATCTACATATATGCCGGTAGGGTCGATATTCAGCCCATCTAAGCACTCATTTAAGAGTACTGGAGTGTGTTCAAATTTAATTTCCAATGTTTTTCCCATTTTTCACTCCTTTAGTCTCAAAGAAAATAATCATTTATGCTTATCAAACACACTCAGAATTTTTGCATAAACAATCATATTTTTTTAAAAAGTATTCATTTTTATGATATATACATATATCTTAAAATTATTCTTTTTACATTAATAATTATACACCCTACTTTTTATTTCTCAAAACAAAAAATAAGCCTTGTAAAAAAGTTTTATTCGTAATTTTTGAATAAATAATCACGGATAAAATGTGCTTTATAGCGTATCACCCACCCAAAATTCTTGCAATTTAGCCAATTTTTCAAGCAATAAAATTTCCAATGCGAACAAACTTTTTATAAATATTCATAATTATAATTTTATAACTTTCATTAATTTTGATTTATAAAAATACATTTTTCTTGTAATTTTTTTATAAAATACAGACTTTACATAGATATGAATTTTTATAAAAAATAAAAAAAGAGAGTAATACAATAAATATTTATTCAATATTTACCTTTATACCCTCTTTTTACATTAATCGGCAATATCTGCTATTTTGATTAGCTTATTTCCCACCAAATCACACGATGTTAAATAATAATTAATTTTATTCTTTGTAAATTTCAATTTATAGCCCTTGTCATAGCTATGCAAGTGTCCATAGACTACACTATCCACACCATACTGCTGAAATAATGCACTTAGTTCATTCGCCTGTTTTTTCACATTCAAAGGTGGATAATGAATCATTACAATGGAGTAATCCCCCTCTTCCCTTAGGTGTTGCATACTTTTAAGCGATAGTTCCATTCTTAAAACTTCTCTTTTGTATATCTTTTCATCTTGTTCCGATTTGTAACCATTATCCGGCACTGTCCAGCCCCTGCTACCAGCTATCACCACTTTGCCTATCTTTATAGCGTCATTCTGAATTGCATAGGTCTTATTTTTAAGCCCCGACCTAACCTCACTTATCGAGCTCCACCAATAATCGTGGTTGCCTCTGATTAAAACCTTATGACCTTTCAATCTAGAAATATAGTCTAGGTCAGGCAAGGCATCATTAAATTTCATCGCCCACGAAATATCGCCCGATATAAGCACTATATCGTCATCAGAAACTTTCTTATTCCAACTAGCCTCTATCGCATCTAGATACCCCTCCCACTGTGGACCAAAGATATCCATAGGCTTAGGATTATTAATGCTAAGATGCAAATCACTAATAGCAAATACTTTCATTACTCTCTCCTAATAAATATTTTAGCAAATATAGATTAATTTTTCAACTTTATTAAGTAATATAAAAAACGAAATAATTGCTATTTTTTGTTTATCATAATAATATTTTTTAAAAAGCCAATTAATGCAAATATTCTACACAATTTTTCCATTTTTCAAATTTTACGCACTATTATGCAAACACATAAAAAATGCCCTATACTTAGGGCATTTTACGATATTTATATTAATTACCACAATTAATTTGTGTAGGTGGATTAACCGGTTGCTGAGCTGGATACAAAGGTAAGTCAAAGAACCCAGTGCATACATCTTGTGTATAATCCTGACAAGGTGGGATTTGACAATATCCGTATGTAGGTACTAGCAATTCTGCATCAACAACTACTCTAATAATTATAGTTACACATGGGTCTATTGTGAATGTATTATCCGATACATATCTACCACCCGAACAAATAGCATTAGCAAAGGCAGTAACCTCATAAGGAACTACCGATGGCTGTGGCACATAAAGAACTACATCAATAGGCACTGTCACCGTTCCCCTGCCACTACCTGCAGTATCACCCGAATCGGTATAATTTACGGTAATAGGTATGCTTACATTACCTGTAACTCTAGCGAAGCAAGGCTTATCATCAAACCTATCTACTACTAGATTATTAATAGTAACATCATTAGTTGATGTCGAACAACTCACAAAAGTAAGTGGAGTTGTAGGAGACGCAGGATTTTGGTCTTCTAGTGTTATACTAGCATTTTCTAATTGAAGCTGTTTCATACACGCATCAAATACCTTTCTTGTTTGAATACAAGCTTTTTCGCATAATCCATTTAATGGACTGCCAGATATTGGCCCTGGATTACAACCCTGTCTATTTCCGGAAAAAAACGACATAAAATACCTCCTAAAAGATTGTATGGTAAATTATATGTATCTTCCTATAAATTGTGTTACAAAGCCCGTATTGAGGACTCTAATCAGTAGATTGATATATTACACTCGTCAATGAATGTATATTTAAAATAAAAAATGCTTGAGGTTTTAACCCCAAGCAAATTAATTACTCATTAGTATCACTACTCTCTTCGTAATTGCTATCGTCTAAGAATTGGTCAAACTTATCTAGTATTTCCTTTCTGCCAATTAATTTTTCTCCACTAGAGGCAAATACATTGCTTACCCCTACTCCTAAATAGTTAGCAATTTTTTGCATTTGTGGTTTTACTTGACTCTTGCCAAATTTATCACATTTAGTTGCGATTATTATGAAAGGGATTTGATAGTATGTCAAAAATTTAAGCATCTGCTTATCTTGAGCAGTTGGCTCAAATCTGCTATCTACTAGCATACAAACTAAGTACAATTGAGGATTTTCTAGCAAGTATGGCTCTATCATCGATTGCCAACCATCAACCATTGTCTTACTAGCCTTAGCATAGCCATAACCAGGTAAATCTACAAAGTAAAAATCATCATTTATTAGAAAATAATTAATAAGTCTAGTTCTACCAGGGGTGGAACTAGTTTTGGCTAGTTTATTTTGCTTAGTTAACATATTAATAAGTGAACTTTTGCCAACATTACTCCTTCCAACAAAAGCAATTTCCTTTCTGCCGTCATTTAGGATATGTTTACTCTCAGCTACACTTGTCACAAATTTTGCAGACCTAATATCCATTACCATCACCTCTCTTCTTTAGTTTTTTTATTTAAGCAGTTTTATTTTGAGAGTCTTTTACCTCTTCTTTACTTTCCTCTTTGGACTCTTTCCTTACTATAATAGGCTTCTTGCTCTCCACAGTATCACTATTTACTATAACCTGCTCTATAGATTTGTCATCTGGAGTCACAAACATAATGTCTAGCATTATATCCTCCATTATGGTTCTTAGCCCTCTAGCGCCCGTTTTTAGCTTCATAGCCTTCTTAGCCACAGCCCTTACAGCATCGGGTTCAATACTCAAATTTACCCCATCTATCTTAAACATCGTCTTATACTGCTTTACAAGGGCATTTTTAGGTTCAGTCATAATCTTAACTAGAGCGTCCTCATTTAGCTCGTCTAAGCCCACAACTATAGGTAATCTGCCCACGAACTCAGGAATCAAACCATATTTGATTAAATCTTGTGGCTGAATGTCCTTGATAATATCGCTATTTTTCTTCTCTTCCTTTTTATCCTCTACAGAAAAGCCAAAAGAAGACTTGCTACTCCTCTTCTCTATTATCTTATCTAGCCCAACAAATGCACCACCACAGATAAATAGGATATTCTTTGTATTAATCTGTAATAATTCTTGCTGAGGGTGTTTTCTGCCACCTTGTGGAGGAACATTGGCTACAGTATTTTCAATTATCTTAAGTAGTGCTTGTTGCACTCCCTCACCACTAACATCTCTAGTAATGCTAGGATTTTCCGATTTCCTAGTTATTTTATCTATTTCATCGATGTAGATTATTCCCTGCTCGGCTTTCTTTATATCGTAATTAGCATTTTGAATAAGCTTAAGTAGGATATTTTCTACATCTTCGCCCACATATCCAGCCTCGGTAAGAGTGGTTGCATCAGCTGTAGCAAAAGGAACTTTTAGTATTTTAGCTAAAATCCTTGCCAACATGGTTTTTCCACTGCCTGTAGGGCCTATTAATAGAACGTTGCTTTTATCCAAATCCAAGACTTCTTTATTGTCTTTTTTAGAATTTTGAATATCTATATTGTAATTAATCCTCTTGTAGTGATTGTATACGGCAACACTTAGCACCCTTTTAGCCTCATCTTGACCTATTATATATTCGTCAAGCATCTTTTTAAGTTCGCTAGGTGTAGGCAATTTTATTTTTTCATCGTTTTTTGGTCTGCGAGTCTTTTCTAACATTTCACTACAAATAGCCACACAATCCTCACAGATAAAGGATTCACCATCGGGACTAGTGATTAAATTTCTAGTCTCCAATTGACTCCTACCACAAAAGGAACATTCCATTACAATTTTATCTATATCCTTGTCCATATATCTCCTAAATATTAAAAAATGTACTATGCTAGTATATATTATTTGCATAGTACATAAGCATTACTTATTTCTTTCTAGTAATAACTTTATCTACTAGACCATAAGCAACTGCTTCATCGGCAGTCATAAAGTAATCCCTATCAACATCTTTTTCCACTTTTGCGATAGGCTGACCAGTATTTTTGCTAAGCATCTTAATCATCTTTTTCTTTGTAGCGATTATATGATTAGCAGTTATCTCAATATCACTTGCTTGACCTTGTGCACCACCTAGAGGCTGATGAATCATAACCTCACTATTTGGCAAACAAAATCTCTTACCTTTAGTTCCTGCAGCTAGTAAGAATGCACCCATAGATGCAGCTAAACCAATACAAATAGTAGATACATCACATTTAACGTATTGCATTGTATCATATATAGCCATTCCTGCAGTCACACTGCCACCGGGACTATTGATATACACCGATATATCTTTATCTGGATTTTTGGCCTCTAGATATATAAGTTGGGCTACAACTGTATTAGCAGTAGCATCATCAATTTCACCCGATATAAATACTATTCTATCCTCTAGTAGTCTGCTATAAATATCATAGCTTCTTTCACCACTACTAGTTTGGTCAACAACATAAGGTACTAACATATTCACTCCTATATCTTTATAGATTATTTATTGTTCTCTACCAAGAAATCAAGTAGTTTCTTCATCAAAATTTCGTTTTTGATATGGTTCAATCTTTCGTCATTTAATAATTTTTTATACTCTTCGATAGATTTTCCCATTCTACTAGCCATATTTTCTACATAATTATCTACTTCTTTATCAGAAACATCAAATTTCTCGGCTTTCATAATCTCTTGTAATGCTAGTCTAATCTTAACAGATTTTAGAGCATCTGCCTTTCTCTCTTCTCTTAGTTTCTCTACAGTAGTATTTAGATATTGAGCATACATCTCTAGATTTGCACCTTGATACATTAGTCTGTATTCCATATCTTGCATTATAGCATCTAATTCTCTAGTAACCATAATTTCAGGTACTTCTACATCTAATCCCTCAACGATTTTATCTAAAATCTTATTCTCTGTATCGATTCTAGCATCTTCCTCAGCGTGATGAGCTAAATGCTCCTTGATATGCTCTTTGTACTCAGAAAGTGTCTCAAATTCACTAACATCACTAGCTAGAGCATCATCTATTTCAGGTAATTCTCTCTTCTTAACAGCATTTACCTTAACCTCAAATTTAGCCTCTTTACCAGCCAAATCTTTTGCTTGATAATCTGCAGGGAAAGTAACGATAACATCTTTGTCATCTCCAGCCTTTAAGCCTACTAATTGGTCCTCAAAAGTATCGATAAAGCTATGGCTACCGATAGTTAGGTCAAAGCCTTGAGCTTCGCCACCCTCAAAGTATTTGCCATCAATGCTACCCTTGAAATCGATATTAGCAATGTCGCCATTCTCGATATTCTTCTCTACTTCTACTAATCTAGCATTTTGATTCTGAACTCTTGTTAATTCTTCTTCAATATCCTTATCTGTAATCTCTCTAGGTGTAGTAGAAATCTTAAGACCAGTATATTTGCCCAATTTAACTTCTGGTTTAACTGGGATTTCAGCAACGATTGTAATGCCCTTGTCATCTAGTCTAGGGATTGTGATTTCTGGAGCATCGATAGGCTCAAAAGACTTATCATTTGCTAAAACATCTGCATATTCTTTATTGAAACCCTCAGTAATAGCGTCTTCAAAGAAAACCTCTACTCCATATAATTTCTCAATCATCTTTCTAGGAGCTTTACCTTTTCTAAAACCCTCTACTTTGTATTTACCCTTATTTTTATTATAAGATTCATCAACTAGAGCCTCCCACTCAGCCTTGCTAAGCTCAATAGTTAATTGCATATTTTTATTCTCTAGTTTCTTTAATTCTTTTTTCATTAATTTTCTCCTTAAAAAAATATATAAACTGACTTAATAAGTATAACACACTGGTGTTTCTTTTGCAACTACAAAAATATGTTTTGATACTAAATATCTACTAAAATATCAAATTTTTCGTTATATTAGGGATAGACAAGTAGTTATTAAAATAATACCTAAAACAATTAGAACTACGGCTGTAAACTTATTATTTTTTATGTTCTTCTCGTCACTAGTCCTAAACGACTTTTTCTCTTCACTAGAATAAGGCAAGTCATCATAATATTGCTGATTAAAAAGTATCTGCCTATTGGCATTTAAAATAGATATCCCCCAAAATATTAGCGTCACCCCTTGCATCACAAAAAATAGCACTGAACACACACCCACACCACAAAAAGCAATTATCAGAAATATAATTGCTATAGCCTGAATGCTTAGACTCACGATATTGATTTTTCTACTAAAAAAATTCCTTATAAAATCTCTCATCTTTATTTTTTATTATTCCTTAGTGAATTTAAAATACCCTCAAAGTAATCGGGAATATCGCTCTCAAATTGCATAATCTCACCTGTTACAGGGTGAGTAAGAATAAGTTTCTTTGCGTGAAGTAATTGTCCATCTAGTTTAAATTTGCAAGGATTAGGATTATATAGTCTATCCCCTACAATTGGGTGATGAATATATGCCGAATGCACCCTTATCTGATGAGTCCTACCCGTCTTTAATTCAAATTCTATTAAAGAGTATTTATCGAAAGTTTCTAGCACCCTATATAGAGTATGTGCCACTTTCCCCTCTCTAGTAACAGCCATTTTTAGCCTATTTTTAGGGTCTCTGCCATAGTTTGTAATTATTTCGCCATCTTCTTTTACTATGCCATCTACCAGAGCCCAGTATATCCTCTTGCAATCTTTCTTTGCTATCTGGCTACTTAGATTAATATGTGCATTATCATTTTTTGCTATAACCAGCAGACCACTAGTATCTTTATCTAGCCTATGAACTATCCCCGGTCTAATAACACCATTTATGGAACTTAAATTTTTAAGCCTGTACATTAGAGCATTAACCAGTGTTCCGTCATAATTTTTGATTGCTGGGTGAACAACCATTCCTTGAGGTTTATTGACTATAGCTATGTCATTATCCTCATACACAATATCTATAGGAATATCTTGGGGCTCTGAGGATAAAACCTCTTCCACAACCTCTCCTAGGAATACTCTGTCTCCCTCTCTTAACGAATATCCAGCCTTTACAGATTTATCATTAACTAGCGCCACACCGTCTTCTATCCACTTTTTTATATGCGACCTAGTCTTATCGGGGAATTTATCCATTAGGAATATATCCAGTCTTTTTTTATTATCTTCTTTAGTTATAATCCAATCCATTACTTCTTCTCCCCTCTTAAGCCGTTATCCATCTTCTTGGCATTGGATTTTTTAGATACTTTCGTTTCAACCGATGTTTTTTTCTCCTCACTGGGTTTAGAAGCAACAGCAGATTTTTTTGTTTCCTTTGTTTCATTATCTAATGGAGAGGTTTCATTACTTTTAGATTCTGCCACGGCATTATTCTTTTTATTTGCATCTTCCTTTTTGCTTTCCTTAAAGCCATAGAAAAGCAAGTACACGGCAAAGAATATTACCCCAAAGGTAATTAGCGCATCGGCAACATTAAATACAAATGGGAATATGTGAATACTAATAAAATCTCTGACATAGCCTAAAAATAACCTATCTATAAAATTACCAATAGCACCACTAATTAGCATAGATATGCCTAGTATATACCAGATATTATCGCTATGATAGAATATATCGTACACCACAAATATTGCAACAAAAACAACCGATACTATAGTAAGTGCTACAGTACTATCACCGAATATCCCAAATGCTGCTCCCGTATTTTTAACAAATGTAAAGGAGAAAAAATTAGGGATTACTACTATATCCTTATTCCCTGTCTCAAAGTAATTAGCAAATAAGACCTTGGTTATTAGGTCTACAATTACTCCTAAAATAAGTATGCTTAAAAATATTATATAACTTTTCTTTTTCTTGCTCATATTACATATTATATATCAATACAAATTTTTTTACAAATAAAATAACATTCCATAAATGGAGGATACTCACCAATTAAACCAAATTTTGTCGCATCCTATGCTCTATATCTACACACAAGCAAATAGCATATTTTAGATAAGATGAGGTACTACTATTATCTATAGTCTTAATAATCGCCTGGTCCAGTAGTTCGTCCAATTTAATTAGCCCCGATTGAATTTCCTGCAACTTACTATAATTGGTAGTATTTATTAGCCCCTGCATTCCACTGATTAAGACTTTTACCTCACCCCTCATTTGAGAAATATACGAGCTAATGGCAAGATTATTCATTTCACTTTTATCAAATAGCATACAGTAATTGTATAGTTTATCGTAGCACTCGTAAAAGTAATTTATAGCATTTCGAACCTCGGCTACCGACTTATTCTCCATCTCTTCAAAATTGAGTTTTATCTTCGGCATAGATATCTTAAGAATATCCACCGAATAATTAGTATCTTTTAGATTATCTTTTACCGATAGCGCCGAATCATTATTATTATAAATATTCCCGATAACAAAGTAATCCTCTTTATCCTGCCAAACATATCCACCAGCACCCTGAATAGTAGCACCCAGTGCCACCCTATCTGCCTCCTGCTTAGTCGAATATTTCCCCAGAGTAATAGCATACATATCCCTACTATCTACCTTTATATCCCTGCCACCATATACAAATACCGAAGACAAATTACTATCGGTCAAAGCCTTACTAATATACAGCGATGACACCACAATTCCTGCCAAAAATAAAAAAATTAAAAAAATTTTTAATCCCGATTTTACCCGTTGTTTTAGGGATTTTTTAATAATCTTAATGTCGTCATAATAAAAATCTCGTGACATAATATTTGCATTTCTCCATATCCAGTGTGTTATTATGTAAATGTAGAGTTTACTTTGTTGGCTACACTCTTTAGATTAATATATTTTTCCAAGTTGTCTTATAAAACCATAAGGCAATTTGTTTTTTACAAAAAATATATTAAAAAACAAGATTGTATATTATTTGACAAATTTACAATTTAAAACGATTTGAAGATGTCCAAAATTAAATAGTAAACTAAAAATAAAAGATAAGGAGAATTAGTATATGAAATTAAAACCATTATTTGATAGGGTTGTGGTAAGAACACTTCCCGATAAGCCAGATAAAATAGGCAGTATCATTTTGCCAGAAATCACAAAAGCACCTGAGATATGCGAGGTTGTATCCTTAGGCGTGGGAGATATTGATGGAAAAAATGTAAATTTCACGGTTAAAATTGGCGACAAAGTCGTTTTTAATAAATATGCCGGTAGCGAATTTAAAATAGATGGCGAAACATACATCGTTATCAAAGAAAAAGATATATTAGCAATTATAGAAAAATAAGGAGAAAAAACAAATGTCAAAACAAATATTAGTAGGCTTTGAAGCCGTAAAAAAATTAGAAAGTGGGGTAAGAAAATTATCTTCTGCCGTTAAAATTACTTTAGGGCCCAAGGGCAGAAATGTAGTCCTAGATAGAAAATTTGCAACCCCACTTATAACAAACGATGGGGTAACTATCGCCAAAGAAATCACCCTACCCGACCCATTTGAAAATATGGGAGCGAATTTAATAAAAGAGGTAAGCATTAGAACCAATGAAGTAGCAGGAGATGGCACGACTACTGCCTGTATTCTAGCCGAAAGCATTGTAAGCGAGGGGGTTAAAAATTACACTGCTGGAGCAAACCCAATTATTCTAAAAAAGGGAATACAAAAGGCAACAAGAGTAGCAGTAGATAAAT
The DNA here is from genome assembly GCA_964439345.1 of uncultured Christensenella sp. Taxonomy (GTDB): domain Bacteria; phylum Bacillota; class Clostridia; order Christensenellales; family UBA1242; genus UBA11490. The sequence goes on from CAYTNS010000009.1 coordinate 30,485, forward strand.
TAAAAAAGATATCCACGCCAATATCCAGTAACAAAGAAATCTTTCAAATAGCATCTATTAGTGCTGGAGACGAGGAAATCGGCAGACTAATCGCCGAGGGTTTTGAAAAAGTCGGCAAAGATGGAGTTATTACAGTGGAGGAAAGCAAGACCACAAAGACCGAGCTAAAAATAGTAGAGGGATTGCAATTTGACAGAGGTTATTTATCGCCATATATGGTGAATAACACCGATAAAATGGAATGCAATTTGCAAGATACATATATCCTAATTACCGATAAAAAAATTAAAAACTTAAATGAAATAATATCAACCCTAGAGGCTGTATCTCAAAGTGGGAAATCGCTACTAATAATAGCCGAAGATATCGAAAACGAAGTACTAAGCACACTGGTATTAAATAAACTAAGAGGTGCACTAAATGTGGTTGCTGTAAAATCCCCTGCCTATGCCGATAAAAGGAAAGCAATTTGCGAGGATATTGCCGTATTAACCGGTGGCACATTTATTTGTGACGAATTAGGATTGGAATTAAAAGACACAGATATTACTAAATTGGGATACGCTAGTAATATAAAAGTCACTAAAGATAGTACAACTATATCTGGTGGTGCTGGTAGCAAAGAGAAAATTGACGCTAGAGCCAAAGAAATCAAAGGACAGATAGATACTGCCGATAATGAATTTGATAAAAATCGTCTGCAAGAAAGACTAGCAAAATTGCTGGGTGGAATAGCCGTCATTTGTGTAGGCAGTGCCACCGAAGTGGAGATGCAAGAAAAGAAATTAAGGATAGAAGATGCCATTGAGGCTACAAAAAGTGCTGTAGAAGAAGGAATAGTATCGGGTGGAGGAATAGCCCTAATCAATTGTATCCCCGAGGTCAAAAAACTAACCGAAAGTCTATCGGGTGATGAAAAAACGGGTGCAGAGATTATCCTAAAATCTCTAACTGCACCTATAAAAATGATAACAGCCAATGCTGGAACAGATGGAGCTGTGGTAATTGAAAATATTATGAAAAGTAAAAATAGTAGTTATGGCTACAATGCTCTTACAAATGAGTATGTAGATATGCTAAGCGCTGGTATTATTGACCCTACCAAGGTTACTAGAACTGCACTAGAAAATGCAACCAGTGTAGCCTCTACCCTACTTACAACCGAGGTGCTAGTATGCGACGCGCCCGAGGTCGACACCAAAAATCCTAATGCTACGGCACAAGGATATGGAATTTATTAATTAGATAGAAACAATCTGCTAGAAGTTTTTTATAATCACAAATTCTCCTTTTAATGTTCATTCTACCTCAAAAGTCTTTGGTCTAGCAGATTTTCCGATAAAATGAAGTAATCAAAATAAGGTTACTTCATATCTTGTATATTCATTGCTAGTCTTTCCAACTAGCAAAAAGACCTATAGGATATTATTTATCTTATAGGTCTTTTTTCTTTATTTAATTTTATCTAGATTAAATACATTCCATGGAACCATATCCTCAGGTGGATAGCACCTAAATGTCATATGTTCCTTGGTAGTTGGGTGAACGATTTTAAGTTCAAATGACCAAAGTGCTAGATTATGTCCTTTAGCCAAAATATCCCCACCATACTTAACATCGCCATATATAGGGCAACCAATATTTTTTAATTGCACTCTTATTTGGTGGCTTCTGCCAGTATACAATTTGACCTCTAATAGAGAAACTTTTTCCTTTTCCTCTAGTGTTATATAGTCTAGTTCTGCCCTTTTGGCGCCAGTAGTAAGCTCAGGAACAACCTGTACAATATTAGTTCTAGCATTCTTTTTTAAGAAGTTTACTAGTTTTGCTCTACTATCTCTAGGTTTGCCATTGACTACGGCTAGATATCTTTTAGAGAATCCCTCATTTTCTTGCATTGCTTCGCTTAGCCTAGAGGCAGCCTTGCTAGTCTTTGCAAAAACCATTACACCACCAGTAGGTCTATCTAGTCTATGTACTAGTCCTACATATACATTACCCGGCTTATTCTCTTTTACTTTGATATACTCCTTAACCATAGTTAGCATATCTTTATCTTTGCTCTCGTCCTCTTGAGTAGGAACATTCTGAGGCTTCACTACTACTATAATATGATTATCTTCATATAAGATTTTTAAGTCTTCCATTATTTTAATTACTCCACTATTCAAATTTTGCTACAGATAAGTAAAATGTGGTTGTGCCCCCATTGGTAGTTTTAGGAACACGAGTATATGTAGCAACAACTATTATGTTTTTATTGGTGGCAGGAAAAGTCATACTATCGTCGGCTAGTCTTATTTCCATCTCAAAGTCACAACAAACATTATCCTTTACTACAATGTAGTGATAATCATCACCACTAGAGCGATGTTTGCCCCTAACTCTAAAGACCTTGTTATTGTATTTGGATTGATAAGGATTTTCACTAAGTTCTGTGCCAACTGCATAAGTAACACCACTTTGTTTAGTCAAATCATAATCTACATCTAGATTTCCACTACCACAACCAAATGCACATAGCGACATAATACATAAGATAAATAAAGCAATAATATTTTTTCTTTTCATATTTTACGCCCTCTTACACTCTCTAACAATAATCTCTACAAACCAGCAGATAAAGTAAACTACTACATCTATAGCAACTATCGTTGCACCCACTGGCGAACCCCACAGGATAGAGAGAAGTATTCCTAGTACAGAATTTACAACACCAATAATACTTGCAGATATTATAACCGATTTGTAACTTTTAAACAACCTAATTGAACTAACTGCAGGAAAAACAATTAATGCAGATATAAGTAGCGACCCTACTAATTTCATAGCTAGTACTATAGTAATGCCTATAATAATAGCGATAATATTATTATATACTGCCGTTTTTACACCCGTAGCCTTAGCAAAGCTCTCATCGAATGTTACAGCAAATATTTTATTATGGAATAATATAAAGAATAGTAATACAAATATAGTAAGAGCTAGACAAGTCCAAACATCTAGAGTACTAAGAGTTAGGATAGAAGTAGAACCAAATAATGTACTACATACATCACCCGAAATATTAGCACTAGAGGAGAATAAACTAACTATTAAATAACCTATTCCTAGTGCTCCTACCGATAGCATTGCTATAGCACTATCATTTTTTACTTTACCCTTATTTGTAAGTCTAATAAGCAAAATAGCAACTAGCACTGTTACTGGTAGCATTAGATATACATCGGCAATAGCTAAAACCATAGCAATAGTCATCGAACCAAATGCAATATGAGAAAGTCCATCACCTATCATTGAATACTTTTTAAGTACTAGAGTTACACCTAGTATTGCACAACAAAGGGATATAAGTACACCAACAATTAGGGCGTAGATTACGAAATCGTAATTGAAAAAATATGCTAATTTTTCAAAAATATTCATCTCTCCCCTCCCACCGATTCCTTGGAATCTTCTACTATACTCTTTGCACTATCTGATGCTAAAAATTCTTCATTTGTGCCGAAGAACACACCATCTTTCTTTAGATACAATATATGACTAGCTAATTGCGATACTTTCTCTACATTGTGCGATACCATAATAATAGTAGTCTTATTTTTATTAAGTGTCTTTAATAATGAATAAAATGACCTAGTAAACTTGGCATCAAGTCCATTTGTAGGCTCATCTAACACTATTAGGTCGTCGGTTGCACATAGTGCTCTAGCTAGTAGCACTCTTTGTTGCTGACCACCCGAAAGCTCTCTAAAACTCTTCTTCTGAAAGTCTAGCACTCCTACAGTCTTCATATATTCTTGTGCTTTTTCTTTCTCTGCCTTGGTATAGAAAAATTTAAAAAGTTTACTGCCAACAAAGCCCGACATTACAACCTCTTTAACTGTAGCAGGAAAGTCTTTTTGCATTTCGCTAATCTGTGGCAAATACCCTATCCTATTGGCATTGAAATTTTCATCAAATTTTATACTACCCTTTATTGGTTTATTTAAGCCTAGAATAGTTTTAATAAGTGTACTTTTACCCGTTCCATTTTCACCAATTACGCACAAAAAATCCCCCTCATTTACGGTGAAACTAATGTTATCACACACCGTTTTTTCGGGATATCCTATGCTTAATTTTTTAGCCGTTAATATCATAGCCCACTCCTTTTTTGAGTTTAGTCAAGTTATCTAACATAATATCTATGTAACTAATATTCCCTAGGTCATTTCTAGATACCGATTGACAAGAATTGAGTACTAGTATCTCTATCTCATTGGGATTCTTGCTAGAATTTTTTACCATATTTGCGATATCCCCATCGGAAGTCTCGGTTATATAAATACATTTCAAATTTTTACTATCAACTTTATCTCTTAATTCTGCCATTGTCTCAGCACTAGCCTCTGTCTCTGTCGAACAGCCAGAGAATGCTGCGTGATAAGACAAACCATAATCTCTCATAAGATATATAAATGGAAATCTATCTGCCACTAGATAAAAGCCATTGCTATCTAGCAGTGCCTCACTGTATTCTGCTTCCAATGCCTGTAGTTCGCCCAGATATCTAGTAGAATTTTCTTTAATAATTTCCGTTCTCTCGGGGAAGATTTTAAGTAGTTCGTCCCTTATCCCCTCCGTTGCAACAATCATATTTTTTACACTAAGCCATATATGCTCGTCATACTCTACTTCCTCGTGGTCATGGTCTTCGTCATCGCCAAATTCCCCTTCCTCATCGTGATTATGGTCGTGACCACCTTCCGAAATATTCTCGTCCGATTCCTCTACCTTATTTACAATATCCATTAGACTTAGAGTATCTAGATTTACATTATTTGATGACCTAATAACATCACCAACCCAATCATCACTCTCGCCACCAATCATTATGAATAATTCAGCCTTGGATATAGTTACTATATCTCCAGCAGTTGCCTGATAGCTGTGCATATCCGAACCATTGTCCTGTAGCATAACTATCTCCTCTTCGCTACCTAGTATCTCCCTACAAATATCGTATATAGGGAAGATGGTTACAACCACCTTACCCTCTTTATCTTTGTGCGAAAAATAAACGATACTAAATATCGAAAGAGCCAGTATTAAAATTATCATTAGGCTAGAGCCTATTATTTTTAGTTTTCTTTTCATTTTTAACCCACTCTAAATGCGAACCATTCGCATTTACAACAAGTATAATATAGAACAAATTACTATCACTTGTCAAGGTTTCTTGACAAATAAAATGTAATTATGTAAAATACTTATGAAAAAATAATATATATTTTATGTAGGGAGAAAATCGTAAAATATGAAAAAAACCAAAACGAGAGAAAGTGTACTTAATTTATTAAAAGATGCAGTAATGCCTATTTCTGCTAACGATATATTCGAGCAACTAAAAAATGATGGCATCACCCTATCATCTATTTATCGTACTCTAGATTGCTTCGTGAAAAATGATATAACACTCAAAGAAAGCAATCAGCAAGGAGTGGCATTATATACACTTAAAAAAGATGAACACTCACACATACTGGAATGCAAGGAGTGTCACGCCCAAACCAAACTAGATTACTGTCCTTATCACAAAGCTAATGAGAGTATCAAAAATAAACATCAATTCTTTGCCGATGAGGAAAATATAGTAATATATGGAACTTGCAAAAATTGTATGAAGCATAAAAAATAATTATGTAAAATGCCCATTTTGCAATCTGCTATGCAAAATACAAAAAATCCTAGGATTTTCCTAGGATTTTTTTGCATTTAATTATGCTTTTAATTCATAGTGAACTGAAACACCGTCACCTACTTCTAGGTCTTTAGCAATATCTGGAGTGAACGATTTTTCGTTATAAGATTTTGCTAGAACTTCGGAAGCAATCTTAGCCGAATTAGCCTTTAAAATTTCACTGATATTTTCATCTTTTGATGTAATATTAATATCAATTCTATCGTCAATTTTGAAGTCTGCTTCTTTTCTAAGAACTTGAGCATTTCTAATAATTTCTCTTAGTATTCCCTCATTTATAAGTTCTCTATTAAGTGTAGTATCTAGCACTACAGTCATTCCATTATCTGATTCCATTATAAATTCGGCCTTAGGTTTACTATTCTTAATAAATAGTGAACTATCAAATGCGTCAAAGCCTTTTACCTGAACTTTGCCCTCGTCAAATGCCTTAACATACTCAGCCATCTCTGACTCGGTCGCACCCTCTAGAGCAACTTTCATCTTCTGAACATCGCCCTTTAATTCCCTACCTGCTACTCTAAAGTTAAGTGCCAAATAGTGGTCATTGAAGGTCTCAACATCGGTTGTAAGTTCTATCTCTTTTATATTAAGTTCTTCCTCAATAATTGCTTTGTACTTACTAATAGCATCTAGAGTATTTGCATTTGAATTAATAACAAATGCCTTGGACAAAGGTTGTTTAACTTTTAGGTTATTCTCATTTCTTAGTTTCAATGCACTAGCAATAATTGACCTAACAATATTTGTTTTCTCTACTAGGTCTTCGTCATCTAATTTAATAGATGCAATCTTAAAGCCACTTAGCATAACCGATTCGGTCTCGCTAGGCTCTACACATCTAACTTGGTTTTGCCAGATGTATTCCATCATAAATGGCATAATAGGAGCCATAACCATAGCGATATTTTTAATAGCATATTCTAGGCAGAAATAAGCATTTAATTTATCATTATCTTCTTCATTCTTCCAGAATCTTCTTCTATTAACTCTAATATACCAATTAGAAAGTTCGTCTACAAATCTCTCAAATTCGTCTATAACTTCGCAAGTCTTTACATCTTCGTAGTATTTTTTGCAGTTAGTTGCAAATTCATTTGTTCTAGTGATTAACCACTTATCTGTAATAGTTAGACTATTTTTATCTAATTTGTAATTATCTAGATTTGGATTATCTATGATTGCATAAGTATTAAAGAATACAAACACATTCCATAGTCCTAGTAGTCTTCTCCTAACCTCATCGGTGCTATCGTAACTAAATATTACATCACTCTGTGGATTAGTACTACAGAAAGTATATCTAATAATATCTGCACCAATATTATCATAAGCCTCGTTTAGAGGGATATTATTAGGGCTAGATTTAGATAGTTTCTTGCCGTCTTGAGCAAGAAGTGAGCCATAGGTAGAAACCTTTTTGTAAGGAGACTTGCCAGTGAGAGCAACACCCATAACTAGCATAGAGTAGAACCATAGTCTTATCTGCTCTTTCATCTCTATTACTACCTCAGCTGGGTAATTCTTCTCCCAGAATGCCCTATCCTCAAAGTATTTATTAGTACTGAATGGAGCAATACCAGCATCTAGCCAACAGTCGCCAACATCTTTAATCCTTTCTACACTTGCGCCACAGTCTGGGCACTTAATCTTAACCTCATCTATATATGGTCTATGTAGATGTGGTAATTTATCTACAGCCTCTGGATTTACAGCTTTTTCTTTCAATTCCTCTTTGCTACCTATTACAGTTATCTTGCCACAATCTGGACATACATATATAGGTAGAGGTAATCCGTAATATCTCTTTCTAGAAATAGACCAGTCCCCCATATTAGTTAGCCAATCTATCATTCTCTTCTCATAGAATGCTGGTTGCCACTCAACTTTTTTAGCCTCAGAGATTAATTGAGGTCTTAATTCGTCCATAGATATAGCCCATTCTTTGATAAGTCTAAATAGTATTGGGCTCTTACATCTCCAGCAATGTGGGTATCTATGAGTGTACTCGTGGAAGTAATATAATTTATTTCTCTTCTTTAATTCATCAAAGATTAAGTCTCTAGTCTCATCTTTATTTGCATCTAAGCCAGATAGGAAGCCAAAGTTATCGTAAATAATTCCGGCATCATCGATAGGACATACATTAGGTAGCCCCAATCTTTGACCCAATTCAAAGTCCTCTGCACCACAACCAGGGGCAATGTGTACAGCACCCGAACCCTCAGTTGCATCTACATCTTCCCAAGCAACTATCTTATGCTCAAAATTTTGTAAAGGCAATTCCTCAAAGCAAGTCTCATATACCTTGCCAACAAGTTCACTACCCTTTACAGTTCTCTCGATAGATACTATATCATCTTTTAATACCTTAGTAGCAGTAGCACATACGCATATCAATTTATCATCGCTTTTTACCCTACACATAGCGTAGTCTAGGTCAGGATTTACAGCTATAGCAACGTTGCTAGATAGTGTCCAAGGAGTGGTTGTCCATACTAACATTCTAAAGTCTTCACCTTTTACAGGTAATTTGAAAAATACTGCTTTACAAGTATCATTCCTATAAGCATCGCCATCTGCCATCTCGTGCTCAGACAATGATGTTCCACATCTAGTACACCAAGGCATTGGTCTATACTTTTCTACTAACCAACCTTTTTCGTGACAGGTCTTTAAGAAATGCCAAATGGTAGTAATATTGGTATCGGAATTAGTGTAGTATGAATCGTCCCAATTCATCCATTGACCTAGTCTGATGGATTGTTCGGTCATCTTAGCCGAACACTTTCTAACCTTTTCCATACAGTACTCGGTGAAATTATCTATTCCATACTTCTCAATTTCTTTTTTGCTATTTAATCCCAAGTCTTTCTCGGCATTAACCTCTACCCATAGACCTTGAGCGTCAAAGCCATTTTGGTAGTGCATATCGTGGCCAGTTATTGCTCTAAATTTAATCATAGCATCTTTTAGAGACCTTCCGAATGCGTGGTGAAGACCCATTGTAATGCCATTAGCAGTAATAGGGCCGTCCATTGTAGCAAAGTATTTGCCAGTCTTTTTGTTTTGCTCTTTTAGTTTCTCAAAAATTTTATTGTCGTCCCAAAATTTTTGCATTTCAAGTTCGTTTTTAACTAGGTCGGGCTTGATATCTTCTTTTTTCATACATTTACTCCTATAGAAAATTTATTTTACAAATAAAAAACTTGCAGGTTATCTAGCATACAGCCAAAAATCCACCTACAAGTAAAAAATCCTTATATTTAGTAGTTTATTTAACCTCATATGCTAACACACACTATCTCTATGACGGGAGAACCCGAATAGACTTACTTAATTTTCAGCCTATCAACTAAAAGGTGATACCTTATCACATACTCAGTTACAGATTTTCACCAACCACCTGCTCTCTTAAACCTTTCTTGTGCAAGACTTGTCCTTTATCATAGTTTTTATTAAACCATTGAGTTATTTAATTGTATTTCGCGTTTTTAAACACATAAATAGAATATACTTTTACACCTATTTTGTCAAGTATCATTATAGAAAAAAACTAATTAATATTGTAATTATCTAGTATTTTATTTACGTCCATAATATCGGCAATTGCTACTACCCCTATTGGTTGCTCTAGCAGACTACCTGTCTCGGTAATAACTATCAAAGATAATTTTCTATTCTCAGAGAATAAATTAAGTATCTTATCTAGAGTAATATTTTTATTAGCGATAGTATAATAAGTATCTTCACCGAAATTATTAATAGCATCTTCTATCTTTGTACTTCTAAGATACTCCTCAATATTTTGCTTTTCATATAGTTTTTTGCCAATTTCTTTTACAATCTTTCTAGAATTGGCTACACCTATTAGCATTCCATCTTTGTACACAGGCCAGTTACTATTGCCACTGCGATAGATATTCTCTATTACATCAGATAGTAGCGTATCATTAGTAACTGTTTTAATGTTTCTATTAATTACAGTATCTATAGCTAATGGTGGTGTACATATAATATCTGCCAATTTTTCATACTCCTCCACTACACTAGTGTGGGGCTCGGCAATTATAAGTTCCTCATTGAATGAATGAACTATAGCATTTCTTAGTCTGCCATAATCCACCAATTGGTCCTCATATTTCTTTATTACAGCATTAGTCCTAGCAGCCTTTCTAATGGCCTCGGTATAACTAATAGCCTTGCTTAATCCCAATTGTGCCCTTAATCCTTGGTCAATTTGGTTGTATGCAGATATAAATCTACTCGCGTTATCTGTTAATTCCATAGTAATTCCTTTTTTAATATCATTAGACATAGTATTCTTGGAAACTTCCTGATAGTGCATTTAAAAATCCACGCAGTAAGTTTTCCTTAAAAAACCAAATATATAAATTAATATAAAATCAAATTAACTTATCATTTGCACTAAGTATTGCCTAATCTACTTATATAGTATATTCCTTTTTATCTCAATTAGTTTAAGACAAAAAATTACTCTAATATTAATTATTCTAACATAAGAGTACAAAATTAACAAACTAAAAGAGTTATAATGATTGCAATTTTTACTAAAATGATATATAATACTTATACTGTGCTAAGCGGGGAGTTAGTTGTGCCCTATATCCGAAACCAACTATATGCGGAGCCGAACTACTACCCTAGGTGTCACTGTACCAATGTAATAACATATCTAGAAAATGTTGATATCAAGGTCTTATGCAATAATTCGCTATGAACCATGTCAGGTCGGGAACGAAGCAGCATTAAGTAGTTAGAATTATGTGCCATAAGGAAGCTTTGAAGGAGTGGACTAATATGGG
>CAYTNS010000010.1:0-27022 GCA_964439345.1 uncultured Christensenella sp.
GAAGAAGAGGTCTTAGCATATGTGCCAGAGGTATTACCTACAGAAAGTGTAGAAGTCCCTGTATAACTAGCATTAAAGACGCCTCTAGTATTAGAACCATTGATAGAGGTATCTAATTGGAAGTACCATAGATAAGCACTATTTTTATTCATAGTATAGATATTGGTATATGCATTACCTGTACTAGTAGTTGCATAAGCAAACTTCTGAGAAGTAACATCGGAATCATTATAAAGGAAAGTATAAGTAGAACCAGCTATAACATTTTCATTATTAAATGCCGAGAAACTCTTGTAAGAACTACTGCTCTTGCTGTAAGAAGTAGTGCCCTTGAACAAAATACACTTTTCATCAAAGACAACCTTATACACTCTTACTTGGCTCCATATAGGACGAATATCTACCTTGACAGCCGAAGTATTTGTCCCCGGTAATTTGCTAATATCTATGCTGTATGACTGCTTATTTATATCCTCTGGGTTAAAGTAACTAGACGAATATGTAACAGATTTACTAGTACCACTAGCAGAATAGTAAGTAACAGTATATCCAGATATGTATGCCCTATATCTATCTCTAGCAATACCACTATCTCTAGTAATAGTATAGCTATAATTTAGACTAGTAGAACCTGTGCCATAAGCTGTATCCAACGAACTATTTACAGTCATACCCTCGGTTAATCTACTATCCCTCTGCTTGGATACCTGTAGAGTATACGATACAGTATCGCTAGTAGTAGGTGCGATATATGATGTGGTAATCAAGGTAAATGACTTAGTAGATATAGTATTTACATAGCCATCAGTATCTGCACCCTCTAGGCTACCAAAGTATCCATTACCACTAGGAGAGGTATAGAATTTAACCTTGGTATAATTAGCCTTATCGTAATTGCTATCGCCATAAGGCAATGCCATAATTAACCAATCGGTTGCACCCTTTAATTCAGCATTATAATCGGCAGTTGAATGCCCCGAAGTTGCCTTGCCAACAATCTTGAAGGCGTCATAAGATGTATTTCTAGTAAGAATACTAGTAAATGTTGCCGAACCTGTCATTTTACCTATTAATGTATATATTCTAGTATATAAGTCACTATCTTCATAGCTTAATTGAATGCCACGTTTCCATATATCCATTAGCCCACTAGCCGATGTCAAAGGAATATTTGCATTAGTTTTAACGATATTAGTATTATCTCCCCACGATGGATAATTACTTCTAGTATAGATTTTCTCTTTATCTGAGCTGTCAAGACTCACTGGAACTATGCCAACTAGACCACTAGGATAAGTATAGGTAGTTGCACCACTGGTCTTATAATTAAAGATTCTATTCTGATTTAACTTATCATAGATATTCTTATAATTATTAGTCCAGATACTGTAATCTACAGTGATGTTTGTTTGTTTTCTTTCAAAACAAATCATAATTCTAGTGTCGCCATTGATAGCAATAGTACTGCCACTGGTTTTGTAAAGGCTCTTACTTTCACTAGCACCCCACATCTTGTAACTACTTACGGTGCCACTAAATGATTTATCGTCCAAAGTTAGATAATGTGCTGTGCTACCTTCAATAGCATATATACCCTTGAAGTCATAGATACCAGTATGTCTAAATTTCAATATTTCAACTTGATTACTAGAAACGCCTCCAACAAGTATAGTAAGCGAATATACATCGCCACTTTGGCTCAATTTCAATATACTCTTAGGTGCTACTTTAAAGTTGGTAGGCAAGTATTTATTACCCTGACTATCAGTCTTAACACCACTATTATAAGAACTTACATCATTGGAGATATTATCGTCCTTATTATAACCATTGTAGCCATTAACTTGTATCCTATTTGTATCTGAGCTACTTATCTTATATGTATTGCTATAAGTATAAGAATATAGTTCGATATTTCTATAATCGGTGAAGTATGGTAGGCTTAGACCAAAGCTTACAGTGATATCGGTTCTCTCTACCATATATACAATTAGGGCAAACTCGGTATAAGTGATTTCTTTATCTCTAAGGATTTGACTCTCTTCTACCTTATCTGCAACACTTGACTTATCTTGATACTGAGCAGTAATTGTTCTAGTATGTTTATCCGATATAGAAACAGATTTTATCATATACTCATTTAATGGTTTGAATATATAATCATATTTCTCTGTACCTATGGTATTGATGTTGCTTTCCTTATAATTGAATAGCACACCACCATAGCCTAAGCTCTTATTATGATGTAAAGATAAATTGAAGCTTTCGCTATCCTTATTTTTCAAAGTTAGAGTGATAGAACTACTACTAATCTTACTACCATCACTATTAGTAATAGATAATTTGTCTGTCCATTTAGAAGAATCTGTAATAGTTGTATCGGTACCATTTTTATCGGTATTTACTACTGTAATATCAAGAGTAATACTATATACCTTTTCCTCAATAGTAAATGCTACATATTTTCCAACCTTTTCTTTAACTACCTCGATTTCAGAATCAGAGGAGTAGCTTCCACGAGCACCTTTATTATTTCTATCCTCTGATGTATCATACTCGCTACGATATAATTTATTTAAGATAGTATAAGTCTTTAGCTTATATGTATAAGATGTAGATGTCTTCCAGAAATTGGTGATAGTTAAGGTATAGGTATAATTTCCCTTACTACCAGTAGCATTTTCTTTTATCTTATACTTATATCCACCATATATAATTAGGTTTTCTCCTCCTAATTTTTTATTAGAAGTAGACGATACAATAGTATTATTGAAATCGTATACATTGATATCGGATTTAGTATTAATTGCATCGTAGGATACATTAATAGTTGTACCCAGTGACTTAGCACTTGTGGTTGTAATATCTCCATTAGCAGTATTATTGCCACTATTGTATGTAGCTCCCATAAAGGTGTGACCTACAGTACTAGCCTTAAACTCTATGGCAAATCTATTGGTGATACCTACGCCTGAATACCTAGCATAGTATCCAGTGTTGCCGTTATTTTTAATTATATTCCAATAATCGTATGTGGTTGTAGATTCAGAAGCACCAGATAGTACCTCAACAGCCGTTTGTTTAGTAACTTTTACTGTACCATAACCCGGTACTTGAACCTTATTTCCATTTATAGTAACACTACTCTTATTAACCTTAATATCTAAGTTCTGAGTAGGTTCAATCCATGCAATGAATTTCATTCCTGAGATATTGGTATAAGTAGTATTAACCTTTTCTACTAGATGATCACTCGAACCCACTTTTAACCAACCGGTTAGAGTAGCGCCACGTTCTGCAGTGGCTGTAATGACAACATCATTAGGGTCAATCTTATTGCTACCATTATAAGTAGGTGAGGTAATGGTAAATTGATTTTTGGTTTTATCAAATGAAATAGTACTACCGGCTAGAACTTTAACGGTTACAGAGTTGCCGGTCTCGCTCTTAGCTGTATTATCCCATTTTACCGAACCAATGTTTCCAGTAATCTCTGACGCTTCGTCACTAGATATACTAATACTATTGCCACCATTTATATAATTAGTAACACCAGTTGTATTAATATGATTGTAAAGGGTCTCGAATGTAACCTCTATAGTAGTCCATTCACAGGCGATACGAACATACATATCTCTAGTGCCATCGGCATTTTTGGTCTTAGTAGATGGCTGAGCGAATGTACCCTCGCCAAAGTCTACCCAAGCGCCCTTGATATTTTGATATTGCAATCTAACATTAGAGATGTTGCCATTCTTAATATTAGTTTCAATATAGCCATAATCTCCTGCACCAGTCTCTTTATTATAGATTTGATACTTATTGCCTGTATACTTAATCTCTAATTGAGTACCTTCTAATAGTATATTATTGGTATTAGCAACCACCTTAAATATCTGATTAGAGGTATTCATAAAGCTCTGCAAATAAGTCTGACCACCATCGGAGATATTGGTAATAACACCACCAGTAGCTACAGCATTATAGCCATTTTTAAATACAAATTTAATATCTGACTGGATACTGATAGGTAGTAAACTATGTACTCCCCTGCTATCTAGTATATCGTAGTATTCGCCCTTATCTGCTACAGATACATTGTATGTAGCACTATTTGCAATGTAGGAAATACTCCACTTAACAGATTTTAGGTCGTCAGTATTAGGTACAAATACTAGGGTATAGATAAGTGTACCAGAATCTGCATTGCCCTCTTGATAGTCTTGGACTATCTTAGTAGTATAATTGCCATCAGAGCCTTTGCCCATAGCAACTATGCTATAGTGAGCATCGTGGGAATTATTATTGGTGCTAACTCTTACACCACTGCTATCGTTACTTGCATCAGTAGATGGGATAAAGATGCTTACTTCTTCATCGCCAATCTTAGTGCCAGTAGCGATAGTCTCACCTGGTTCCAATAGATATAGGTCGCCCCTATCTAATTGGTCTTTGCTTATCTTCAATGCACCATTGAATATAGCATTAGCAGATATCTCTGCTCCTGCTAGGACTTGATGAGTATGACAACCCTTATCACAATCGGTACGCGCACACAATTCCATTTCCTGAGTATTACTGCTATTTAACTGAGGATATGTAAGTGTTAGTTCCCATAGTCCGAACTGGTAATCAACGAATGAACCCGTTCTTAATCTGTGAGTAGTAGTTGTATAGATTTCATCACCCACTAGCATTACGCCACCTACGATTAGGTCGGCTGTAGATTTATCGGTAGCTAGAGTAAATGCACCACCGATAGTAGTGAATGACACATCATCACTAGAGTATGCTGTGCCCTTTCTATTACACAAGATAGTGTAAGTGATAGGTACTGAATAAGTTTTTTCATTCTCGGAAGTTGTAGCGTAAGATGCTCCTGCTACAAAGCCATCTTCGTCTAAACTAACTAGATAGAATTTATTATTGCTCCTATCATAGAATTGGTTATCTTCATAGATACTTTGATTTAAGTTAGTACCTATTACCTCGCCATTGCCATCGGTTTTGATTAGTTCACTCAACTGGTTAACATACTCATTGCCGAATGAGTCTTCAAAGTCAGCTTTAGCTAGGTAGAATGTTCTAGTATAAGTTGTTGCTAATACACCCGAAGCATAAGCATAGGTTACATAGAATTTATTTAGAGTCTTACCTGTAGTAGTATCAGTTACATAGGTAGCTGTAAGGTCTGTAGATACCTTAATAGGAGTAGAATTATCTGCAACACCCGACCATTTATCGAATATATGGCTAAAGTTACCATAAGCAATATCAGTTACAGAATTATCCGATGAGTGACGGAACTTAACTAGTCCAGATGACCTATCTAGTTCTCTTACTAGTGAGTCGATTGCAAATAGAGGTAATCTATCGGCTTTTCTTAAATTCTCTAGAGTACAATTGTATCTCTCGGCTAGTAACTCTCTATCGCCCATACAAGCATCGTAAACATCTAGGTCGTAACCGATTTCGATATCTGCACTCTCAATCTTCTTGCCACTCTCGCTATAAAATGTAACGGTGTGGGTATCGATTTCGAATTGTGCTTGTAATTTTAATTCTGGAACTTTGTCTATACTAGCGCCTCCAGATAATTGCATAAACATTCCCTGCATATCGCTAGGACTATAGGACTGTTTATTTAGTGTAACTGACATATCATCTAGATTGTAGCCTAGTACATTGCTAGATGGATTGTCCCTATAGGACTTTAAGTGGTAGGTATTGTATCTAGTTGAAGCTCCCATAGGAGTATATTTCATCTCTACCACCGATCTGCTAGGTGCTTTTAGGTACATAGCAGTTATGCCCGACTTAATTGCGCCATTAGCACCATAGATACTAGTGTAATTTTCGCCATCTTTCATTAGAGCATAGTAACCAACTTTATTATCATTAGTATATGAATTACTTACGCTAAGTGATGTGATGGTTGCCCTATTGATATTTTGGATAGTATCGCTAGAATCGATATAGTCTATGATTTCTTGTCCGAAGTATGCGATAATTGCATCGCTTAATTCGCAGTACAATTCTACGCTAGTTTGTTTATCCTTAACATAGATTCTACCGTCCTTTAATACATAGTTATCCCTATCGGTAAATAGAGATTCCCATATACCATCGAACCAGAAGTAATTTAATAGTTGCTCTAGACTTAATCCTCCGATGCTAGATACGCCATCGGTTGATGCAATACCCTCGTTATATTTAGAATTGTAGGTCTCATTTGCTCTATTTAATAAGTTAGTAATCTTAGAAGAACCTACTATTACCGAGCCCTCATCGCTCTTGAAGATATCTGAATTGCCAGTCTTACTTAGGCTAAGAGCCTGTGTAGAGTAATTTACTTTACCACTATTATCTACTACATCAGTTCTGATAGATAATGTAGAGCCCGGCTCACTAAGAGCGCTCCACAATTTCTCCCAAGTAGACATCTCACCTGTGCTAGTCTTATTGTACATAACATTTAGGTTGATGGTATCTACCGAATTGGCAGAGATAACAGTAGCGATTATATATGAAGTAATAAATGTATTATTATCTCCACTATCGCTAGGAGTAATCCTCTGAGTAGCTGTATCTAGTAAACCTACATTAGTAGGGCTAGGGTTCCACGACTCAAAGTGATACCAGTAATCGTAGTTATTCTCTGGGTCTGCACCTAGATTGTAACCATTCATACGCGCGAATACTTGCAAGTTAGTACCATAAGGTACGCCCTTGATAGTAAGTGTTTGGATATTTCCACTAGTCTTTGTCTCATAATTTAGGCTCATTCTAGAAGTATTAGTACCCTCGCTATGAACGGTTGTACCTAATTCAATAGTGATTGAACCCGAATTGAATGACAATGACTTAGCCGAGCCATCGGCATTATTAGTGAAACCATCGTAGTACTCAAGGAAGCCTTTGGAAGTATCTACTGTATAAGAAATATCGTAACTTAGATATTTAATATGTAATACAAAGATATTTGTATCAACATTCTTCATATTCTTAATGTTAATAGTATTATTAACCTTGGTATATGAATTGATATATGCAGTGTCTGCATCTGGGTATTCGGTAGTTCTAGAAATAGATAGAGTGAAATTACTATTGCTAGTATCTACACACTCGCCCTCAGCCTTTGTCCAGAAATCTGGAGTAACTGTAGCCTGTGCGTAGTTATTATTGATAAAGTTATCGTAATTATTGTATACCGATACCTTGGATAAATTGTATCCATTATTAGTAACCAAATTGATTACTGGAGTATAGCCAGAATTGTATACAGTAGTGTAATTAATTCTGCTATAACGGTCACCCACATAAGATGAAAGTGTGCCGGTATTGAATGTGAAGTAATCGGAATTTACATAGCCATATTCGTAGCCATCTTCACCCATCTCTCTAGCTATAGTTAGATAAGCGTAATTAGATGCTGTAGTTGCTACGGCAACCTCATTGGTATTGTAAATCTTTGCATATACAGCTATCTGGTCGCCCATAGTTACTTTAACTATACTGCCATCATGGTAGCTGAATGTTACATCAATCCTTGCACCATTTTGGCTAAGGCTAAATCTACTAATCTCCGATAGTTTCAATACATACTCATTATATGCACTATCGTGATAAGCACCCATCAAATATGCCTTATCGCTAGAATAGTAATTAGTAATATTAGAAATATACCAACCTGCAAATGTTGCATTGCCATAATCGGACATATCTGGGATAGCGAAGTAGTCTTCGTCGTCATCTCCCTCTTCGAATAGAGAGGATATATAATATGTTTGATTTAGGTTAAGAGATATTGTCTTTAATTCTACACGCGATGCAGTCTCATCGCTACCAGAGCCAGTATATACTGGAATATAAGTAGATATCTCTAGGTTAAAGTAAATTCTAATATACAATTCTTGACCAGTTTGTTCAATATTCTGGTCGAATACTACGCTATTTGGAATAGAACCAGTCTCGCTCTTAATAATAGTAGTGCCCGACTCGATAGTTTTAACTCTCTTAGAGTAGTCAATAGGGCTAGTAAGAGGAGTTTTGATAAGTATCTGCTCATCTGGAACAACATACTGGTCGCTCTCTAGTAATTCGCTGAATGTCTTACCTACTACAAAGTTTACATGATATGCTGTATCGAATATTGGATACAATCTTACAGCACCTACTACTGGGTCGGAGTAATCACCGAATTTGTAGATATGAGTGCCATCTGGATTAGTATTATCTGCAACCAAGTGATGATCCATATCTGACCAACGATTTAATCTAAAGTATCTAGGGTCGCCTGTATAGCCATATTTAGCTACTGTTTGTAAATCCTCTAGGTTACCTTGATGTTCGCCATCTTTACCCGAATAGAAGTATACCTTTTCGCTACTTGTAGTAGAAACTTTGCTAATAGCCTGACCAAATGGAACATATAGAATATAATCGTAATTCTCGTAATATACACCATCTTCATCGGTCTTTTCTACCTGATAACTATAAGTAGTGATAGAGCCATCGCTTACGCTACTAATATCCTGCTGATAGAATCTAACCTCCATAATAGCAGGAGTCCACTCGATATATAGGTCTACCTTTTGACCAGACATACCTAAGATATCGTTAGTGATTTCTAGAGTATCATAGTCCTCACCATATTTTAGGATATATATCTTATCACTATCATTATTAGATTTAATATTATTCTTATAATAATATATACCTGCAAAATTGAAGTAATTCTTGTCATACGACCACGACGTGCCGGTTGTAAAGTAATTATGAGTAAAGGTACTAATCCAATCGGTTATGTCGTTGTAATCGTTATTGATTAGTTCTGCGAAGGATACTTCATTACCTGCTGAGAAGTAAGCATCTCCATCAAGGGTGGTCAATCTATATACAGTAGTATACTGAGTGCCATCAATTGACTGAGTGCTAAAACTCTCGTAGATATATGAGTATTCGCCATCATTCAATTGTGGAATACCTGTCTTACTTAAGATTGTGCTTTCGGCATTGCTATTGTAAGTTTTCATAACATTAGCATAGTACGATCTAGCGTCTTCAAAATTGACATTTAGATATACCATTACACCTTTTGACCAAATAGGTGTCATATAAACACTTTCTTTGCCCATAGTGTAGTATGAAATATTATTTTTAACATTTCTTTCGCTTATACCGTATTCGCTAGGACAAGCAGCCGAATCGAAGATATAAGCATATCTCGTGCCACCACTGACACTGCCATTAGGGCCGAATGTGCAACCGACTGTAATCTCCCAACCTATCCACTTTTTGCCACTCATCTCGAATGAGCCAAAGTCGCCTTGAGTTAGGTTAACTAGAGTACCTGTTGCATATTTAGCCTCGCTTAAGTAGTCCTTGCCGTCCTCATCTTGATCTGCTGCCATCTTAACGACATTCTTAGTCTCCCAAATTGGATAGTAATCGGTCTTTGGATTAGTCTTGTCATTGATAAGAGCATTCATATCATTAGAGCCATTTAGGTTATTCGACCTAGTACCATTTGTAAAGGTGTAGTACAAGGCAGAATTATCTTGCAAAGAGCTATATTGGCTAATAATATCGGTGTAGGTTTTGCTATTAGAAGCAGTAACTGTCCAACCGTGGAATTCATAATCGGAGGTTAAGTCACCTTCGGTAAAGAATTGATAAATTGGGTCGGTTCTCTCTAAGTCATAAATAGTATAAGCCGACCACTTAGTAGTCTTAGCCGTAGTGCCATCAGCTCTTTCAAAATTGTAAGCAGATGGAACTATAACCATATCTAGGTTAGTATTCTTTACAACAGAGATTGTAAAGTAATCTTTATCGTAATTTTCGCTATTGCCTAGTCCTGTATTAATCTTTAATCTATTGCCATTTTGGTCATTTACATAGAAATTAACATCGGTTTCGTGAGAAACTATAGCATATAAGTAAATCTCGTGAGTAGTGCCATTTACATCTTGCAAATCAAAGTAGTAGTAACCCTCGGATACGAATGTATACTTAGGAGACCAGCCTTTGAATTTACCAGTACCACTAATTACTTTAAGTGTAGTATCTGGCACTGCAATACTGCCTGTTACTGCATATGTATCGTCATCTAGGCTAAGTGTGCCACTAGTAGTAACCGAACCATTATTAATTACATAGTAGGCTTTGCCATTTAATAAGAAGATGTCATCGCCATAACCGGTAGTTATTATAGAATAGATAGATGGAGTTTGAGCAAACTCGCTAGTAATCTCAAATACTGTATCGGCAGTACTATCATTATGATATGTTACATAGTAGATATCTTCTGTCTCAGCAGAGATAACATACCTAGCACCACTTAGATATGATTGACTTCTAAGAGTATAGTACTCGCCAAAGTCACCAACGTCCCAGCCATAGGATAGAGTTTTTTCATCAATAATATAAGCATAAGGAAGTAGGATATCATCGCCTAAGCTAATATAGCCGTTGCCATCGTTATCGATGTATTTATCGGTATCAGCGCTGGTGATAGTAAGGTCGCTAATAGTAGTCGAACCCATCTTGAAATTAACGCTTAATTCTTTAGCTGTAAATACAGCAACAATGTAGGTTTCGCCTGTGACAATTAGTCCATCACCAAAGTCTGAACTACTAATCACACCGTCGCCCTCTTCACTGTATGTAATAGTATTTACTGTCCATTTTACAAATTCAAAGCCCGATAGACTAGTGGTTGCAAATCCACTAGATAGACTAGCACCATAAGGAATCTCAGCCTGAAGATTGTAGAATGTATCCCCAGTACGGTAAGACTCGGATACGGTATTAACCGAACAAGTCTCGCCACCTATAGTATATGTAATACTTCTAGGAGTGCCTGTGTAATAATTGCCATCTGGTGAATATGTAGAGATATATATAATTTGATTATTAAGTGAATAATCTACACTAATTTCTAGAGTATACTTGGTACCCATATCTTTAATACCAGCATCAGGATTACCAAATCCATCACTCAAATCGTTCGAAATGTATCTACCTAAGTTATCTAATATTTCGTTATTTGCACGAATAGAATTAATTAAGTAGGTAACATTTTCCGACTTATTATCGATATTAATCCAAGAACCATATAGCGTCTTGAATATCATAGTCCTCTCGACCTTGCCGGTAGTGCTATTGGTTGCTTTGGAAGTAGTATAATCTCTAGCGATTAACATATTTGAATCTGCATCGTATATGTTTTCGCTCTGTAATTTATCCCAATCTAGTACAGTATTTTCTATTACTACATAAGGGTCAACTGTATTTACTAGGTTATTATCTACGGTAATCTTTAATGTAATCTCAACATATTTAGGCTCGTAGATAACTGCTAAAATATATCCTGTGCTATCACTCATAGAGCCATAGATATCCTCTACGATATTAGTGATAGTTACACTGCCATTAGCATTTATAGTTAAATTAGCATAGTCTTTAACTGCATTTACTGCATCTGCATCATAAAGTAGTGCTTTATTTGCAATATCATAAATTGCATAAGACTTGAAGATATAACCGTCTTCAACCTGTGCACCTAATGTTAATTCATCGGTGTATTTGATTTCAATTCTATTTACATCTTCATATTTATCGCCATTTAGCGTGTAATCTACACCACTATCAAGAGTCCAAACTTTGTCACCCTCTCTACCAAATGACTGAACGCTTACATAGAAGCCCATCTCTTGATAAATAACATAGATATCAGATGTATATGTGTCTTCTGCTGGATTAGTAGCATAGACATCATCAACGATATATCTGCTTATCTCTATTTCACGGTCAGAATCGGCACTGCCAATCTTAACCATTCCCTGCCAAGCATTAAATTCACCAGCCACATTGTAGAATACATTAGCTATATCATTTAATGTTCTTGTTTCACCATTGATGGTGATTAAATTATCAAATTTGGAGGTAATAGTTTCATTTGAACCCTCGGTGAATAGATAATCTCCACTCTGGAAGGTTTCTACACTAGCTACACCATCATAATGTCCAGTAAGCATACTAGAAGTAGTAGTGTAATAGTGTAAATTAACTGTATATGCTCTAATAATCCATTCGATTACAACATATATAGTATAGTTTTCATCAGCACTAGCTAGGTCGGCAGATGTAATAATGTGAGTATCATCTTCAAAGAAGTTCTTTACAACTAGTGTACCATCTTCTCTGTAATTATCTAGATACCACATATTAGCCTTTTTACCAGCTGCGTCTGATGGTAATTGGTGGTCGGCTTTATTAATAGCCCTACCAATTAGGTCGCCGTGTGTATAAGTACTGCCATCAAAAGTAACAGTATCATTAATACCGGTCAAAGTATCCATAAATTTAATGGTATATTGACCTTCAAAATTGATATAAATAGTTGCTCCAGATAGTACTGTATACTCGGTTATATTCCTTACATTTGAACTATCTAAAGAGAAATTAGTAAATCTATATCCATTAACTGTGCTAACCAAAGAATTGATAGCCTCAGTTCCGAATACGTACTCACCATCAACAATATTGTAGGTTAGGTCAACCGAAGCATTGTAATAATAAACTTCTGTTTTAGCACCACTATATACAACCTTGCCATTATTATTTTTAGCATTTAATTGGAAGGTAATTCTATATGTTTGTCTTTCCCAAACGGAATAGATATTGATATTAGCATTTTCATCAGCATTTGTCTTATCAAGGGTATAACTAGTAATACAAGCCTCACCTAATTCATATGCCATCTTGCCAGAGATTAAGCTGAATCCAGCAAACGAATACATTCCTTGACCAGTATATACTGGTGAATAGATTCCGAATAAATCGCTAATCTTATAAGTCTCATTATTATTGCTATAGTATAGTTCTACAGTCTTAGTAGCCACAAAGCCATCATTGCCGTAGGTAATACCATTAATGCTAACACGAGTTCTATCTCCACCACTAGCCTCTAGGGTATCTAGAGATGGATTTAGAGTAACTGTATAGATTTTTGAGAAAGCAGGATATAAGTATGTTTCACCATTAATAGTAATATTGCTTCCAAAAGTAATGTAAGTTGGGTCATTTGCCATTAGAGCTAAGACCTCATCTCTACTAGAAACGACTTCACTACTCTTAATCAAGCCAACTAGTACATATCCCTCGCAGGACATATCGTAACTGCTCTCATCTACTACTTTATATAAAGTACCAGATACGCAGTACTCACTAATCGCGTCCATCTTATTGCCGTCAACATCGTAGTAATTAACAGCAACCTTATAGCCCCAATTAGCAATTAATACAAATTCATAGTAGGTATTAGAATATTCGTGATATCCTCCATCAAGTGCTAGAATGCCACCATCTTCCAAATCGGCTTCGGCAGTCTTTCTGTACTTGATAGTATAGCTTTGTAATACATACATATCGTAGGTAATTTCACTAGTAGTTGTAAATACCTTTTCTCCACCAATTAACCACTCATTACCCTCGTTTACAGGGATTAATTCGCTAGTAATTGGGAAATTTGTACCTACAGACTCAATCTCTGTAACCATATGGTCTGCACTAGGAGTGTTGCCGTCTACAAAGTCCATAGTTAGATATGTAGTAGTATCTCTAGGGTCGGCAATTTGGATAGTTACATTTGCGTGAACCTTAGCCGAAATCCATTGAGCCTTGATAGTATATGTAGCAGTATAACCGTTAGTTGGTTTTCTTAAATCAAACGATCTACCACGAGCAAATACTTTATCGCTCTGAATACCCTCATTTTCCGACTCAAAGTATACCTTGTATCCATCAAAGAAATTATCAGATGATCCATTAGGCTCGATATCGGAAATAGTATAAGAAGCATCAATATTGCCATCTTTATCGGCATAGATAGTCATTACATCATTTGGTATAATAGTAGAAGAAGATTCTCCACCATCTGCAAAGCTTAGGTCATAAGTGAATGTATATGTATAAGCCTTGTAGTACACAGCCTCTACATAATATGTATCACCTAGATATGTTTCACTAATTCTATCAAATGAGATATTTTCTCCAGCCTTGATAGTATTAGCAGTTGTGCTCCAACCATATAGGTAATAACCAGTAGGAATAGTCCAAGAGGTCTCACCGATATCGGCTAGTGAATAGATTGTGAAGTCTGCACCAAATTCTAGGCTCACACTAATCTCTTCACCAGATATTCTATTGCCATCAGTATCTACGTTAGCGTAAATCAAAGTAACATTAGAGCCGGTGTATTGTGCAGTTAGAGTGTAATTATTCTTCTGAAGTGTTACCTCATCACCAGTTTGGAAAACCTGACCTAATTGGTCTCTGCCACTAGTTACTTTCCAACCATTAAAGGTCTTACCAGCGATAGTTGTATCAATAGCAGTTGCGCCATTGTAACCAACTTTAACTTTAGAGCCACCAGTAAATTCTACATCTACTTTGCTCTTGTCATAAATATAAGTGACAACATAAACATTTTGTTCAAAGATAGCTGTTAAATTGTAAGCAGAATTATCTGCAATAGCAAAGTCTGCCCCTGCTGAGTATATTTGACCGAAGTAATTCCAGCCCATAAACTCATTTTTCTCTAAGGTAGCAGTAGGCAACTTTACGGTTGAACCCATAATTACCTTAGCTGAATTTTGCTCGATAGCCACAGTATCACTAGTAATGCCATCGTAAATATTATTGCTCTTTACAGTGATTGTGCTAGGAAGTATTGCACCACTAGCATCAAATGACATAGTGCCTGTAACTGGAGTTAGTAGGACTACTAAACTAGCAGTCTTGGTAGTAACATCATAATCTAGAGCAGATGTATTAATTACACCATTTTCAAGATTAATAGTATTCTTACCACTAGTAATGCTCTTAACTTCGTAATACCTACTTAGAGAGAATTGTGCAACGATATTAGTTGTAGCATCTACCTCTACACCAGTAGCAGTACGACTCTCATTATTTAATTCAACTGTATTGAATCTAAGTGTAGTAGTATCTGCACCGATTGAAGAATTAAGTTCATACTCATAAGAGTAAGAAATGCTAATAGTTAGTCTTAGACTAGCGAAGTTAACTGCGATAGTGTGACTAGCTACACTACTAGCAAAATCATCTAGACCAACTGAAATAGAGCTAGTCTCATATTTCTTATCTGGGTCACCATCTAGTATCATATTACTAAATGTATAATCTTTGTTTTTACCCTCGGTAGCAGTAACAACAATATTATTTAAGAATGTTACCTCAACCTCAGCTTTTTCGCCCGAAATAATAGTTGCTTCTGATTTAGCGTGGTTATCTTTTACAAAGCCCTTGGTAACCTCACCAGATACAATACTATATTTAACTGAACCATTATTAGCAGTGATAGTAACTCCCTGCACTGCTACTAATTGATATACTGGATATAGAGTAACTATTCCATTAGCATCAGCATACTCAAGCATTGTGCTATTAACGGCATAGTGACTCGCTGTATTTGGGCTAGTAATATCACTAACCTTGTAGTAATCGCTAGGAATTAATCCTAAAGCATAAGGAGTGGTAGTCCAACCAATTAGGGTGTATCTACTACTATTAATAAATTTGCTTCCAAATACAATATTTTTACCAAATCTAACAACCACTTTCTCCTCCGTTCCGGCGATAGAAGATAGTGTGCCAGTGCTAGAGTAATTGTATACAGTATCATAAGCATTTGTCCAGCCAGTAGCTATGCTAAAGTCTGAGCCATCTGCACTGAAACTCGAATACATATCGTATGGGTCTACAGCAAGATTTTCATCGTTAACATAAGCTAGGTACAAGCCATAGCTCTTGCCCTCCCAATTAATCTCGATAGAAATCTTTTTAGAAGTTGCTTTAGCAATCATCTGTCCTAATTGTTCTCTAGTAAATGCCATAGATGAGGTAGACGACCAAATGTATGTCTCGGTAGGAGATGTCCACTTCCAACCTGTCATTTCGTTATTATCGTAAGTGCCAATATTGTCAGGCAACTCAGGTAATGTCATCTTGCTATCTAGACCAGATGCTACAATCTTTGAGTATCCTGTAGCGCTAGTTGCGTTTTCCACAATGTATTCTAGATATTCGTAATCTAGTCTAGTATTATCCCCTGTAACACTACCAGCAGAATAGGTGATAGTGTAGATATCTATCATATCTAGGGAAATATCTACATTGGCTGTAAATGTAAGAGTAGTCAATTCGTCTAGAGTATAAACTGTTTGACCATATCTAAAGCCATGTAAATAGTATTTACTATCGGAGTACTCAAATGTCATACTATTGCCATTTAATCTAAGTGGTTTTAGTCCTTGAGAACTCTCAGATAATTTGGATTCAAGTGCACTCTTTGAGATAGCGCCCTTGTTATCATATTTAATGCTAAATATTACTTTATCATTAATTCTGAATGATGCACTCATATTACAATTCCAAATAGCATAAAGCTTAGTATTGGCTGTAATATTTGCAATAGTTTCTTCCTTTTCGGTTGAATCGGAGAATTTACCCCAACCAACAAACTCGTAGTCTGAGCCTCTAGAAACCTTAATGTCCTTTAATTCTAGAGTATCACCACTACGCAAATAAGTAGTAAGTGCTGTATAAACCTCTTCTCTTTCCGATGTATTTTTGATAAATTCTACCTTAAACATCTGTTCAAATACTGGAGTTGCTACCATATTGCTGGTAGTTGCACTGAATGTGCTATCTATAGCAACTAAGTCTTTGTATACAGTTGCGCCAGTAGTTATTTTAAAGCCCTTAACTCTATAGTATTCGGTACTAGTACCGTCAACTACTTGGAAAGTACCATCATTTAGGTAGATAGTTGTTTTGCCCTTGAAGTAAATACTCTTTACAACTTGAGCAGAGAATGAAATATCATCATTTTCAAAGTAATACTCTGCCTCAGGAGCTTCGGTCTTATAACCAAATTCGCTTGTTTCCTCGGCATAAGCAAATTGATATTCAGTTTCCCAAATAGAGTACAATTCATAGTTCTCGGTAATCTCTGCCATTTTACTAGCATCTATAGGTGAACTATTAAATCCTCTAGTAGACCAGCCCTTGATTGCTTTATTTGCAATCTCGTGAGAAGCACCACATGGGTCTTGAGCTAGGATATATTCGGTAGTTAAAGCAAAGCCATAATCAACCTTGAATGTATAGGTGCATACATTCTCTGTAGCCTCGCTAGTACTGCCATCTTTAGAGATATTGATTTTAATATCGAATTGTTCAGCTTTCCATTTAGCAAGTAAAGTATACTCAAATACTCCCTTTACTGGAGCAATTGTGTATTTGTAAGAATCTTCTCTAGCCATTTGAGCAAAGGAAGAACCAAATACCATAGTATCTTTTTCATTAAGAACAATAGCATTGCCACTATTATCTTTTATCTCTACGAAGCTCTTCTTGCCTAGGTTATCCACAGTGTAGTAGCCTAGTCTCCAGTAAGAGAATACGGTAGAAGTAGTATCGATTAGGTGTGGAGTCATAGATGATGTGATATCTAGTGCCTCTCCAGCAACCAATTTCTTAACCTCTGGAGTTTTATCAACACCTGAGTATGCCACATCAAATTCTACAGTATATTGAGCCTCCCAGATAGCAACGAATCTATATACTTCGCCCTCTTCTACAATGGTAGGAATATCGAAGTAATTAGTAGCGCTATCGCTTAGGATATACTCAGTATTGTCGTGCTTCCAACCCTTGATAGTGTAATTTTTCTTAGCAAACGAAGGTAAATCGGACATACCTTTTAGCATATATTTTTCGCCATTGTGTGCAGTGTGAGTAGCAGTAATCTCCATTTCACCCCTGTCCAATTCTTCGGCTGTCTTTTCTTCGTAAACATACTCAATAGTAACTGCTATCTGACCCTCTTGAGGTTCGCTAAATTTAGCAACTAGAGTTACGCTCTCAGTAAAGTTTACTTTATCATTTAATTGATATAATTTTTCGCCATTATTAATGCTCCAGCCTAGGAAGTCACAAGCCTTTTTGGTAGCACTATAAGCAATCTTCATCTCAACTACCGATGAGCCATCAGCAAGAACGGTATAGCTATCAGATAGTGTATCAAAGCTTTGACCAACTATTGCCTCGTCCTCAGCCTTATTAACGGTGTAGACAATATTGATATCATAAGCACCCATTACAGTAATGGTATGAGATTGACCAGTATAATCAACCTTAAAGCCCTCAACTT
The DNA here is from genome assembly GCA_964439345.1 of uncultured Christensenella sp. GTDB lineage: Bacteria > Bacillota > Clostridia > Christensenellales > UBA1242 > UBA11490. The sequence goes on from CAYTNS010000010.1 coordinate 18,245, forward strand.
TCCATTGTCCGGCACTATTTTCTGCCTTATATTTTTGCTCACCATAGATAACATATAGTTTGGTATATTTGGACTCTAATGTAATATTTGGCAAAGTAGATAAATCTAATGAAGATACATATCCATTATTGTAACAATCTATCCACTCGGTGTGTGTTTTTTCACCATTAATAGTAGCCCCCTCGCCCACATAATTAATAGCAAAAGACATATCGGCATAGAAATGTAATACAAAGTCGGTAGTAGCCTCTGGGTCTAATTGGTAATTGGTATCTTTAGGATATAGAGTTCCCTTTTCGTTGCCAACTCTCCAACCATTGAATCTTAAATCGGAACCCTCTACTACTAGGTCGCCATTCATAAGTACTAGGTATGGATTAGATGCCAAGTACTCTACTTGAGTAGTATTAATAATCTCAGCATTTGAACCATTGAATTTATGGTAATGAATTGTGAATATCTGGGTAGTTTTTGCAGTAAGAGTAATAGTACCCTCATACACACTGCCATACTCAGAAGTTTGAGTATTATCTATCTGCCAATCAATGTATGCAGACAAACCCGAAACTGCACTGAATCTAGCACCTGTAGCGATAACACCAATTAATTTAGTGCCGGTAGCTAGAGTTAGGGCATTTTCACCCGAGCCTATCTTCCATTGTCTAATCCTTATTCCACTATCTAGTGTAAATCCACTAGCAACTGCTTGTTCGTGAGTAATAAGAACTAATTCTTTACTATCGGAATAATTGTATCCGGTATGTTTATCGGTAATCTTTTGGATATCAGTACCATTATCATAAGTGTAAACAAATTTAACTGAATTTGCTTTCCATGCACTTCTGAATGTAATGATATTGCCCGTTTGCGAAACATTAGTAAATCTAGTTTCGTTCCAAATAATAGCACCACCGAATGATACACTATTATTTTCGTATGAATATACTAAATCATTTAAAGTATATGCCTTTAATTCGGCATTGCCCTCTAATGCGCTAGTAGCTATTCTATTAATCTCTGCTTTTACTTCGTCATAGATTAGGGAAGCAGAAGAGCCCTTGTCAACCGTCCTCTCCACAGTCTCAATAATATTACCAGTTAGTGGAGATATAACAGTAAATTTAACTACATAAGTTTGAATAATAAATTCTGCCCAAAGAGTAAGTTTACCCTCAACATCATAATTGATAGCATCGTTATTTTTGATATAAACTTTTTCTTCGCCATTTAGATAGTACCAGCCATTGAAGATGTAGGCATCATTGCCATACTCTCTAGCTGTAGGTGCTGGACTAGGCTCGATAAATTGCGAACCGTATTGAACAACACCATAAGTACCACCACCTGCACTACTGCTATACAATTCTATCTCGGTATTATCAAATCTGGTTAATTTGTAATTAACGGTAATACTTCTTTCTTGATAAATAGCATAGAAGATATATGGGCTACCTGGCTTAATAAGCTCAGCAGGGATTATAGCATTTTCGCCCTCAGCATCATATAGTTTTGTGCCCGACTTATTACCCCAACCAACTAATTCGTATCCAACTTTGCTAAATGTCTTGTGGTCTTTGTATGCACTTAGGTCAAATGGTTGTCCATAATATGCTGTAGCAGATACCGAATTTGTTGTTTGTTTATCAAGCAAGGTAATAGAGATAGGCATTGCCTCCCAAACGGCATAAAGGGTAACTACATTTTTAGTAGCATTCTCGCCCTCTTCACTAGCGCTTAGGTAGAAATCTCTAGGGTCTGAACTAGAATTTAGAATATTATACTTACCACTGCCAGTAGATTTGGCTGTACTGAAGTCAAATACTAGGGTTACACTGGACTTATAAACATATTCGTTATTTTCACCAGTATAGATATTGCCCTCACTATCAACTAGTGCCCAACCCTTTAGGTTGTGGCCCTCTTTGACTAGATTTGAACCAGACAAACTAACTGACATAGTTAGATTTTTACTAGATGTATTGGTGCTATATTTAGAAGGATTTGGAACTGTGCCCTTACCACCATTACTATCGAATTTAACAATATAATCGGTTGTCCATACAGCATAGTAACTAGCATCACCAGTTACAGTAACCATAGTGTACTTAGAACCAGATACATTTTTGTAGATAACTTCGTTTGCTTGTATTTCGCTAACTTTTGTATCTACTGAATATTTATTTTTGGTCCAACCCTCAAATATATATCCCGACCTAGCAGGAGCTTGAGGAACTACTACAGTAGCCCCTCCTGCTACGGTATATGGAATGGATTCTTCCGTTCCGTTATTATAGAAGAAATTAACGGTGTATTTATCCTTTTCCCAATTTACATATAGAGAAAGGGAATTCTCACCCATCTGATACTCATATCCTGCAGGATAAGTCTTTGCAGATGCGTAATTTGGTCTAGTTGTCCAACCATTGAAACTATTATATTTCTTTGACCAACCCAAAGTATCCACAACCACACTCTCGTTTGGTAATTTCAATACCTCTCCAGAGATAGCCTCAATCTTAACCTTTTTAACACTATTCATACTATCTAGTAGGGTCAAGTAATTAAGTTGTGCCCATTGTGCATACAAGGTAACATCTTCGCTAACCGTGTGAACGTATGTAGTATTGATATATCTAAATGTACCTATACCAGTCCACTCATTTGTACCAGACTTAGTTAGATTGATATCTTTATTATCATCTTGTGTCCAAGCATTGTACCAAACATTGCCATCTACATTATCTGCATCGGCATAAGTGGTCCAGCCGGTAAATCTCCAACCTCTTAAACTGCTCTTAAAGGCATCAGTAGTAATATATGGATTGGATAAATCTAAAGTATTGTAATAATTATTATTTTTTCTGCTATTTTCATCAAATACTGTAGTATTGTAGTACTTGCCATAAGTATCGTCATATTTGTATACAGTAATGCTAGGAATATATCCACTAGAACCAGACATTCTCTTATTGAAGTTTAGTTTATAAGAATTTCTAGTCCACTTTGAATATAGACGGAATTTGTACACGCCATCTTCGGGGTCAAGCTCGGAATAAACAGTTAATACATTTCCATTATCGTCATTCATAGTTAAATACGGAATATCATTATCATCTACAGCGACTTTCATATCGTAATCTTTGACTGGCTTAGTCAAATCAAAATCTAGATACCAGCCCTCGAAAGTATATTCAAGGTAGCTATCGCTCTCATCACTAAATGTATCTTCTGCTGTAAGAGTAGGAGAAATACCCTCGATAGCAGTAGAAATATTATTGGTATATCTAACAAGTGAATTTGTTCCAGATAGTCTGCTATTTCTAATAATGAAATCGCCACTGCTATCCTTAGCAGGAGTAGCACTACTATCGGTAACTGGGTCTAATACCCTATTATCTGTCTTACTCTCGTAATCGGTGTAGTACTGAATACCCGAATACAATTGAACAGTATATCTATTAGCTTGGAAATAAGCATAGACATCTAGGTTACCAGCAGTACCTAGTCTCTGTCTAGTACCCGGTTTCCAAACTTCAGCAGTAGGCTCGGTTGCATCGGTTACATTCTCGGTAGACCAGCCTACAAAGGTGTGCCCCTTAACGGCAGTGAATTCTGGTAGTAATTCACCATTTACACCCTTGCCGTCTGGCAAAGTAAAGTAATCGAAATAATCAACCTGAACGGCAGGGCATACAGTTTGGCTATACTCCCATTGTTGCTGGACATCATTCCAAATACGAACGTGATATGTAATAGTGTAGGTATTTACATTGTACTGGGCGTACAAATCCAATTCGTCCTCAACTAGTTCCCTATCAGGCTCAATGGAATGTAAGCCATCATAATCGTATGTCCATTCCCTAAAGGTATATCCGACCTTTTCATACCCACTAACATTGCCTAGTGTGGTATGCTTCTTGACCGAATACTCCTTTAATAATTGGTCACCATCATACATAGTTATGTGTGTCTTTGGGTAAGCATACACATAAAGGATTGTTGCTAGTAATGATAGCAACAATAGTACTACTATAACGATGGTCTTGATAAGTAAATTTTGTCTTTCAGTACTAACTTCTTTAACTTCACTCATTTTCTTTTTCTCCCATTTCTTCACTTGTGTTTTTATGTCTTTTTTCACTAACTACCTACTAGCCAAATGGTTCCCAACCATGGCATATTTTAGTTAAGTAGCATTATAATATAAAAACTCTATTTATATTATATATATAAAAGCCCCTTTTCGTCAATCTTTTGCAACAAATATCGAAAGATAAAATTTAATAAATTTTTATGTAAAAAACTGCCGAAAAACACAAGTAAAATGGTTACTTAATGCTTAGCTTTATTTAGTTTATTCAAAAGTAATACAATTATTTAATTTTGTATTACTTTGATACATAAAAGTAAAAAATTAAAACATAACAAGTTATGTTTTAAAATTAAATAAATAGTATCAAAATAGGGATTTTGTGTAAGAGAAAAAACACCCAATTGAAAAGAAAAAATAAGGGCAATTTGGATACAGCCCAAAGTCCCTATTTGCAAGAAATTATCCGGCAAAATTCAAACAAAAAAGTCGCAAAGATTGACATCAAAAATCAATCACGTGCGACTAAAAACACATTAAAAAATTATTCAATATTATTTTTCTTTCTGAAGTCCATTCTGCCTCTAGTTACGTGGTCAAGAACGATTTTTCTAAGTCTTAGTGACTTAGGAGTAACCTCTAGTAATTCATCGTCATCTAGGAATTCTAGACACTCTTCAAGTGTTAGAGTCTTGTATGGCTCTAGTCTTAGAGCATCATCACTAGCCGATGAACGCATATTGGTCAATTGTTTTTTCTTACAAACGTTTACAACGATATCTACACCCTTAGGGTTCATACCTACTATCATTCCACCATAAACTTGAGTTCCGGGACCTATAAGCATTCTGCCTCTTTCTTGCGAATTAAATAGTCCATATTGACAAGCCTCGCCATTCTCATAAGCGATAAGAGCACCGAAATTTCTCCTCTCGATATTACCCTTGAATACATCGTATTTTTCGAATACTGAGGACATAATTCCCTCACCCTTGGTATCTGTTAAAAATTGCGATTTATAGCCAAAAAGTCCTCTAGATGGGATTAAGAATTCTAGTCTAGATCTAGAGCCGTGAGTAGTCATAGAAACTAGCTCTCCCTTTCTAGTACCCAATTCACTCATTACATTACCTACCGAATCCTCTGGAACATCGGCAACGAATCTATCGATAGGCTCGTGTTTTACGCCATCAATCTCTTTGTATAGTACTTGTGGCATAGATACTTGGAATTCATATCCATCTCTTCTCATATTCTCGATTAAGATAGAAATATGCATTTCGCCTCTGCCTAGTACAGTAAAGCTATCTGCACTCTCGGTATCATAAACTTTTAGACTTAGGTCTTTTACAGCCTCTTTCATTAGTCTATCTCTTAAGTGTCTACTAGTACAATATTTACCCTCTTTACCAGCAAATGGGCTGTTATTAACTGAGAATGTCATTTGAACCGATGGTTCACTAATTTTTACAAATGGGATAGCCTCGGCATTGCCCTTTGCACACACAGTATCACCTATAGTTACATCTGGGCTACCAGCTAGACATACGATATCTCCTGCCTGAGCCTCTTCCATAGGAACTCTTTTCAATCCCTCAAAAGCAAAGATATTAACTACCTTAAATGCTTTTGCCTTGCACTCGCCATAGTAATTGCATACATCTACAGTATCATTAACCTTGATAACACCTCTCTCAACTTTACCGATAGATAGTTTGCCAAGGTAATCATTGTGTTCACTAGAACTAACTAGCATTTGGAATGGTGCATTAGTATCAATATTTGGTGATGGGATATAACTAACGATAGTATCTAGAAGCGGTTTCATATCTGTACCCAATTTATCTGGGTCTAGACTAGCAATACCCTGTCTGCAAGAACAGAATACAAATGGAGACTCCAATTGCTCATCACTAGCATTAAGCTCTAGGAATAATTCTAGAACCTCATCAATAACCTCTTTTGGTCTAGCCTCTGCCTTATCAATCTTATTCACAACTACTATTACTTTGTGGTTAAGTTCTAATGCCTTTTGTAATACAAATCTAGTTTGAGGCATTGGTCCCTCAAAAGCATCTACTACTAGTATAACCCCATCAACCATCTTAAGTACTCTTTCTACCTCACCACCGAAGTCGGCGTGTCCTGGGGTGTCAACTATGTTAATCTTGATGTCGTTATATAGCACTGCTGTATTTTTACTAAGGATAGTTATTCCTCTTTCTCTCTCAAGAGCATTGCTATCCATAACTCTATCTTCAACCACTTGGTTATCTCTGAATACTCCACCAGCCTTAAGTAATTCATTAACTAGACTAGTTTTGCCGTGGTCAACGTGGGCAATAATTGCTACATTTCTAATTCCTTTCATTTTTTCTTCTCCTAAAAATCTGTAATCATAGCCGATAGTGAGCAACAAAAAATGGTTTAATAAAACCACCGACTAAAAATTTTTACTGACTAATTTTAGCACAACTTAACTCAGTTGAAAAGTACTTTTTGTAAAAAAATATATATTTTTTAAAATATATTATCTATCTTACGCATATCTAGACGGATATTATTTACGCAAACCCCGATAAAAATCTTAAGACATCAAGGGTTCAAACTAAAAAGTTTCCAAATATCCTATTAATTCTCCAATCAGTATATCCGGCAATCAAAAAAGGAGGAATGCTCCTCCTTTTAAAATTACTTATCTTTTTTATCGTCTTTGCTGTCTTCACTATTTTCTTCTTCAACATCTTTAGCATCAATTACCTTTACGGTAACCTCTTTGATTCTATTGTCTTCTACCTTGGATAGAGTGAAGTGTATCTCAACAGGGACGGAAACATATAATCCATCAACCACCCTCTCATCAATAGTTTTGAAAACAATTACCTTGCCCTCTACAGGCAATTCTTCGCTAAGACCGAATAGGAATCCACCTACCGAAGAGTAATCCGACTCTGGAATATGCTCAATCTCTAGTAATTCAAATAAATCTTGCAATTCCATCTCGGAGTCTACAACAAATTCATTGTCATTTTTCTTATTAAGAACGTCCTCTGGCTCAACTTCGTCGTGTTCGTCATATATTTCGCCCACTACCTCCTCGATAGCGTCCTCCATACAAACTATTCCACTAGTTCCACCGTGTTCGTCTAGAACTACAGCCATATGTTTCTTAGTTTTTTGCATTAACCTAATAACATCGTCCACCCTCATATTTTCATTGATAAATAGAGGCTTGGTCATTACACTTTTAATACTAAATTCTTTGCCAGATAGCATAGCCTTAAAGAAGTCTTTCTGATTGACTATGCCCACGATTTTATCGATAGTTTCATCGTAAACTGGTAGTCTACTAAACATAGTCTCGATAAACATATCCTGTATGTTTTTGACAGAAGCATCGCAGTCTATGGCAGAAATATCTACCCTAGGTGTCATAATGTCGTATGCAGTTCTCTCCTCTAGGTCTAGAACACTTTGCATAATTTCGGCGTTGTCTTTATCGAGTACACCCTCTTCTTCCATAGTATCGATTATGCTCTCTAGTTCACCCTCGGTAACCGTAGGTGTACCCGTTCCTGTCTCTTTTGCCCTTCTAGTAGCAAGTACTTGCAACTTTAAAAAGAACCAAGATATAGGGGTAAGAATTTTAATAATAATAAACATTATTCCACTAGTCTTTAGCGCAAATGACATAGGCTCTACTTTTGCCATACTCTTAGGCAAAATCTCACCAAAAATAAGAATGATTAGAGTCATTATCACTGTATTAAGAACATTGGCTAATGTTGGATTGGAAATCAACACACTAAAGATGTATGCACATATAGTAGTTGTTCCAATATTTACTAGGTTATTACCTATAAGAATTGTTGACAATGTCTTGTCGTAGTGCTCAGTTATATATATCGCTTTTCTAGCACCCCTGACCTTATTGTCTGCTAAATTTCTTAGCCTTGTTTGATTAACAGTTGTAAATGCCATCTCACTAGCAGAGAAGTACGCCGAGCAACCTATCAAAAGTATGGCTGCTATATATAGCCAAATACTAACTCCACCTAAATTAATTGCACACAACTGTCCAGTCGGCACTGTATCCATTTTTAAATATATTTCTCCTTTCGTATTAGTATAATACAGGTCAATTATATCACATAGTAGTCAAAATGTAAAGGCTTTTGAGCATCACACATATTAAATACCCCTAAATATGGTTAATAATGTTATTATGACCACATTTTTTAGGAGTAAAATTATAAATTTTAATTTGGAAATATTAGTTTTAAGTTGTTTGACAAAGTCTAATATAAAATATATTATATTAATGTGAATAAAAAGAAGAAAAAGAAACTTACCAGTGGTAGGAAAAAATTTTTTATAATAGCCTCGTGTTATGTGGCAGTATTCCTAGTAACAGCAATTTTGACTGCTACTACTCTTTCGTGGTTTACTGGTAGCACATGGAGTACGGAGATGTTATATATGGGTGGTCCCGTATACATTTACTTCTCCGACGACTCGGGTGTTAAAAATACTAGTGGCGAAAATCAATTGGTTATGACCTTGCCACCTAAGTGGGACAAGCTTTACCCAGGAATGAATATAAAGTTAGAAGCCAAAGCCGTAATTGAGGGTGGTAGCTGGGAAAAAGAAAAATACAATGGCGAGACAATAGAGATTATAACCACAGG
>CAYTNS010000010.1:27122-40375 GCA_964439345.1 uncultured Christensenella sp.
AATAATCAAACTACTCCATCTAATCCCCTTACTGCTGATGTATCTAACTACAATCTAGCCGAAGTGGGTGGAGTAAAAGATAATGTAGCAGTAGGATTTTTAAACGATGCAGTCGTAACACTATCGGGATTGAGTTTTGTAAACGAACACGCCGATTGCGATATCAAATTTACTATAGTATTCCACGCACTTCAGGCATTCTTGCCTTATGAAGACGAGGATATTGGTGAACCTTATCAAGGAAGCTCTATAGGCAGGTCGGATAAGGTCGTTGAAAGCGATATGGGACTAGCAAAACCCCTAACCATAGGCAATAGCCGTAGGGTATTCGCCGAAGCATTCTCGGTAATTTATGATAACAAAAAATCTTAATAAAATAAAGGATATGCCCATGACAGATATAGAAATAGCAGAATCGGTAAAACCAGAAAAAATCACTAAAATAGCCAAAAAATTAGGATTGAAATCAAAAGACCTATACCAATACGGTGATTTAAAAGCCAAAGTTACAAAGAAATCTTATGAGCCAAGAAGTGATAGCAAATTAGTACTAGTAACAGCTATAAATCCAACTAGTGCAGGTATTGGGAAGACAACCGTATCTATAGGTATTGCCGATGCATTAAATGAAATGGGTGAAAGTGTATGTCTAGCACTAAGAGAGCCCTCCCTAGGCCCAGTATTTGGAATAAAGGGTGGAGCAACCGGTGGAGGGCGAAGCCAAGTAATCCCTATGGCAGATATCAATCTACATTTTACGGGAGATTTCCACGCAATTACCTCTGCTAATAATCTACTATGTTCGATGATAGATAACCACATCTTCCAAGGAAACGAACTAAATATTGATGAAAATAAAATACTTTTCCATAGATGTCTAGATCTAAACGATAGAGCGCTAAGGTCAGTAACAGTGGGACAGACCAGGATAGAAAGCCCTAGGGAAGATAGTTTTACCATAACTGCTGCTAGTGAAATAATGGCCATTATGTGTTTATCACGAAATTTAGCCGATTTAAAGAAAAGACTAGGAGATATATTAGTCGCAATTAGCAAAAAAGGTAAGCCTATTTATGCTAAAAATCTTCATGCCGAAGATGCTATGGCAATTTTGCTAAAAGATGCCCTATATCCAAACCTAGTACAAACCCTTGAGGGCACTCCTGCCCTAATCCATTTGGGTCCATTTGCAAATATTGCACACGGGTGCAATAGTATTATGGCGACCAAACTTAGTATGAGTCTAGCCAAATACACCATAACCGAGGCTGGATTTGGTGCAGACCTAGGCGCTGAAAAATTCCTAGATCTAAAATGCAGAGTGGCAGATATCAAGCCTAATGCTGTAGTACTAGTATCCACTATCCAAGCACTTAAATTGCACGGTGGAGTAGACAAAAACAACCTAAAAGAGGAGAATATTCCAGCTCTAAATGAGGGAATAAAAAACCTACTAAGACACATTCACATCATAAAAGATGAGTATAAATTGCCACTAGTAGTAACCCTAAATAAATATACCAGTGACACCCCTGCCGAGGTGGAGGCTGTAATAAGTAAATTAAAAGCCCTAAATGTAAGATATGCCATAAATGATGCGTGGGCACTAGGTGGCAAGGGTGCTATAGACCTAGCTAGAGAGGTAATTTCTGCTACCGAGGAAGATAATTCCCAATTCACATACAGTTATCAATTGGAAGAGAGTGTAGAGGAAAAAATAAGAAATATAGCCCAAAAGATTTATGGGGCAAAAGATGTGGAATTTACCGAGGAAGCCAAAAAATCCATAGCAACTATAGAAAAATTAGGCATTAGCAATTACCCTATTTGCATAGCAAAAACACAGTATTCGCTAAGTGACGACCCAAAACTAATAGGTGCACCCGAGGGATTTACTATCACAATTAGAGATATCGAGATTAGAAGTGGTGCCAAATTCCTAGTAGCCCTTGCTGGGAATATGATGTTGATGCCGGGGCTTAGTAAAACCCCTGCTGCTACAAATATGAAGATAAGCAGTAACGGCAAAATAAGTGGCTTATTTTAAAATAAAAGTTATCCACATAAAACATAAATATGTGGAAAATATAAAGATTGCGAGAAAAATATGACTGAAAAAATTTACGATTTAATAATACTAGGTGGAGGTCCTGCTAGTTTGAGTGCTGGAGTATATGCCAGTCAAATGAAACTAGATACTCTACTTATCGAAAAAGAGGTTTTTGGTGGACAGATTGCCACAACCAGCAGTGTAACAAACTATCTAGGTTTTGAATACATAACGGGTGAGGAATTATCCGAAAAAATGCACCGTCATGCCGAAAATACATCTATTAAGATTACCCACGAGGAAGTTACAAAAACCGAATTAAATGGGGATATAAAGACAGTATATACCCATAGCAATTGCTACAAGGCAAAGGCAGTAATTATTGGCATAGGCACTAGGATAAGGAAATTGGGTGTGCCCAATGAAAATAGATATCTAGGTCACGGACTTAGCTATACAACACTCAAAGATAGAGACAATTTTGAGGGTAAGACAGTTGCCATAGTTGGTGGAGGAAATTCTGCTATAGAAGACGCCATCTACCTATCCGAGAAGTGCAAAAAAGTGTACATTGTACACCGTAGACAAGAATTTAGAGCAGATAAAGGTGTGCTAGATGACCTAAATAATGCAATCCAAAATAAAGGCAATATAGAATTAGTTTTAGATGCCAAACCGCACGGAATAATTGGAGATAAAGAGATTGTGGGCTTTGAAGTAGAACATATCCCTACTGGAGACATCTTGCCACTAGATGTAGATGGAATATTCGTAGCAATAGGCAGAGGAGCAGATACCGATATAATAGATGAGAGCATCACTAGGGACCCTTCTGGCTACATAGTAACCGACACATATATGCGTACTAATATAAGTAAAGTATATGCAGTGGGAGATATTAGGAATACCCCTCTTAGACAGATTGCAACAGCTGTAGCAGATGGAGCGATAGCATCGGTTACTGCTTTTAATGATATTAGACAGAGTAAATAACAACAAATAAGAGTGCAAAGATTCGTGGAACTACACTAAGCACAAAAATAAATAGGAAAATATTATGAAGAAAATAATAGTAGCATCAAATAATAAACACAAGATAAAAGAAATTTCTAAAATCCTAGATACTTACCAGATACTTACAATGGGTGAAATAGGATTTAATGAAGATATAGTAGAAGACGGAAATACCTACGAAGAGAATGCAACAATAAAAGCAACAACTATTAGAAATTATGTATCAAGTACGCCCTACTCCAATTGTGTAATAATAGCCGATGATAGTGGCCTCTCGGTTGAGGCGCTAAATGGTGCACCGGGTGTATACTCAGCTAGATACAGTGGACTAGGCGATGAGGGCAATAGACAGAAATTACTAAAGGAACTAGAGGGTGTCGAAAATAGACGTGCACACTTCTACTGCTGTATGGCAGTCTCCTCTCCCGATGGAAATATTAAAACTTTGCTTGGCAAAACCAGTGGCACTATTACCCACAAAAAAATAGGCGATGATACTTTCGGTTACGACCCACTATTTATGTCAGATGATTTGGGCAAAACATTTGGTGAGGTTACCGAGGAAGAAAAAAATTCCGTATCGCATAGAAACAATGCTCTAGAAAAAGTAAAAGACTACCTAAAAGAAATCAATTACTAATTAAGTAACACCCATCACTAATTAAATTCTTAATAAAACCTTAAAGATATTATTCATACTCTGGATAATATCTTTTTTATATTTATACGAAAAGCCCCGCCTCTTTTTAATCAATGCCATTAACATTTGCCAACCTCATTACACAAAAAATTCAATATTACTACCCCTGCCTTTACAGAGATAAACTTATGGGCATTAGCACATAAAAACGCATTTCCTCATAAAAGTATATAGATAAAAAAATCATAAGGAGATAACAATGATATATACAATTAAACGAGGTGACACCCTATACTCAATAGCGAATACTTATGGAGTAAGTGTGGACGACATAATATTAGCCAATGGAATAGAAAATCCCAACACCCTTACTATCGGGCAAAACATATTTATCCCAATGCCCCGAGAAAGCACCTACACCATACAAAGGGGCGACACACTATACAAAATCGCTATGAGATTTGGGGTGAGTGTAGACCTACTAATAGCTGCAAACCCTAGCATCACTAGTCCACAAAATATAAGGGTTGGGGATACAATAAATATACCCGATAATAGAAAAGAAATAATTGTAAATGGCTATGCCGTAGGAAATATAAATTTGGGTGTACTAGATAATACCCTACCATATCTTACATACCTTAGCCCCTTTAGTTATGAGGCTAGTGCCACAGGTGAACTTACAAATACCACTAGAGACGGAATTACTAGTGTAGCCCTAGGTCAAGAGGTTGCACCCATAATGGTTGTAACGAATATCTCGCCCGATGGTGGTTTTGATAGCGATATCGCCCACTCAATACTTTCTAACGAAACAATACAAGAAAGATTAATATCTGACATTTTGTCTACAGTTTCTGACAATAACTATAGAGGTATTAACATAGACCTTGAATATCTGTATCCGGAGGATAGAGAAAATTATATTGCATTTTTAAAAAACTTAAGGGGACAAATGCAATCCTATGACAGTAGCCTAAAATTGCTAGTAGCAGTAGCACCGAAGTATAGTAGCAACCAAGGTGGGCTACTATATGAAGCACACGATTATATGGCGATTGGGAATATCGCAGACTATGTAATAATAATGACTTATGAATGGGGATATATGTATGGTGAGCCTATGGCAGTTAGTCCTAAAAATGAAATGCGAAGAGTACTCACCTATGCCACTACACAAATAGCACCAAGTAAGATACTAATGGGTTTGCCCAATTACGCCTACGATTGGACTTTACCTTTTGAAAGGGGCGATAGCGCTAGACCCATTAGCAATAGTGAGGCTATAAGTCTAGCCATATCCACCGGCTCGGAAATTATATTTGACTCGACCTCCCAAACACCCTATTTTAGATACGTAGATAGAGATAACAAAAATCACATTGTATGGTTTGACGATGCCAGAAGTTATCTATCCAAGCTAAACTTAGTAAAGGATTTTAACCTAGCAGGAATAAGCGTATGGAATATCAATAATTTCTTCCCACAACTATGGTCGGTAGTAAATAGTGAGTATATCATCAAAAAAACATTGTAAATAGCAAAAAAATCGCAAATTTAATTAAAAATATTTAAGATTGCCATTGCATTCTAAAAAAAATGTGATATAATACCCTTGAAAAATGAATTAATATACATAAATTGTGTATATAAATATATAAGCCAAAAATTTGGGTATCAGCCTAAAATCATAGAGTAATTAGGTTTTACGGATTTTACTGAAATCACAATTGATGGATAAATAAATGTATACAAATACACAGAGGAAGGAGAGGCTATGGAGAGAAGAGTATTTTTTGAAGACGCGCGAAAGAATGTATTGGAATTATTTTCTGTAGAATTTCCGAGTCTACAAATAACAGACATCGACCTATTCATTAGTAACTTTTACAAATGGGTCAATTACGAAGAAGAGGGGCAAAAAATTAGACCAAACATTATAATCACCAGCAATATTAATTCTGTAGCAAAAAATGTCCCTGGGTCTAAAAAAATAATCTTCTACGAAGATGCCGACACATCTAATTTCAAAGCACACATCAAAGCCCTAATGGTTTTCTGCAAGAGTAGCTGGTATATCTATATAAGCTTTACAGATAACGGTGTAGAGTATGGAATTATAAAGGGGCTAACCAGTATTAAGGAAAAATCATTAATACAGACCCTAACCCAAAAGGATACTCTAGATAATATTGCCAAAAGAACTAACTTAGTAATCCTAAGTGTAGTTGGTGGTGGTGTAATTAAATTGCAAGGTGCTAGAGGCAATACTGTATCTATATGCTTCAACCTAAACTCGGGCAATGAATACAATTGGGAAAATGAGATTTACGAATTCGTTGAGGCGTGTGTTTCCAAAATTAAAACCACTCCTAGAAAATTGCAAGATATTAGAAATCTACTTTTCAATACTTTCCAAAGATGCTTAAAAGATTTGCACGGAACTATATGTTTGGTCGTAGACAAAGAATTTAAGGATAAGAATGGATTCCTAGCCGATGGCACTTGGTTAAAAGAACCTATCGAATTTGCAAAGTTATTTATGAGAAGCAATAAGTTCGATGAAAATGTGTTAAGAAGTTATGCCGATGTATTCACCACAATGCTAGACTTTGATGGAATCACTATCATAGATAATGCCGGAAGGATAAGAGCATACAATGTATTTATCGAATCTAATAACACCGAAAAAATAGTTGGTGGTGCTAGAAAGAGAGCAGCATATAGTCTACTTCAAAGCAAACTAAAAAGAATCGTAGGCGTATACTTCCAGTCGCAAGATGGTGACAACTTCTACAAAGAGAAGAGCGACCTTAAGAAGAAAAAGAAGAAGATTAAAATTGTTGACGGACAAATTGTCAATGAGAATAACGACATGTTGCCTCTAGAAGTTATTGCTAGTTTACAACAGCAACAAAAGAAAGAGGACGAAAAAGAACTAGATAGACTTGCTAAAGAAAAAGAAAAACTTGCTAAAGAAAAAGAGAAACTCGAAAAAGAGAAAGAAAAACTTGCTAGTGCCAAAGAAGAATTAGAAGCTAAGCAAGAAAATCTAAAACAAGTAGAGCAAGAAAAGATAGAAAAAGAAAAGCAAGAGGAAGTTAAAAACCTAGCCGAGGAAATGTTTGAAGAGGTGGATAATCCTATAGAGGTAGAAATGACCGAGGTTAACCCAACTGTAACCGATGAACCTACAGAAGATTTAGATACTATGGAAACCGGTGAAGAAAGCATTCCTCAAGACTCAGACGATTCTGAAAATTAAATAACTTAAAAAATACGCTTAATCAAATTTTAAGCGTATTTTTCTTTTTTCACATATTTATTTTACCGATTTTGTCATCACATATTTATTTTATAAAAATATTTTGTCACATATTTAATAGGATTTTATTCAATACTAAATAACTTTCTATTTATTGCTAAATATGTTTTTATTTAATGCAAGTACAGACTTGTACTATCTACTTACATATTTTTATCTTTAGTACTTACAAGTCCCATATTTAGCAGATTAGAATGAATTTCGGAGATATATCTATTTAGATAAATATCAGCCAATTTTTCTGCCCTATCATTATCCCCTTTGCTCTTTGCACAAATGCTATCACAGAAAGCTACATTATCTCCCCATTGTTCATTGGTTCTAATTAGTTTATTTAGTTTCTCGATATCGTCAGTTTTCTTAAAGTACTCCTTTTCACTTAGTCCCAATTTACTGCTCTCAATATCGGCATAATTTGTGATGTAATTAAGAGAACCTATCACTGTTGTAAAGAAGCTATTGTGAACCGATTCATTCCTGCCACTATTTAGAATCTTTCTAAATGTATTTAGTCTCAAGGTTGCATCAGCCACCCTATCGGAAAGAGCCGATTTGCCATTGTAATTGTACTTTTTTCTCCAAGCCGAATCATTCAATGCCGACATCAAAATATCGTCCGTTCTAAGCATATTATCTTCCTCGCTTAGAGTTCCCTCGTGCTTCATCATTCTACCCATATCACGGATAAGCGAATTTAATTGAAGATTTCTAACAACATTCCTATCCAATTCAATAATGTGCTCATCAAAATACCCCCTATTCCTACCAGTTGGGAAGAAAGACAAATACACTTTACCCTCGTCATTTCTGATAAAATCATAGCCCATATCCATACTAGGCATAAGAGTGGTAGCTGTAATGAGTTTAGCACAAGCGATATCAAAATTGGATTTACTTTCCCTATAACCATTTAGGTAATCTTGATTATCACATTTATCTATAATATTTTTTAATCTATTTTCATTCCCCATAATATTATCCCCTTTAATTTAACCAACTAGAGTATAACATAGATAGTCTCAAATGTAAATACCCCATTTTAAGACTTTTAGCCCCTAATATGCACAAAAAAATGAACCCTGTAAGCATTTATACTAGGATTCATTTTTATTTATTTAAAGCACTATTTTTATCCAAAATATCTGGGGTTAAAGCTCAAATATTATTCGTTTGTTTTATGAAACTAAAAGCAATAATTAGTCACACTCAGGGATTATTCTTCGCCTGTAACCTCTATAATTATTTTTGATGAGCCCAAATATGTAATAGTACAATTCTCCCCGTTATAAGCCTTCATAAAAATGTGTGCCTAAATAAAATCATTATTTTTCTATTCTATCTGCAATATCTCTAGCAGCGACTAGTCCAGTTGCAGCTGCAACTACTATATTACCCGACTTACCAGCTCCATCGCCTATAAAGTAGATATTTTTGTCTTTTGCTTTAAATTTATTATCTGTCTCTACTTCATTACTGAAGAATTTGATTTCTGGACCATAAAGTAAAGTCTCGTCATTATTAACACCTGGGATTATTTTATCTAGTTCTTCTAATCCCTCTAAAATATTAGTGATTATCCTATAAGGCATTACTAGAGCTAGGTCTCCTGCAACGCAATCCTTTAGAGTTGGCTCTACAAAGCCCTTATTGATTCTATGCCAATCACTTCTTCTGCCATTTCTTAAGTCTCTTAAGGTTTGGATAATAGGCTTTTTATCCCCTAATACATTAGCAATTCTCGCGATAGACTCACCAAATTCCCTTGTATTAGTAACCGGCTCGGTTAAATTAACCTTGCTAATAAAGGCAAAATTGGAATTATTAGATTTCTCATTTTTAAGAGCGTGACCATTTACGCAAATGTAGCCATTGTAATTTTCCTTGGTTACATAGCCACCTGGGTTAGTACAGAATGTTCTAATCTCGTCACCATAGGTTTTGGTCTTAATAAATATAGTTGGGTCATAGATAACATCGGTTATCTGCCTTAGAACCTCTTTCCTAGTCTCTACCCTTACACCAATCTCAATACTTTGGGAATTGTATGGAATATGCAATCTATCTAGCAATTTCTGTGTCCACTCAGCACCCGTTCTACCTGGGGCAACTACGGCATATTTAGCAGTGAAAGATAATTCCTTGCCTCTATGCTTATACTTAACCTCATTACCCTCACCATCGGCTACAATATCTGTAACATCAGTATCTTCTAGCACCTCAACACCTTGGTCTCTAATGTAATCGGTGAAATTTTTGATATAAGTAGGCAAATTATCTGAGCCTAAATGCTTTTGCTTAATAAGTAGCAATCTAGCACCCTTTAGAGTGATTAATTCCTTGTATCTCTCGCTCTCCTCACTGCTCTTTGGATAAACCTCAGCGTCCATTCCGAATTGATTAAATATCTCCTCGGTTTCATCAATTAATTTGTATGCCTCACTCTCACTCATATATTTAAAGAGGTCTGATTTACCTAGCTTAGGAATGAAATTTAATTTACCATCGGAAAAAGTACCTGCTCCACCATAACCAGATAGTATTTGGCAAGGCACACAATTGGCACATTTGCCCGAAGTCTTCATAGGGCAACCCCTATTCTCAGCTAATTTACCCTTGTCCATAAGAACAACTTTTAATTTTGGATTTTTCTTAATAACCTCGTATGCTGTAAATAGTCCGGCTGGACCAGCACCGATTATTGCAACATCATAATTATAATTCATACCGTCTCCTATTTTTACAATGTAATTGTAAATATCTTTTTTACCCCACTAGTTTAACACACAAATTAATTTTCTCCTACTAGATTTTTGCAAGAATTGGGCTAAAAAAACATATAAAATAGCACGTTTATAAATAATAACTCGTAATAAAATACCCCTAATGCAACCTTTTGAGAAATCAACAAGAGTAAAAAACAGGAATATTAGGCTATTTTTTGGCTCTAACATCATTAAAACAAGCCTAATACAACATTATATATCTTTTTGATTGACTTAAGAGCAATTAAGTGCTATTATGGACTTGTTGATTTTACAACAGGAGGGAAAGATGGTAGAAAGATACAGAGACTTCACCGTTTTAATAACCAAACTAAATAGAAGTATAAAAAGAATTAAATCGGAAGAAATGAGGGAATTTGATTTGAAAGGACCTCATGTTACCTGTCTATATTATTTATATAAAATTGGCAAAACCACTGCCACTACTCTATGTGACATAGGGCAAGAGGATAAGGCAACTATATCTAGGTCTATAGAGTATCTAGAGGAGAATGGGTACATTGTTTGCTCCAGTACAAAAAAGAAAAAATACAATGCTATGCTTACCCTAACTGATAAAGGTAAAGTTACAGCCAAAGCAATATGCAAAAAGATAGATAATATCCTAGATGTGGCTGGAATGGAAATCAAAGATAAGAAAAGAAAGATTATGTACGAATGTATGAGTATCATCAGTGACAATCTAGAAAAAATATGCAAATTATACGACGGAGGAAAGCCAAATGCCGACTAAAATACTAATCGATTCGGGCTCAGATATAAATAAGATTGAGGCTGAAAAGCTAGGTATCATACTACTGCCAATCGAGGTTAATTTCGATGGTGAAACATATATGGACGGAGATACCATATCGGCTCACGATTTTTACGAAAAACTAGAGGTAGCCAAAAATTTACCCAAGACCTCACAGATAAATAATTACAGATTTAATGAAGAATTTACTAAGCACACTGCCGATGGCTCAGATGTTATATACCTTAGTCTATCGTCAAAGATTTCGGGAACATACAATAATGCTAGACTTACTGCCGAGGACTTCGGTGGCAAGGTATCGGTAGTAGACACCCTAAATGCCTCAACCGGAATGAGAATACTAGCCGAGTATGCTATAATCCTTAGAGACCAAGGGCTTAATGCTAGTGAGATTGCCGAGAAAATAGAGAAAGTTAAACACAGAGTAAGAGTAATCGCTATGATAGACACCCTAAAATATCTAAAAATGGGTGGCAGAATTTCGGGAGCTACTGCCCTAATAGGTGGAATGCTAAATATTAAGCCCATGATAGGTGTAATAGGTGGGGAAATAAAAGTAATAGGCAAATGTGTAGGAATAAAGAAAGCCTTTGCATATATAGTAGACCAAGTGAAAAAAGAGGGTGTAGACCTAAGTATGCCACACGCATATATTAATTCGGGTAACGACCTTAGCAATTATGGGAATTTCATCACCACAACCGAAGAAATTTACGGTGCTGACCACCTAAATATCGCCGGTCATACCCTAGGTGCAACAATTGGCACTCACATAGGTTCGGGTGCTGTGGGAGTTGCATACTTTGCAAAATAAAGTTATCCACAAACATTTTAAATATGTGAATATCTTAGATAAAAAAATATAAAAAAGGCAAGACTAAAATCTTGCCTTTTTATATATCAAATATCAATTAATATCTTAATTAGTTATTGTTTGTTGTCTCCCAAGGATTGGTTGCATTATTTGTATGGGTAGTCTTTAATGTATCGATAGCCTGATTAATCTCATTCTCGATATCTGTAGCAGACAGTCCCTCAATATTTTGTACTAATAAATCAATATTGTGGTTTAATTGACTAAGAAGAGTATTTACACCCGTTCTCAATCCCGAAATTAGATTATTTTTAGCAGTAGCCAATTCGCCCTCAACTTCTTCCCAAGTATCTTTGGCAGTAGCTCTTAAATCCTCCATGGTTTGTTTTAATTGCTCTACATTTGTAGCATTTGTGTCAGCCAAAGCTTGTTTGTATGCTTCTACAGCCTCCAAGTAAGCCTTCTTTTGCTCGATATACTCATCTCTATTGGTCTTAAATGATGCTAGAGCACTATCTAGAGTATCCATTACTCTATCATAAGCATCGCCAACCGTCTCTTTTAAAGTATTGAAGCTATCAATTGCAGTTTGTACTAGAGGAATATTAGCCAAGTGTTGGTTACTTTCTAGATAGTTACTAACCGTTTCAATCTTAGCATTGAGTATCTCCATAGCTCTTTCTTTGTAGTACTCTAGTCTCTCGTCCTCGGTAAATAGACCTTTAGTCTCTTCTCTAGATTTTTGCAAAAGTTCTAACATTCTTTCTTCGCTTAGGTCTTTAATCTCGCTCTCTGTATAATTTAGATAGCACTCCTCGATTAAATCCTCTAATTCTGCCTCGGTTACTTTAACTAAATCTGCTATTTGCATACCTAGAGCACTTACTTTAGACTGAATCGCCTTTTTAACATCTTTGTATAGGTCTTCTGCACCCTGACCAGATACAGAAATAGTAATTTTTTCGTTATCTACCGAGCCACTAACTACAAAGCCGTATTGCTCAGATAGTTCCAAAAATTTTAAAGCAGCATCTTTAGCACTCATTCCAGTAAAATCGGTAAATTTACTTAGGATATATACACCATCTTCATTATCTGCAGTAACAGACACTACTTTATCGTCCTTATCTACTATAAATTCAATCCCTGGATTTACAGATAAATTCATTACCTGCAATTTATCCTCGTTTTTGTCTCCACAGCCTGTCATTGTCATTGTTGCTCCCGTTACTACAGCTGCAGATAGTACTCCTAGTGTTAATTTTTTTAGTTTGTTTTTCATAAATATCCTCCCTTAATTTGTTCTAGGATTTTCCTAGAACCCCCAAAAGCAATTTTTACCCCTTAAAAAGACGCAAAAGGACACCTCTATAATAAAGTGTCCTTATTTTTATAAAGTAGCCCTTACTGGGTCAACTTTAATTATCATCTATTATTTCTCTATGGGCACTTTATCACATAAATATACTCATATTACTAGTGTCATTGTCCAATTATAAAGGTTTGTGTAAATCCTTGCCTTTCTTTTTATATTATAAACAATTCTTTTTTGCCACGCAAATAAATGAAATAAAGTTTTTTAAAAAATTTTTTACACTATGTAGAATATTGTCGATTAATCGGCTTACATATATTTATATTCCATTAAAAGTAAAAAAAATAAAAAACATCACAAATACTATTGCAACAAAATTAAATTTATTGTAAAATATACCTAGTGAAATCTTTTTCACTACCTTAATATTTGCAGAGATGTCGGAGTGGTCGAACGTGCAGTCTTGGAACGGCTGTGTACAGAAATGTACCCAGGGTTCAAATCCCTGTCTCTGCGCCATTGTACTACATATTGTGTTTTTGGATTGGTTATTAGGCA
>CAYTNS010000011.1:0-9380 GCA_964439345.1 uncultured Christensenella sp.
AGAAAAGTTACAAAAGAAACTGCTGGGGTTCGGATTCCCCAGACCCTAAAACCGTATTTTAAACGGATTTATTAAAAGAAAGATGACCCTAGTGGGTCATCTTTTTGTATATAATGATAAAGTCTCATAGTATTAAGGGGCTCGGGCGTCAATCGGAGATTTGCCACGTAACCACAGAATATGTTGGATTTAAAAAAGTAAATGTGGCATCTCCCAGACCCTTAAAACGCTTTTTAAGAAGAATATATTTGAAATAAAAAAGTGACTTATATAAGTCACTTTTTTGTTGTAATAAATAATAATATTGTCTTTTGCATTGCGAGGGTATTATAAAAATCAACATTCTCAAAAATTATTATACCTATCCGACTCCTGCAAGTGGGATACTATTTGCGAGGAGATTTGCGACATGCCTATTATATCTGGGTGAGAATTTCTTTTGGATATGCTCCTAGGCTCTATTGCATCTACATCGTAGTGGGAGCATATGGCGAATAAATTGTTCTTTATATTATTACTAATGGTCTCTTCTACGATAAAAATAATATTCGCATCAGGCACATTTTTTGTAAGTAAATCAAAGATGTGTATTAGGGCAGGGTATAGGCAGTAAAGGTCTCTTTCTTCCTTATTTTCATAGTCTATTTGACCGGTTGACACTTCTGCCCAGTAGTCATTTAGTCCACCATAAATTATTATAGTATCAACCTTGTTATTTACTAGATATCCCGATTGGGTAAGTCCTTGCACTCTGCTAACAAAAGAGATATCAGAGTAATCCTCACCGTCATAGCCAGTATTGCATATAGTAGAGCCCGAGTAACTGGAGTTTAAAACTAGGTTGGATTTGGTTTTGGATATAACACTATGCCACCAAGTTTGACTAACTGCATTGACATCGGTATAAGAGGCGTTTTTTGTATACCAACTAGCATAATCCTCTGGAATATATCCCTCAAATGTTGAGTAACTATCTCCTATAATTACCGTGTTGCCCAAAGATGGCAAGTTTTTATTTGTACAGGCACTCATAATTCCACACCCCACTATTAAGATTAAGAAAAGGAAAGAAATTAATTTTTTCTTCATAGATTTTTCCTTGTTGTATTTTTTAATTGTAAACATTTTAGAATATGCAGTTTTTAATTTATAGGGGATTATTTTTCCCATAAATGCAAAGATATTTTGCCGGTGCATATTTTATTAAAATGTTCTTATTAGAATTGATTTTTTTTGTAACTAATAAAGATTACATTTTATCTTCACTGTTTTTGCTTATTTTATTCTCCATTGCATAGTTTGAAATGGCTAAGAAATTTTCATCATAAGGATAGGATTGTTGTCCAAATTGTAGCCACATTGTTGACCACGAAGCCCCCGATTTTAGCAAATCTTTGACCCTTTTATTTTCTTTTGTGTTATTGTTTTTTTGGTTGTTTAAATTCACATAGCCTTTTTCGTCATACAATTTGCATTGCAAATCGCACTCCAATTTGTCGCACTGATAGGCAAACATCGCCTCGCTGGTGCTATGGGCATCAAATTCTAGAAATAATTCTTCTATCTTGTCGCCGTCTAATAGTCCATCTAATATTTGATGAACAGCACGATGTTCTAGTTTTTCTTTTTCCTTTTTGGATATTTGGAATTGTGTTAGGTCGCCTATGATTGTTTCGCCTAGTTCGTGGATAGCCAACATATATATTACTTTTAGAATGTCTATATCGTACTGATATTCCGATTTCATCGCGATTGCCAACATCTGTACGCCGAAAATATGCTCAGCAACACTCTCAAGTCTCTCCTTTTGAACATTCCAGTCTTTCCAGCCCGTTCGGATAGTATCCTTTAGTTTGTTGCAGGTTGCATAGTAATTTATTACATTTTCTTCCTTTGACATATCTGCTCCTTTTTTAAAATAGCAAATCCTAGGCTTTTTTGAATTGCTTTATTTGTCATGCGATTATTTAAAATCTTTGTGATAATTTGTTAATATCTTTTAAGAGATTTTTACATTATAAATATTTTAAGATAAGCAATTTTATCTGTCAAGGGAATTGCCGTTTTGACTATAGTAAATAGAGGGGCAAATGGGGACTTTAAATAAATATTTTTTAAAAAATAGGATATCAAAAATTTAGCTTCCCTATTGAATTACAAATATTTAATATGATATAATATACTAAATAATATGTGGGGTGCGAAATGGCAAAGGTGAGAAAAGAGCAAAATCTTAGCAGAGTAGAATTTGGCAAGAGAAATTTAAGCCAAGATTTTCACTGGGAAAAACTATATCTAGATGGGTATAAAGTAGCTAAGCCTACTGTTTTTTGCTTGAGTGGCAATGGCACTCTTTCTTTGCAAGATGCAAATGGCTTTTGCAAACAAGCCGAGCGTTTTTTGCACCTAATTAATAGGGGTAAAAAGGATAAGATTTCCGACAGGGTTGATTTAGTCGGTTTTAAATATGCTAGAGAGACATTTTCGGGTGAGACAGGTACATTGGATAGACCTTTTATAGATGGATTTGTAGATAATACCCTTTTACCTATGTTTACCGATAATAGTGGCAATAGGCTAGATATAAATGTGGCTATGAAAAATATGTCACAGGTTAGTTTCTTTTCATACTGTATGGGAGCAAATGAAGTAAACGAGATAATTGCGACCCTTAATTATAGGCTTAAGAAATTGGGCTATGGCGATAAAGAAATCAAGATGATTAATAATGCCACTATGCATGTGTCTTATGCACCTTATGACAGGGAGGATAGGAGTTATCTGCCTACTGTTAGAGCCATTAGTACCAAGGACCAGACGGTTGGAGATATGGCAGTAGAGATGTTAAAAGACGATGGCAGGAAACTAGATGGCATAATGTTGAGTGTGGATAAACCTCGTTCAATGTATGGAAAGTATAGAGTAGGGGCTACTTCGGGAGGAATTAATATAATTTCTTCGGGTTTGCTTAATGCCTTTGATGAAATGGGTAATGAACACTATGTAAGTTACATCGAGAGAGATGAAAATTGGCAGATTAGACCTACTATTAGGGGTGGCAAAGCTATGCAATCGGAGAATGCCGATTGTGTGTCGCAAATGATGGCGTGGGCATTATCTAGGGCTGTAAATAATAGCATAGAAAATCTTTCGTCAGATAAATATATTGCTAATAATTTTTATTCCGATTTAGAGGAAGAACTACTATCTATTAAGGAAGCATTTAGCGAAAAGCAACTAGCCAAGAGCGAAGAATATAAAGCAAAAGCTCGTAGGACGGCTTTTAGTAGAGATAAGTACAAAAGGAATATAGATATAAATACTGGTGCTACTAGGAGTACATATAGAGAGCCCAAGAGCGTTATGTATGCTGAGCTTTGCAAGGCCAAAACTTTCCTAGAAGTAGCACATATCTTTGAAAGGAATAATTACTATTATCTAGATGAGATGTTGTCATTTGTTCCGTTCTTAACCGATAACGAAAAGGTTGCCCTTAAGTGTGCTAGAGATAAGAGAGCAAAAGATAGGGAAGAAAATAGATGGCAGGGGTCTCAATCGGAATTGATTCTTAAAATTAAAGATGCCACCACTCTAGAAGAAATATCCTATCTATCCCAATTTTTAGATAAAGATAATGCAAAGATTACCCTTCTTAGCATTGTAGATAGTGCAAATAAAAAATATCCTCTATCCTACAGCGAGGTCATAGCGATTATGGGTAAATTGCAAAAAGATTGGGAAGCAAAGGAAGAGGAAAAGAGTAAGCCATTCTATTCCACAATGGTTAGTAGAATTAGAGAGATTGAGATGCGCTCAAGTGACACATTTAGGTCTACTCTCGACCTATTTGAGGGGCGTAATTATTTCGGGGCTAAGGATTTAGTGAAAGAGTGTAAGACCTTTACCGATGATGACAAAAGAATTGTTGCAGATATGGCTAAGGCTAAATCTATGACCCACGAATTTATTTTAGGTAAGACTAAATTGCAAAATTATAGCGATGTGGTGTATAGAGTTAGCAGTGCAGGTAGCATAGAAGAGGTTATGGAGATACTGGGCAGTATGGATTACTACGGGGTGGAGTATATTTTGCCAGAGGTAGATGTCCTAACCGAAAAAGAGAAGAAAGATATATTAGATAAATGTTTAAAAGAAAGAGAAGATTGCGAAATCTATAGATAAGTATTTAAAAGTTTTGGGGAGGTGAAAAATGAATATATTAGAGCAATATTCTAGTATGCTAGATAGTTTTGTAAGTAAATATTCATATTACAAAGACCCTGTGGCAGGAGAGATAATCAGTATGGATAGAGGGTGCTACTTAAAAGAGATTAATCCCGACACATACAAAATGCAGGGACACACTGTAATAGTTTTCGGTGGCAATATGACCTACGATGTTGAATCGGCAGCGAGACAAGGTGCTCTAGCCGATAACCTACTTAGTTTGCTATATAAGGGCAATAAAAATAAGGGAGATAATGGTGCTAGAGCCGATATCCACATATTATCTTTTGCTTATGGCATTGAGGACGAGGACGATTTAAGGGGTAGCTTTAATAAAAGTACCGAAAGAGCTATTGCTAGTAAACTTCTTATGCAAAAGTGTGTAGACAAAAAGGGTGAGAGGCTAAGTGTGGACGAGGCCTGTAGGGGACTGGCTCAAGTAACATTTTTCACTTTTTGCCACGGAGCAATAGAGGTAAATAAAATAATTGACGAATTTAAAAAGTGTTTATTAAAAAGAAACTATTCAGAAGAAGAGATAGATAAAATGATAAGTGCTTTGGGGCAGGTTACTTATGCTCCCGAACACGGTTGTTATAGCGCTATTCCGACTATTAGATTTGATTCCAAATTTGATTTTTCTATGGGTAATTATCGTAGGCTACTACTAGAGAAAGAGGGTGCTATGCACAAGTACAAAGGGATAGAGCTTAGATACTTTCCCAAGGGCGAATTTTGGGGTAGAGAAAATAAAGAGATGGCAGAAACCGTAAATGTATTTTCTCAGAAACTTTTGAATGCGTTTGGAACTTCTATCAATGAGCATTCCATTGGATATCTAAAGAGAGATTTTAATTGGGATTGGCTAGAGAGGAATAGCGAGGGGCTATCTAGACTAGCAGAGCCTAAGTCGGAGATAAATACTGTTTACAAAAAATCCGATAATGCCGATTGCGTATCTCAGATGGTTGCGTGGTCACTATCTAGAATGGTAGAAAATGGACTATATAATATGGAGAGCAATTCGTATATCCCTAGAATGCCATTAAAGGATATTATGACTGAACTGGAATCTATTAGAGATGGATATTCTCCCGAATCATTATTATAAAGGTAAATTTCCTTGTGTGTATTTAGTTTACATACAAGGATTTTTTATTATTTGGATTAATCAAACAAATGTTTGAAAATATTTAGTTTAATTGTTTGTAAAAAGGGCGTTAGATGTGGTAAAATCTATAAGACTAAGAAGGAGTTTAAGAAAAAATGGATAAGATTTATAATATTACAATTGATGGCCCTGCAGGAAGTGGCAAGACTACTATATCCAAAATGGTTGCCGATGCACTAGGAATTACTAGACTGGATACTGGCGCTATGTATAGGGCAGTGGCTTATTATCTAAAGACCCAAGGGGTAGACTACAATGATACCCAAAAGATTGAATCAATGCTAGATAGTATAGATATCAATGTCGAATTAGATAGGGGTGAGCAAAGAACGGGTGTCAATGGTAAATTCTATGGCGAGGAGCTAAGGACATCGGAAATATCTCAAGGAGCATCTATTGTATGTAGGTTACCTGCTCTTAGGGTAAAAATGACCGATATGCAGAGGGAGATTGCTAGAAAGTTTAGCTGTACTATAGAGGGTAGAGATATAGGCAGTTATGTTTTGCCCGATGCCGAATATAAATTTTATCTAACTGCCGATGTGGAGACTAGAGCAAAGAGAAGATGGCTTCAGAATTCGGATAAGAGTATGTCGGTGGAAGAGGTCAAGGCAGACTTAATAGAGAGGGACGAGAGGGATATGTCTAGAGATATTGCTCCCCTTTGCATTCCTAAAAATGCCTTTGTACTAGATACCACCAATCTTACTCAAGAAGAGGTATTAAATATAATTTTGGAAGAGGTTAAAAAGGGTTAATGGATAAAAATAGAGTTGCACTATTTTATGATTTTGATTGCACACTATCTAGAGGCTTTATGCAGGAGGGGAAACTAGCTAAAGATTTGGGCTTTAATAATGCTCTAGAGTTTTTTAAGGCTTGTGATGATAGATATGCCGATACCGATTTTGATATGTGTTTATGTAATATGCTAGGCACACTAGAATTTGCTAGAGAGCATGGGGTAAAGCTTACTAGGGAGTATTTGCGTAAATGTGGCGAGAATATCGACTTTTACGATGGTGTAACCGAGTGGTTTGACAAAATCAATGCTGTGGGAAAATCATTAGGACTAGAGGTTGAGCACTATATCATTAGTTCGGGACTTAAGGAAATAGTGGAGGGCTCAAAGATTGCAGATAAATTCAAAAGGATTTATGGTTGCAATTATTACTATAGAGATGGCGAAGCAATCTGGCCTTGTCAGGTAGCTAATTACACTACTAAGACTCAATTTATTTATAGGGTTAGGAAAGGTGCTATAGACAATCTAGGCTCATTAATCGAGGTTAATAAGAAGATGGCTGATAGCGATGTTATGTCATTTAAGAATATGATATATCTAGGCGATAGCCAAACAGATATTCCATCATTCAAAACTGTTAAAAGTGGTGGTGGATTATCTATATGTGTATACGATGAAGATAGTGCACATGCTAGAGAGGTAGCCCAAGAGTGCTTTATTGAGGGTAGAGTGAATTACTTCGCCCCAGCCAATTATCTAGAGAATAGAGAATTATTTCAACTGATAAAAAATTACCTAGAGCATATAGCAGGTAAAGAAATAGAAGATATTGAGTAGATGACTAAACTTAAGGATTTAACGACTATTAAGGGAACAATTCAAGAGGTTATATACAGGAACGAAGATAATAATTATACTGTCGTTCTTGTTTCTTTTAATGATGAATTAGTTACCTGTACGGGCAAATTCCCTATTATTAATGAGGGGGAATGGGTGGAAATGGACGGCAAATTCGTACTTAATCAAAAGTACGGTGAGCAATTTGCTGTAACTCAAGTTAAACTCAGTCCACCCGATACTACCGAGGGACTAATTAGATATCTTAGTAGTGGACTTATCCCAGGGGTTGGACCAGTAACTGCTATGAATATTGTAAATAAGTTTGGCAAGAATACCCTAGATATTATTAGATACAGCCCCGAAAGACTAGCCGAGTGTAGGAATGTTAGTTCCAAAAAGGCGATGGAGATATGCAAGGCTTATGAAGAAGTGCATATGATGCAAGATGCCGTAATGGTTATGCAGGAACATCATATTAGTACTAACCTTGCTATCAAGATATATAATAATTATGGCGAGGGAACGCTAGATATCCTTAAAAACAATCCATACAAATTAGTAGAAGATGTCGAGGGTGTAGGCTTTTTCACTGCCGATAAAATCGCAATGTCACTAGGGGTAGCTGAGAATAGTGATTATAGGATTAGAGCAGGGATATTGCATATCCTAAAGGAAAATTCCGATAAGAATGGCAATACTTATATGCAAAAGGTGGCATTAATCGAGGGGATTTTTGACCTACTTAATATCCCTAATGTCGAGGAAAGAGCTGAGGGCATACTAGAAAACCTAGCACTAGAGAGCTATGTTAAGTTTTTGACCATTGACGATGAGGAAGTGGTCGCCCTTAGTCAGTACTACAAGATAGAAAAGGTACTAGCCGATAGTTTACTTTTGCTAGATGGCGATAGAGCACCGGTGGATTTTGATATTAATCAAGATATAAAGATGTACGAGACTATCAATAAAATCGAGATGCACGAGAATCAAAAAGAGGCAGTTAGAATAGCCATTAATAATTCGGTTTCTATTATAACTGGTGGTCCAGGTACAGGTAAAACTACTATAGTTAAATGTATATTGCAGATACTCAAAAGTATGGGCAAGAGGGTAAAACTAATGGCTCCTACCGGTAGGGCTGCCAAAAGATTAAGTGAAAGTACGGGAGAAGATGCCAGTACTATCCATAGAGCACTGGAGATGACGGGTGGCGAAGATAATAGATTTTTGTGCAATTCCCAAACCAAGCTTAATTACGATGCTATAATCGTAGACGAAGTCAGTATGGTGGATAGTATGCTAATGTACTATCTAGTTAGAGCTATCAAAAGGGGCGCGAAATTAATACTAGTTGGCGATAAAGACCAATTAGCATCGGTTGGTGCTGGTAATGTGCTAGGAGATATATTAGAGAGTGGTTGCTTTGCTACCGTCAAACTTACCCAAATATATAGACAGAGCGAGGATAGTCTAATCATCGTTAATGCCCACGCTATCAATAATGGTCAGATGCCGAAATTAGATAATAAGAGCAAAGATTTCTTTTTTGAAAATAAGGAAGATAATAGTGGTGTACTAGATAGCATTATCAATATGTGTACCACTAGGATACCGAAATACTTAAATATCGAGAGTAGTGCTGTACAGGTACTAGCTCCAATGAAGAGTGGTGTGGTTGGTATAGATAATATTAATAGCCAATTGCAGGAGAGATTGAATCCACAGAGTTTATCAAAAAGTGAACTTGCGACCGATAGAGTAATATATAGAGTGGGCGATAGAGTAATGCAGATTACCAATAACTACGAGAGGTCGTGGGAGAAAGAGGGCTTGTTTGGAGCAGGTGTATTCAATGGCGATATCGGAGTAATTAAGGATATAGATATTAGAACTAATGAAGTAATTGTAGCATTCGAAGATGGCAGGATTGCTAGATATATAAAAAATGACCTAGGAGAACTAACCCTAAGCTATGCTATTACTATTCACAAGAGCCAAGGCAGTGAATTTGATGTGGTTATTATCCCAGTAGTTGCTGGTCCTCCAATGCTACTTACTAGAAACCTATTATATACTGCTGTTACTAGGGCAAAAAAGATGGTTGTGCTAATAGGCACTAAGCAATGTATTGCTAGAATGGTAAAAAATAAATACGAGACAGTTAGATATACCATGCTTAAATATTTCTTGCAATTAGATGGAGAGCCTTATGAGAATAAGTGATATATTCTTCCCTGGCAATATCAAATGCATTTTCTGTGGCGAAGAGTGCGATAGTGGCATATCTATTTGTAGTGAGTGCCTGATTAAACTACCATATATAACGGGCAAGACTTGCATTAAGTGTGGTGGCAGAGTGCTAGAGGAAGATACTTGTATAGATTGCTCAAAAGATTT
>CAYTNS010000011.1:9480-12784 GCA_964439345.1 uncultured Christensenella sp.
AGTGTGGTGGCAGAGTGCTAGAGGAAGATACTTGTATAGATTGCTCAAAAGATTTACATTCTTTTACTAAAAATTATTGTGTTTTGGATTATGACGGAGCCACTAGGGATAAGATTTTAGCATTCAAAAAGTATGGCAGGAGACACATTGGTGAAGCATTCTCTATAATAATGCTAGATAAATTTATTAAATGCGATATTCCTTGCGACATAATTATTCCTATGCCTATTCATAAATCTAGAGAAAAGGAAAGAGGCTTTAATCAAAGTGATATCCTGGTAAAGGATATTGCCGATTATACCGGCAAGGTTAGATATAATATTATAGAGAAAGTTATCAATACTCCCCATCAAACGGGTCTTAGCAGAGAGAATAGAAAGACCAATCTAGAGGGTGCTTTCAGAGTGGTGGACAAATATGCCATAAAGGGTAAGTCCATACTAGTCATAGATGATATCTATACTACTGGCTCTACTATGGCGCAAGTATCGGATACTCTTCTTAAGGCTGGTGCAAAGTCGGTGTATGGAATGTGTCTAGCGAGAGCTAGGATTAGCATAGAATGAGTAAATATATATAATTAGAGTTAGTGTTTTTGGATATGGCGCTAACTCTTTTTATTTTGTTTTCAGTAAATAATATTGTTTGAAAAGTATCGTTCAATTTGGCTAAATTTTGCTTTATTTGTCTATTTTTATGACCTTTAATAATATAATTATTATTAATTTGTTTTGAGTTTTTAGGCAATAATGGTAGAATATCTACAGACATTATTATAATTGGAAGTATGGGGCAAATTTTATATGCTCGGTGCTAACAATATTTTTAGGAGAAGAAATGGGTTTTTGGGGAAAGATTTTTAAATCTGATAATACTAGAAATGTAGAGAAATTGGAGAAGATTGCCAGTAAGGTCGAGGCTCTATCGGATAAGTATAAGGCTATGAGCGACGAGGAACTTAAGGGCACTACTCAGGTTCTAAAGGATAGACTAGCAAATGGCGAGAAGAGTATAGATATTTTGCCAGATGCTTATGCTTGTGTTAGAGAGGCTAGTGAAAGAGTTATTGGTAAGAGGCACTACCACGTTCAAATTTTAGGTGGTATTGCATTGTTTCAGGGCAGAATTGCCGAGATGAAAACTGGTGAAGGTAAAACACTAGTTGAAACATTACCAGCATATCTTGTTGCTCTAGAGGGCAAGGGTGTACACATTGTAACCGTCAACGAATATCTTTCTGGTCGTGATAGCGAGTGGATGGGTAAGATATTTAAGTTCCTAGGATTAACCGTAGGTATATCTAATCACGATATGACCCCTGAGCAGAAAAAAGCTGCTTACGATTGTGATATCACATATAGCACAAATAACGAATTGGGCTTCGACTACCTAAGAGACAATATGGTTATGAGGGCTGAGGATAGAGTGGCTAGAGGATATCACTTCGCCATTATCGATGAGGTAGATAGTATCTTAATTGATGAGGCTAGAACTCCACTTATTATATCTGGTAGGGGCACAAAGAGTGGCGATGAGTACAAAAAGGCTGCTAGATTCGCTAAAACTCTAAAAGAGACAGATTACGAAGTAGACGAAGAGCAAAAGGCTGTTAGACTAATAGAAAAAGGTATCACTAAGGCTGAGAAATTCTTTAATGTAGAGAACTTAAGCGATATTATGAATATCGAGCTTAACCACTATATCAATAATTCCTTGAAAGCTCAGTTTATTATGAAGAAAGACCAGAATTACATTGTTAAAGATGGCGAAGTGCTAATAGTAGACGAGTTCACTGGTAGAATTATGGAGGGTAGAAAGTACTCCAATGGTTTGCATCAGGCGATTGAGGCTAAAGAGGGCTTGGAAGTAAGAGACGAGAATAAAACTCTAGCTACAATTACTTTCCAGAATTTCTTCCGTGTATACGATAAAATCAGTGGTATGACCGGTACAGCTAAAACTGAGGAAACCGAATTTAATAAAATCTACAATCTAGACGTAGTACAAATTCCTACTAATAAACCTGTTAGAAGAATTGACTGGCCAGATGTTATCTTCCCCACCGAGAAGAGTAAAATTAATGCAATCGTGGAAGAGGTTAAAAAGGTTCACGCCGAGGGTAGGCCTATACTAGTAGGTACTATCACTATAGATAAGAGTGAATTAATATCTAAGGAATTGACTAAAGCAAAAATCAAACACAATGTCTTGAATGCTAAAAATCACCAAAAGGAAAGTGCTATTATCGCTCAAGCTGGTAGACTAGGCCAAGTAACTATCGCTACCAATATGGCTGGTAGAGGTACAGATATTATGTTAGGTGGTAACCCAGAGTTTTTAGCCAAGCAGAAGATGGCAGACCTTAATTTTAGCCAAGAGCAGATAGACTATTGTACTTCGTATCTTCCTAGCGATAATCAAGACCTTGAGAGGGCTAGACAAAAATATCAACAGTATTATGCTGAGGCTGCTCAAGTAACCGAGGACGAGAAACAAAAAGTTCTAGAATTAGGTGGTCTTCACATTATCGGTACCGAGAGGCACGAGAGTAGGAGAATAGACAACCAGTTAAGAGGTAGAGCAGGTAGACAGGGCGACCCGGGCAGTAGTGTATTCTATGTAAGTATGGAAGACGACCTAATGAGAATATTTGGTGGCGAAAAATTCCAAAAAATTGTTAGCTTCTTCAAGATGGACAATGAATCATTTTCTCTAGGAATGCTATCTAAGGGTATTGAGAATGCCCAGAGGAAGATAGAGGGTGCACACTTTGCAGCTAGACATAATGTTCTAAAATTTGACGATGTAAATAACCAACAGAGAAAGGAAATTTACAAAGAAAGAAATAGAGTACTAGATGGTGCAGATATTCACGATGAAGTAGTGGATATGATTAGAGAATTTGCAGCAGATACCACTTATGAGGGCTTAGATACAGATAAGACTTTTGACGAGTGGGATATCGCTAAAATCAATAGCCTACTTAATAATAGAGTATTCCCAGCTGAATATAATTTCGTAACCGAGGAACTAGTTGAGGGCTTAGAGCCAGAAGAATTAGCAGATAAAGTTGCAGACAAAGCCGTAGATATGTACGAGGCTAAATGTAATGCTCTAAAAGAACTAAAATTAGACCCACAGAGAATTGAGAGGGAAATCCTACTAAGAGTTGTTGACTCCCTATGGAGAGACCATATCGACTTTATGGAAATACTAAGGGGTGAGATTGGTCTAAGGGCATATGGTAACCACGACCCAATTATCGCCTACAAGGAAGAAAGCAGTATTGCCTATGAGAAGATGA
>CAYTNS010000011.1:12884-29980 GCA_964439345.1 uncultured Christensenella sp.
CACGACCCAATTATCGCCTACAAGGAAGAAAGCAGTATTGCCTATGAGAAGATGATTAATAAGGTTAGAGAGGAAACTGCAATGTTCCTACTTAACTTCAAAATCCAGATTGAGAGGAGAGTACCTCTAAATGTGGATATGAAAAATCTTTCTCCCGAGCAAAAAGAGCAATTAAAGAAGAAATTGGAAGAGAGAGTAAAATCAGATTTGCAAAAAGCAAAACAAGCAGAGAAAGCAAAAAAATCTGCCGAAGACCTTTTGAAAGAGCCTACTGCAGTAGATATGGTTACTAATAGGACAGAAACTACTCAGGCTAAAACCAAAGGTAAATTGGTAGGCCGTAACGATATCTGCCCATGTGGTTCTGGTAAAAAATACAAAAACTGCTGTGGGAAAGATGAGAAATAGTATAAAACTATAAGTCCAATAAAAGATTCCATATTTTAAGTTGTTTTATATTTCAAAAAATTGATATCATAAAATATTCCTAATAGTAAAATGTTTTACGCAATAAAAATGTTCACAAAGTACTTGTGAACATTTTTTGTTAATAGAAAAATTAAAATGCTTTAAACGGGAAAAGACACTTCAAATCGAAGTGTCTTTTTGCTTGTGTATAGATTTTTACCTTATAATCTCTACATCGAACCAGCGTTCTTGGAATTCGGTGAGGGCAAGGATTTGGTCGTTTGAGTAGTTTTTGTTCGGAGGGACTACAACCAATTTATCGTCATTGTCATTTAATCTGTGAATGATTGCTATGACTACACCTTTAAATTCTTCTAGTGGTTCAAATGTTCCCAGTACGTATGCGTCTAGTTCTTCACCATCGCCCGATATAGTATTAGGAATATACCCGTAATTTACGGGATATATAAAACCGTGTTTAGGGTGCCTAGTGCCCATAGGTCTATCCATTTTTACATATATTTCTTTGCCTAAATATTCTTTTGTATCCATTACCATTACCTCCGAACTTTTTTATAAATGTTAGCATTATATTGAGATGTTAGTCAAGCGATGAAATAAAAAAGCTTGAGGCCTGTGGGGCTTAAAAAGATGTCACTTTGTCCTTAAGCTTTGGGGAAAATAACTTATTCGTTTTTAAATAAATCGTTTGGTGTGCACTCTAGTATTTCGCATAGCAATTCTAGATTTTCAAATTTGATGGCTTTAGTTTCGTTGTTTACCATTCTATTGAAATTTTGATAACTTAGATTCATTTGATTGTATAACCAATATTTAGTTTTACCCTTTTCTTTTAATATCTCTAATACCCTTAATTTTAACATACTTCACCTACATATTATACAATGTGTACATTATATACTTTGGACATATTATATATTAAAAATTCATTTGACATATAGACAGATAAATTATATAATGTGTACATTAAATAAGGAATGTATTTGTATGTTTGAAAAAGATGGTAAAAATGAAAAATATACTAGAAGTGACTTTACTTTTGAAGAGAAATTATTTGAGAAATACTTGCAGATGAGGGGAGTAGTCGGAGAACTAGAGAGCAAGAAATATCTCAATGCAGATAAGTATATGTGCAGTGAAGAATTTAAGCAAGGGTTCTTGGCTGGAGTGAAAGTAATGTCATCTATACTTATAGACTTATAGAAAAAAGTATTTGAATTTTTTGGAAGACGATTCCTTTAATTCAAATACTTTTTATTATTGCATTTCATTTTCATTATTCATCATTGTTCTTGTATATCTTTCGATGTAGTCCCTCATAAGCATTGGGTCATTGAAGTACGATGGGTCAATTAGTTCAAACCAAGGCACCCTAGGAGTGGTTGCACTTTCTTCTTTACTCTTTTCGTACTTACTAGCAATGTGCTTTTTTAGTCTAGAAAAACAATTTTCTTTTTCCATAGTAAATATACCCCCTTTATTAGATTCTAAAAAATTATTTAGACAAATTATATTACTATAAAATGAGAAATCGCGACTAGCCTATGGATAACTACAGATTACATATCCCTAGTTAGTTCTTCCATAGTCTGTCTAGATGTAGAACCAATATTATTCTTTGTTGGTTTGCCATCTTTGCCAATTTCCATTTCTGGCATAGAATTTTTCTTTTCATTAGCATTGTCTAGATTTTTAGCTTGTTTTTTTAATGCTCTTTCTTTTAGTGTTTCAAATACAGTCTTTCCCATAGTTTCATTCTCCTTTTCTATTAGTCTTTTATTTACCCCTATTTTACTAGAATAATTTAATAAATGCAATAGGCAAAATAAAAAAAATTAAAATTTTTTAAAAAATATTTATATAAGGGGGTTAATTTAATTATTGCCAAATCTAGTGCCTTTTTGATTTGATATAATAAAATTAATTTGGTACAATTATGGTGGACAAAGGTTTTATTTGCCCATATCCTTTTTGTTTGTGTGATTAAAAGGATTTGGGGCAAAAGAAAACGGAATTAATATAGGGAGAGACTTATGGAAATTAGTCGTGAAGAGATAAAAAAGATAGTGGAATTATCTGCACTAGAATATGCCGAAGAAGATTACGATGCGTTGGCAAAAGACTTAGGACAAATACTTGCATTTGTTGACCAATTAAATAATGCAGATATACCCGAGCAAACTTCTTTTTCTAGGGAAGTAGATGTGGATAATCTAAGGGAAGATAGCGTGGGAGAAACTATATCTAGGGAAGATGCTCTTAAAAATGCCCCTAGTCACAACGATACATCTTTTATAGTGCCAAAGGTGGTGGAATAATGGAAAAAGATATTACTAAATTAGGAATACTAGATACCTTGGAGGGCTTAAAATCTGGCAAGTTTACTTGCTTGGAACTAGTAAGAGCTTATGTAAAGAATATTCACAAGTATTGGGACAAAAATGCCATACTAGAGATTTTTGACGATATTGAAGATAGAGCAAGAGAGGTGGATAGCAGGATTGCTAAGGGCGATACTGATGGCAAACTACTAGGTGTACCTATTATTATTAAAGACAATATTTTGTACAAGGGTAAAAAGGCAACTTCGGCTAGTAAATTTATGGAAGATTTTGTTAGTCCATATAATGCTACTGTTGTAGAGAAATTACTTAAAGAGGGTGCCGTTATTTTAGGTAGAGCCAATATGGACGAATTTGCCATGGGTGGTTCTACCGAAAAATCTGCCTTTGGCCCATGTAAAAATGCCCACGATGATACTAGAGTATCTGGTGGTTCATCGGGTGGTAGTGCAGTAGCTGTTGCTACCAATATGTGTGCGTGTGCTCTAGGTACAGATACCGGCGGTTCGGTTAGACAACCTAGTTCATTCAATGGCATTGTTGGAATGAAGCCAACTTATGGCAGAGTTTCTAGATATGGTGTTATGGCTTTTGCTAGTAGTCTAGACCAAGTAGGCCCCATGACAAAGACTGTTAGGGACAATGCGTACTTGCTAGAGATACTAGCTGGTAGTGATATTCACGACCAGACCACTAGGGTGGAAAAACCGGATAATTATCTAACCAAAATGGATAAGGTTAAGATATCTGGAATGAAGATAGGATATTGCAAAGAATTAATAGATATGTATAGGGGTGGCAAGGAGTCCAAGGCTTTTGATAATGCTCTTGACTTTTTCAAAAGTAATGGAGCCGATATTGTAGAAATCAATATCCCACATATTGAACTTGCTTTGCCTGTTTATTATATTTTGTCCCCAGCCGAGGCTACATCAAATCTAGGCAGATTCGATGGCATTAAGTATACTACTGGCAAAACCGATGCTGAAGATATTAATAAATTGTATCGTGAGGCTAGGACTAGGGGCTTTGGCAAAGAGGTAAAGAGGAGAATAATGCTAGGCAATTATGTCCTTAGTAGTGGATACTTTGATGCCTTTTACCAAAAGGCA
This sequence comes from uncultured Christensenella sp., assembly GCA_964439345.1. Taxonomy (GTDB): domain Bacteria; phylum Bacillota; class Clostridia; order Christensenellales; family UBA1242; genus UBA11490. The sequence goes on from CAYTNS010000011.1 coordinate 16,768, forward strand.
CAAAAGGTGCAAAGGTATCTAACTAATAAATTTGAAGAGGCATTCACTCAGTGCGATGTACTACTTATGCCTGTGGCTTATGGCGAGGCATTTAAGATTGGTGAAAAGACCAGTGACCCAGTGACTATGTATCTAGAAGATATGTTTACCGTGCCATCTAATCTAGTTGGCATACCGTCTCTATCCGTACCTTATGAACTAGGCTCAAATGGAATGCCTATAGGTTTACAAATACTAGGTAAAAAATTAGACGAGGCTACCATATATGGTGTGGCTGAATTTGTAGAAAAAAATTATAAAAGGAAAGGCTAATGAGTAAAAGTGATTATGAGACCATAATAGGTCTAGAGATTCATTCGGAATTAAATACTACTACCAAGATGTTCTGTGCTTGTCCTAATAGATTTGGGGATACTCCTAATACCAATTGTTGTCCAGTGTGTCTAGGTATGCCGGGTGCATTGCCTATTCCTAATAAAAGAGCAGTGGAACTAACAATTATGGCTGGACTTACAATGGGCTCTATTATTAATGATGTGGCTGTGTTTGAAAGAAAGAATTATTTCTATCCCGACCTAAGCAAGTCCTACCAAATAAGCCAATTGGTAAAACCTATTTGTTTGGGTGGAGAAATTACCCTTAATAGTGGGAAAGTGATTAGATTAAATAGAATCCACTTAGAGGAAGATGCTGGTAAACTTATTCACGGTTATGATACCACCGAGGTGGATTACAATAGATGTGGGGTGCCACTAATTGAAACGGTTACCGAGCCAGATATTAGTAGTAGTGAGGAGGCTGTAGAGTTCTTAACTAAACTCAGAGAAAAATTAGTTTTTGCTGGAATATCTAAATGCAAGATGGCTGAGGGTGGAATGAGAGTGGATATCAATGTATCTGTTAAGAGAAAAGATTCACCCCTCCTTGGTACTAGGACAGAGATGAAAAATCTAAATTCCTTTAGGTCGGTTGCTAGAGCTATAGAGTACGAGGCGAATAGACAAATAGAAGAATTGGAGAGTGGCAATATTATTTTGCAAGAAACTAGAAAGTGGGACGACGATAAGGGTGTATCGGTATCCCTTAGAGCTAAGACTGATAGTCAAGACTATAGATATTTCCCCGACCCAGACTTGCTTCCTATTAGGATTAAGAGGGAGACTATTGAGAAATTAAAAGCACAATTGCCTGAGTCAAAAGAGGCTAAAATTAATAGATATATATCCAATTACAATTTGCCTAGTAGCGATGCTGAAATCCTATCTAGTAATCAAGTTGTATCCGATTTCTATGATGAGTGCGTGAGCATATTGCCCGAGTATAAGGAAATCGCTAATTGGATTTTAGTGGATATATTGAAACTGGATTTTGATGAGGCTGTGCCTATTAGTGCAGGTAACTTGTGCGAGATAGCTAGAATGGTTATAGATAAGAGTATTACTAGACAAAATGGCAAGGAACTGCTAATTTCTGTCATAAACACTGGCAAACCTGCCAAAAAATTAGCAGAGCAGATGGGGATACTCTCTACTATTACTAGGGAAGAAATAGAGAGGATTGTGGACGAATTAGTTGATGGTGATGAGAAGGCTAGAGCCGATTATGCTACTTCTCCCGATAAAGTAATGCAATATTTCATAGGTGGTGTTATGAGGTTAACTGGTGGCAGAGCCGATGGAATGATTGTAAGGGAAGTTCTAGAAGAAAAGCTTAGATAGTTGTAATTGTTTTGGATACACAATAGCAACGCATTGCACATTAATATCTTGATTGATAGCTACATTATTGATAGCAATGATTAATATATATTTTAAAAGGAGTGTAAATATCTTGCACTTCTTTTTCTTTTGGCACTACTTGGGAGGTTGTCCATTTTTCTTGGGTGCGATTTTATTCTGGCATCGCTTTATTTAAGTGTATTTTAAATAGGTAAGTTATTCACAAATCTAAAAGTTATGTGGATAACTTTATTTTTAAAATTCCCTTAACTTCTATTATTAAAATAAAATATTTGTTTTATTTTGGTGAGGCTTAGGCACTCAAATTAAGTTTTGCTTGATAAAGGGAATTAAATGTGCTAATATATCTAGGAAATTTATTTGAGGTAATATTATGTTAATATTAAATGACCAAAAAGAAGTGCTAAAAAAAATTGTCGACAATTTGAATATAATTGTCGACTGTCTTTGATGTAGAATCCCTTCAAAAAGAGATTGAGAAGAAGAGGGAAGAATCTTTAAAGGAAGAGGTTTATACCAATCCCACCCTTTGTGCTAAAATCAATAAAGATATTAAGGTTATGAGCGAGAAGATAGAGAGATCTTCTGCTATTAGTCGTAGGGTTAAGGATATGGAAGAATTCATCGAGATGATGGAATCTGATGGAGATGCTAGTATGATAGCTGACTTAGACCAAAGTCTTGACACACTAAGCAGGGACACTATCGACTTATATATGGCGACCCTATTATCTGGTGTGTATGACAATAATAATGCTATACTAAAAATTCATAGTGGTGCTGGTGGCACTGAGGCGTGTGACTGGGTAAGTATGCTATCTAGAATGTACCAGATGTTTGCCGAGAAAAATAATTACAAGGTTAGTGTGCTTGATAGAATAGATGGTGATGGTGCTGGATATAAATCTATCACTCTTAAAATTGACGGTGAGTACGCCTATGGAATGCTTAAAAGCGAGATGGGTGTACACAGACTAGTTAGGATTAGTCCTTTTGATAGCAATAAAAGAAGACATACTAGTTTTGCCTCCGTCGAGGTAATGCCCGAATTAGATACTAGTGTATCGGTTGAAATTAAAAATGAAGACTTAAGGATAGATGTTTATCGTAGTGGTGGCGCTGGTGGTCAGCATGTAAATACCACCGATAGTGCTGTTAGAATTACCCACTTGCCTACAGGCATAGTAGTGGCTTGTCAGAATGAAAGGAGCCAACTTAAAAATAGAGAAACTGCTATGTCTATGTTAAAATCCAAGTTGATTGCCCTAGAGGTAGATAAAAAGATGCAAGAGGCAATGACATTAAAGGGCGAATCGAAAAAGATAGAATGGGGTAGCCAGATTAGAAGTTATGTCTTTTGTCCATACACTATGGTTAAAGACCATAGAACGGGATATGAGACTAGTGGTGTATATCTAGTAATGGACGGCAATATTAAAGACTTTATTTTTGCCTTCCTAAAGCTTATTAATTAGAGTGTGGGATTGGGTTGCAACTATGTAACTATTGTACTTGCTTAGTTCTATCTAGATTAAATGTAAAACGAAAGTCACGATACTGAAAAAACACATAATAAGATAAAGTTTTTAGGTGTGCTTTAAATATCTTGCTACATTGTAGTATAATAAATAAAACCAAAAAGAAGAAAGATTATGTATATAGAAGAAGCAAAAGAAAAATTTAATAATTTGTATAAGAATTACAAAAATAGAGACATTTTGGTGCTAGGAATTGAATCCAGTTGTGATGAGACTGCTATAGCTATAGTCAAAAATGGTAGGGAGATACTTAGTAATATCGTGGCAACACAGATAGATATCCACGCCAGATTCGGTGGTGTTGTTCCCGAGGTTGCTAGTAGAAATCACCTACTTGCTATCGATTCTGTTCTAGATGAAGCACTAGAAAAAGCAGGAGTAACACTTAGCGATATCGATGCAGTGGCTGTAACCTATGGTGCAGGACTAATAGGTGCACTTATGGTGGGTGTTAGTTATGCCAAAGCACTTGCTTATGCTATGGGAGTACCTTTGATTGCTGTCAATCATATCAAGGGACATATTAGTGCTAATTATTTGACTCACAAAGATTTACAACCACCATTTATTAGCTTAATCGTTAGTGGTGGACACACTGCCCTAGTTAGAGTCAATAATTACTACAAAAATACCTTGCTAGGTTCAACTATTGATGATGCAGTGGGTGAGTGCTACGATAAAGTTGCCAAGTGTTTGGGACTAGGCTACCCAGGTGGAATTAAAATAGATAAATTATCCAAAGAGGGCACGAATAATATTAAGTTTATTAATCACACCCTTATGCCTAATACCTTTGACTTTAGTTTCAGTGGGGTAAAGACATCTATTATTAATTATATTCACAAACTTAAACAAAATGGCGAAGAATTGCCAGTGGCAGATATTTGTACATCTTTCCAAGAGCAAGTTACCGATGAATTGGTGGATAAGAGTATCAAGGCTTGTAAGAAATTTAAAGGCAAAAAACTAGTAGTCGGTGGAGGCGTTTCGGCTAATTCTCTGCTTAGAGAAAAACTAATAAGCAGGGGCAAGGAAAACGATATAGAGGTTTACTTCCCAGAATTATCTCTATCGGGAGATAATGGCGCAATGATTGCTAGTGAGGGATACTTCCAATTAATTTCGGGCAGGGGTCTAGCTGGAATGGGCTTGACTGCCGAGCCTAATATCAATCTAAAAGTCGTTAGAAGAAAGGAAAAATTTTAGAAATAAAATAGAATAATAAAATTTATACAATCAATACATTGTGTGTATTGCAAAAATTTTAGGGTTTATATACTTTGTATGTTTATTGGTTTAAAAAAATATCACGAATGGGATTTCCGTTCGTGATATTTTTTGCTAGAACTTGATTTTGGGGATTTTTGTTGTTTTTTTCTTTACTAATCATTTTACAATTTGTTATTTAACATTTTTAAGTTCAGATTTTTATAATAATAGTAAAATTTTTGGTTTTAAATTAATATTAGCTTTAATAGACAATAAATTTGTTTATTTGATAACCAATAAATTTGTTTATTTGATAACCAATAAATTTGTCTATTTGATAACCAATAAATTTGTTTATTTATTAAACCAATAAATTGATTTATTTGTCAAAGAATAGTATTCCTAAGCAATTCTCTCCACAGTGGCTACTAATAGTGCCTCCAGCAAGGGATTCGTATATTTTCTTAAAGCCTTTTGCTTTCAATTTTTCTCTTAATATTGCTCTAGCCTCTGGCATTTCGGAAGATGATGTTAAAAATACCATATCTAGTTCTGGATTTGGGTGCTCTTCCAAATATTCGTCACAGTACTTGCTAATAACTTTTGTCAAGTCCCCTCTATATTTCTTTGTGACAATCATCTTGCCACCTACTAGGGATATTCTAGGCTTGATTTTAAGTATGTTTGCACCGAATAGTGCTAGAGCCGAACATCTGCCACCCTTGTATAGGTAGTTTAGCTTCTCTAGGATAAAGTGTACTTGTACTTTATCTACTTTGGCTTTGACTATATTATATACTTCTTCGGCTGTGTGACCAGCGTCTACTAGTTTACTAGCCTCCATTGCAAGTAGTGCAATGCCGGTAGATAGAGTTCTGCTATCTATTACATACACATTTTCCATTTCTTTTGCAATGGAACACGCGTTATTGTATGTAGAGCTTAATTGAGAACTAATGGAGATATGTATTATCGCATCATACTCCTCTTTTAATTTTGTAAAGTGCTCTCTGAATTGCTCGGGACTAGCACCCGATGTTTTAGGTAGGGTATTGGTTTTATTTACATAATCAAAGATTTCATTAGATAGCCCGTGTCTGTCTGCTATCATTTCTCCACCCATATTAACCCATAGTGGGGTGGTATGTATTTTAAATTCATCTAGTATACTTTCTGGTAGGTCGATTGTTGATTCTGCCGATATAGCAATTTTCATATTCTTCTTCTCCTATTTTTCAAAAGTCTTTTTGCAATCTCGAAATCTCGTGATTGCAGTTATTTCATTGTTTTTGTGGTATTCGCCAAATTAAATATACACTGATTATTAGTTTGTGTACGAATATCTATTTACAAATATTTATTAAATTTAAGCACTTTTTATGCTATACACTTATTTTATGCTATGATTATTTATTTGACTATCTATTTGTAATAATGTGGACTCTCTTTGTAAGAGTGCCAATTCTCTTTTAAAAAATTGCACTCTCCCCACAAGAGAGTCTGCAAAAATAGTTGATATTTTCGTATTTTTTAGCTATATTATAAGTGTAAAAAATTTCTGTAAAATGTATTTCGAGGTGTGGAATGACACAAGAAGAAATTAAAAATAATTTTTCAAAAAACTTAAGTACGCTTAGAAAGTCTAGGAATTTAACTCAATTAGCCCTAGCTGAAAAACTAAATTATTCCGATAAGGCTGTATCTAAGTGGGAGGTCGGAACGGTTCTTCCCGATGTAGAGACTATGAGTAATATAGCCGATTTTTTTGGTGTGACCGTAAATGACTTAATATATGAAAAGAAAAAGAAAAGAGACTTTGCCTTTTTTAGGAGTCACATCTTTATTGCACTAGTTACTATATTTGCAGTATTCTTTGTGGCATCAATTGTATTTTTCGTTCTAGCAGTGGCTACTAGCCTAGATAGAGTTTGGCTATCCTTTATAGTTGCCATTCCTGTAGCATCTATTGTGCTGGTAGTATTTTCATCACTGTGGTTTGGCAGGATTCACTTGCTTTTAGCTATTTCTTTGCTATTTTGGGGAGTGCTACTCAATATCTATCTATTCCTAATTCAGTATGATTTGTGGTTTATATTCATAGTGGGAATGTTCGGTCAGATGATTATAGGTTGTAGCTTCCTTATAAATAAATTTAGCCGAAAGAGATAGGTTTTCGCGATAGGAATTAAAATTATTACTTAGGAGAAAGTATATGGTTTTATTAGAATACGATGATTGGAAAAAAAGATTGCCTTTTGATAATGTTCTTTATAAGGATATCAAAAGATACTCACTTAGATTGAATAGTGTCGAGAGGGAGATAATGAAGGAAGAGGTGGATTTTTATAGGTCCAGATTTTCGCTTGAGCAGATAATGATTTCTTTCAAACTACTAAAAAATAATGCCGATAGGGAGAAATTTATAAGGCAGGTGCTAAAGAGGGCAGATAAAATCTTATATATGCCAGAGTGCCTAGTTCAACATTATAAGTCTAGGATTAAAAAAGAATTTAAAGAATTTGAGGGCTTTTTTAATCTAATGCTAAATAAGGCCTGTGAACAATCTACCAAGAATCCTTTGCCTAGCCTATATAAAGTATTACTAGGCAAATACTATAAGCCCGTGATGTCTAAGGTGAAAAAATACGCCAAAGTTGGCTCAAGTAAGACTCTATCTAAAAAATTAAAATCGGATACCTACGATGTTATTACTAGGGAGTATATGAGTAAACTCAAAGTAGATATTGTGCTAGGCACAGTCTTTGGTAGATGTACTCAGGCTGGTAGATTGCCTTTGTCGGTAGTTGATGATTATGGCAATGGCGAGTGGGTAAGTAAATATGTTTCTTATGCTACTGATAGATTCTTTTTGTATACCAATAAAAAATCCCTAACCGATGACCAGATGGAATACCAGACACTATATAATGTTTATCCGGGCAAAGGGCATTTTTATAGCAGAGTACTAGGAGGCAATCCTAATATCTGCTTTGATAATGGTGCTAGTATTTTAATTGATGGCTGGGCAGATTACTCGGCTTGTCATAGCAAAGGGACAGCGTATTCGTATAGCAGATTAGGCGAAAAAAGTACTATAGCTAAATACATTCTATCCAGCAACCTAAAGAAAGGATACAAAGATGCTTGGGTATATATAATGGGTAGATATCCAAAAGATAGGGCTATTAGCATTATGATAGAATGCTCACAGTACTTGGGTAGTTACATTAGTTCGTGTATAGGCCACTTCGGAATAGAGTGTATATTAAATACCGATTTTGCCATAGGTCCTAATGACTTTCTAGATGTAATGAGTGGGGTAGATTGTGGCGATTATCTAGCAGTCTATCACCCAAAGGTTCAGAAAAAACTAGCCGAGACCAGCATTACTGCTAGGGTTTCAAAAAGATTTGATTAATTGCAATAAAAATCATATCACCAATTAGATTGCAAATTGTGAATGAAATATATGCTCATAAGATAATGGTTCATATATAAATTTATATTTGAATAAAACAATAAGACAATAAAAAATAAATTAAAACTAGGATAGTTATATCGAGTACAATATATACTATTCTAGTTTTTTTGTAGTAATAAAATTTTAAAGTGGGTATTGACAAAGGCTTTTGGGGTGGTTATAATAAAATCAAGATGATTTATGGGGGAAGGGGTTATGAAAAAAGACGATATAGTCGCTTTAGACAAAAAGTATAAGGGTCTAGTTGGCGAGACAGCTTACGAAGATAAGAATGCCACTATTAAGACCATTACTAAAGATTATTCGGATAAATTTGATACATTGCAGGTATGCTTTCTTAGCGATATGCACATAGGCTCATGCGATTTTGATATCAAAGGACTTATGAATACACTTAGATATGCCAATTCGCAAGAGAATGCAATTATATTTATACTAGGTGATGCTATGAATACGGCAATTGTTGGTAGCAAGTCGGATTCGTATGAGGATATTTTGTCGCCTCAAGAGCAACTAGATGTATTTTCGGAAGTATTAAAGATTGCTAAAGGCAATAAAGAGATGGCGAAAGTACTAAAAGACCTAAATGATACGGGCAAAATAGTGGTTTTGCATAGTGGCAATCACGAGGAAAGGATTAGAAAGGCTGTAGGCGTATCTACTACTAAATTAGTTGCAGATATAGCAGGAGTGGGCGATGTTTTTGCTCCATACTATGCTAGTACCGATTTAATTCTTAGACAGCCTCTTTGCAAAGATGGCAAATTCCACTTTGGCATAGTTACTCATCACGGCACGGGTATATCCAATATTGATGGCACATTTAGATTGCTTAGGAATGTAGATAATGCCAATATGTGCGTTATAGGACATACCCATCAGCAATCGATGAAATATGAGAGAATGATTAAAGTAAATGACGAGGGTAAACAGGAGTATCACGATGTACTATGTTTAACCTTGCCATCTAGTGGTGGTGGAACTTATGGGGCAGGTATGGCATTGCCAGATACTGCTAAGCAATCGGCTACATGGGTAGCTATTAGTTCCCAACCTAATCCTTATGCAGGTAAATTATCCCCAACTGGTATTACATATCCCGAAATTACTCCTGCTTGTGCATTCTTTACTCCTACTATTACTATGGATACTTATATTAAGCAAAAAAGACACAATGCTTCCAAAAGGGCTATCAAAGAGGGTGTCAATGAGAGGGCTGAAATGGTAGAGAAGAAGATTGACGAGGCTGTGCAAGAGATAGTTAGTTTCGAAGATTATTTGAGGAGTAAAGTTCAATCGGCTATTACCGAGAAACCTAAGAAAGAACCAAAGGGCTATAGAGAATATCTAGAGGCTCTAGAGGATAAGGACAAAGGGGGTATGTAATTATGGCAGATATCGTAGAAAAGATTAAAGATGGAGTTAGTCCAGATACAATAAGTGTTGATGATATCAGAAGAAATGGCGAGTATATCAGAAAAAAGATATTAGAAGATGCCGAAGTAGATACCTCAAAGACTGCTCCTAATGTATATAATTACAAGATTTCACACAATAGCATAGGACTAAATGAGATATCCAATGTGGATATGGGTTATGCTGGAACTAGCATAGATTTCGCCGGAGAGCATTTATCAAAAAGAAATCCTTATCTAAAGGAATTAGAGTACAATGTTAGTCTTATGAAAGATAGCGAAAATGCTATAGTCTTACTAAATGGTGGATTATTTACATACATTCCTAAGACTCAAAATGGCAAGTTACTTTCCTATCAAGACCAAATAGCATACTTTTATTCACTATTCAAAGACCTTGCCGATGAGGGCAAGATTGTCGCAATGGTTAGGGGTACAGAAGAGCATAGAATACTTAAAAATCATAATATAGATATGATGGGTATTTTGCAGGAGGCTTTGGGTCTTAATCAAAAGACCTGTAATGATGCTCTTATCAATATGCAATTAGAGGACGATATAGTTGGCAATGCAAATGTAGGCATTAGAACTATCAATTGGAATAATTCGGCAACTACGGGAGCATACATCGGTCGTAAAATGGAAGAGAGGGCTACCAAGAGGGGTGGTGCAGATATTTATATCGCTAGAACCACTATGAATTATTTCAAAACAGCTGTAATGGGCGAGAGCGAGGGCTCTGCTATTAGGAAGAAACCTATTTATCTAATTTCGGGTGGTTCATATACTCCTTTTAAAGGAGCTATGACAGCAGGTGCTGAGTACAATTCCATAAAAGATGGCGAATTGCCTCCTAATAGTTTCTGGTACAAGGTAACTGTAGAGGAGAATAAAATGGCAACTCCAAACGATAGACCTTATATAGTTAGAGTTAACCCTATCCAGTATGTAGCACATCAGATTAAATTGCAGGGAACGGACGAATTGGTTGCAGGAATAGAAAATTCCATAGAGGAGACCACCGATTCTATGGTTCAATCAATTGTAGATAAATATGCTAGTAGTATCGCTACTCCTAGACAAGAGGGTAGAAAGAGAATAAGAGAGATACTAATAGAGAATAAAAAGACTGCAAGAAAGAATAACGAAATAGCCGAATATGTCGCTAAGAAAAAAGGAATGGAGCTTCCTAGAGAAGAGAAAACTAGAGCAAAGATTAGCGATATGGGTTGCAATGCGACAGTCGCTGAGCCTAAGATTATCTTCGATGGCAGAGATGACGATAAAGAGATGTAAATACAAAAAAATGACATTAGAATATCTAATGCCATTTTTTTATTATTCTTTCTTTACTTTTTAATTAATCTATACATTTCTTCTAGTTCTTTTGCACTCATTAGCTTTGGAACGGGATATAGTGGGTTACCTTCTTTATCTGCTAGTACTGCTAGAGCAGGGATATCCTTTTCTTTTATTCCCTCTATCTTATTTGGAATTTGCATATTGTTATTAAATTCTATTATTTTATTAATAACCTTAGAAGATGCTACTTTTGGGGAAGTTCCCTCATCGGATAGTCCACAGTATACTGCTATTTCTTTTAGTTTCTTGTGTGCAGTCTCCCCATACTCATTTAACATATATGGTAGTATTGTAGCATTGGCTAGTCCGTGAGGAACACCATACTTGCCACCTAGACTATGGGCAATAGCGTGAACATATCCTACATACGACCTAGTGAATGCCACTCCTGCTAGGTACGATGCCCTTAGCATATTTTGTCTAGCCTCTTTATCCTTGCCGTTTGCGTATGCTTTAGGTAAATTTTCAAATATTAATTTACACGCCTTAAGTGCACATTCTCTAGTTTTCTTGGTAGTAGACTTTCCTATGTATGCTTCAATCGCGTGAGTAAGTGCGTCCATTCCGGTTGTAGCAGTTAGTCCCTTAGGTAATCCTAGAGTAAGAGTACTATCTAGCACGGCATATTGAGGTATTAGATTAAAGTCGTTTATTGGGTACTTGTGATGAGTTTTGCTATCGGTAATGACGGCTGCTAGGGTGGTTTCACTTCCTGTTCCAGCTGTAGTAGGTATAGCTATTAGTAGGGGAAGTTTTTTGCCTACTTTTAATAATCCTTTCATCTTTTCTACTGGTTGATTGGGTTTTACTGATCTAGCGCCAACCACTTTTGCACAGTCCATAACACTGCCACCACCAAAGGCTATAATTCCTTTGCAACCCTCACTAATATACATATCTAGTGCTTCTTCTATGCAGTCTATAGTGGGATTAGGGATAGTTTTGTCATAAACTGATATACCTATTTCATTTTCTTCTAGGTCTTTTTCTAGAGTGGCAGTTAATCCTAAACCTCTCACTCCACTATCAGTGACGATTAATACTTTATTTATATTATTGCTCTTTAGTACAGATTTTATATCAAGTACCGAGTCTAGAGTAATAGGCTCTCTGTATGGGAGCAAAGGCATTGCCATTCTAAATATTCCTTGATACATTCTGCAATACATCTTTTTAAATATATTCATAATCTTCTCCTTTCCTCTTATAGCGATGCTTTTAGTTCATTTGGCAAAGCATCTTTTTCTTGCAATGCCTTTGTTAGCATATCTGTAGTTTCTTCATTTTTGTATAATTCTTTGTATTCCTTGCATCTGCGATATAGCTCTTTGTGCGTTCCCTCATCTATTACTTTGCCTTTGTCTAGTACCATAATAGAATCGGCATCTAGTATGGTGGATAATCTATGGGCAACTATTATTATAGTATGGTCCTTTTTTAGGTCGTCTATAGCATTCACTATTAATTGCTGACTCTCATTATCTAGTGCACTTGTTGCCTCATCTAATACTATTATAGGGCTATTTTTTAGTAGTACCCTAGCTATAGCTAGACGCTGTTTTTGACCACCAGATAGCATTACTCCATTTTCACCAACCTTGCTATCCAACCCACCATTTTCACACACAAAGTCATATATGTGTGCCCTCTTTAGAGCAGATATCATTTCTTCTTCGGTGGCATTCTCATTTATAAATAATAGATTTTCTCTTATAGTTCTATTGAATATATATGGGGCTTGAGTAACTACTCCTATGCCATCTCTTAGTGATTTTTCACTTAGTTTATCTATATTTACACCGTCTATTGTTATCTCTCCACTATCTATGGTGTATAGTTTATTCATAAGCGATAATATTGTGCTTTTGCCACTACCACTCCTGCCGACTATTGCAGTGGTCTTATTTGCTTTGAATGTAAGTGTTAGGTCACTAAGTACAGGCATTCCCTCGTTGTAAGCAAAATTAACATTTTTAAATTGAATATCGCTACTCTTGATATCTATATCCTTATCACCAAATTTTTCTTTTGGATACTCATCAATTATCTCAAATATTCTCTGTGCTGCTAGTTCTCCCTCGGTGGCATATTGTTTGATACATGCAAAGTATGAGGATAGTCCTCTCACATTTCCGTGATACATATATATTACTAGAAGTTCTGCTAGGGATATCCAGCCATTTCTAATAAATAATATTCCAGCTAGGAAGAATCCCACTTCAAATACTGTCGCAACTATATCTCTACCCATTACAAATTTTCTTCTAGTGTTCCTAGCAGTTAGATTGATGTCTTGCGATTCTTTGAATTTGTCTCCAGCATCGGCGATTGTTCTATTCCTAATATTAAGACTTTTTAAATCTCTTAGTCCTCTTATCTGCTCATTGTATGCACCAGTAGCCATTTCTCGCTTGTCTCTAAATTTTCTACGCTGAGTGTACCATACATACTCTTTTTTATTATCAAATA
>CAYTNS010000011.1:30080-36181 GCA_964439345.1 uncultured Christensenella sp.
ACACGGACGCCTAGTACTCCTAGAGCAAAATATATGGCTAGGTCAAATTTTGCTTCGGAAAGTTTGGCTAGGGCTTGAGCCGAGAATATTGGGTTTAAAAATCCCACACCGGCAGATAATAGCATTAGTACTATAGTTAAGATAAATAATCCTAGATATTTTTTGTAATAGGGGATTAGTTTTCTTAACCCTTTGTAACCCTTTAATTTATTTGGGGCCTTTTTAGTCTTTTCTTTTTTCATAATATCACCACAATATATATTATAATAGATTACTATATTATTTTTACAAAATCAACAAGTTTTACTAAAGGTAGATGAAATTTTGACGATTTTTCTGTCTACTTTCTAAATTAAATTCTCTCAATTTATGCTTTAAATATTGCAATTACAAAATACTTAATTTGTCCTACATATAGGCAAATTATTATAGAAAAAATTTTCGCAATTTTTTTTGAAAATGGGTATTGACTTACGGGAATTTGTTGTGTATACTATCATAAGGTTTAAGGGAAAAGGGGGATAAGGATATGAATAATAAGATTGCAAAATTTATCGAAGATATCAAAGGAAATAAAAAGTCTGAATTAAAAGAGATTGAGAAATCAAAATCTATCCTTTTAGAGAGGCTTACAGATAGGGGCTCATATAGTACTTCCCCTATAGATGGAGAGAGTCCAGTGCTTCGTGGTGGCGAAGTTTCGTGCTGGATGGGCGTTGGCAAAGAGGGTAAAAAGTCACTACTATCGGTTACTGGTAAGGTTACTAGCTTTGGCAGAGGCTTAAATGAAGAGACTATTGACCAATACTATGAAGTGCTTTTAAATAATGGCAAGGATAAAGAGGGCAACACCGATTACTCTTATCATAAGATTACCAATGTGGTTGAGAGTGAAAAGGGAATTACTTTCGATGATACTTCCGTTGTTTTTGATTTTACTAGGGGTAAAGATGTGGTGGCTATCCATTCAGTAAATTCACAGCATTTCGTTATGGGAAAGGCTCTTGATTTAGTAGAGATAATGTCGTCTGTAGAGGCTTATGCCTTGAAAAAGAAAAATGAAGTAGTTATCCATGCTAGAGCATTTAGAGAGAAAATGGACATAATGGACAAACCTTCTATGGGTCGCTAATTTGTAGTAAAGGACATAAATTTGGAGAGTTTTTGATAATTGAATTAATAAAAAATTGACTATGGTCTTAGAGAGCTATAGTCAATTTTTTGTATTATACACTTATCATAAGATTGTATTAAATATCTTAATTGTAGATACTTTATTTTTAATTGTGCTTTGGACAAATATTTTACACATTCAATTTCTTGATTTTCTCCCAAGGGAATTGGCTTCTGCCGAAGTGTCCGAAACAAGCAGTCTCAGCATATATAGGTCTATTTAGGTCTAATTCTCTTATTATATTTCCCACCGAAAAATCAAAATTATTAAGAACTATTTTTTCTATTTCAGGCACAGGTATTTTATTTGTTCCAAATGTTTCTATATATATTGAAATAGGTTGAGATATGCCTATTGCATAAGATGCTTGTAATTCTACCCTATCTGCTAGGCCACTTGCTACAATGCTTTTTGCTACATATCTTAAATAATATGCTCCCGACCTATCTACTTTGGTTGGATTTTTGGAGGAAAAACAGCCTCCTCCTACTCTGCCTACACCACCATAAGTATCCACGACTATTTTTCTACCTACACAACCACTATCGGAGAAACTTCCCCATATAGCGAAACTGCCACTAGGATTAATAATATATTTGGTGCTGAGATTGATTAAATTTTTGTACTCATTTAGCACGGGAGAAATAACTTCTGCCATCATAGTTTTCTGAATGTATTCATTCTTTACTCCCTCCCTGTGCGATACAGATAGTAGGATAGTGTGCATTTTTTTAGCCATACCATCTTCGTACTCTATAGATACCTGACTCTTGGCATCGGGGCAGAATAGGGTATTAAGCTTCCTATAAGCATCATATCTTTGCATAAGTTTGTGAGCAATTAGTATAGGCAAAGGCATATATTCTAGACTTTCATTACAGGCATAGCCATATACTATTCCTTGGTCATTAGCTGTAATCTCATCTTGTAGAACTGCTTTATTTATCTCTGGGCTTTGAATGGATATGTTTTTTGAGATACTGAAATCACAATCGTAGCCTATTTCTTTTAGCTTTTCTCTTGCAATTCTTTCGTAATCTATCTGGGCTTTGGTCGTGGCTTCGCCGTATATAAATAGATTATTATCCTTTATGGCACATTCTACAGCCATCATAGAGCTAGGGTCTTGCCTTAGCGCCTCGTCCAAAAAACTATCTGCTATGTAATCGCAGGTTTTGTCTGGGTGACCAATATTCACCGATTCACTAGTAATTATTTGTTTCATTTTTCTTATCCTTTATATTTTAATATTTCCATAAAGGGACTAAAAAATCCCATTGTCACCAATGGGATATAATATCTATACTAGTCGCCCATCGGTCAGCCTTTAGCACCTTGTATAATACAGGTTGCTGTGTGGTCATAGGGGCTGTCCCTCGCACACTCTTTATGGATATGTATATTCTAGTAGATGACGGCATATTTGTCAATAGTATTTGCAATAGCTTTTGTAAGTTTAATTAAATTTCTGCAAATATTTTTTCAAAAAGTGTCATAGGGGTACTTGACTTTTCTAAGAATGGCATTATAATGGGTTCAAAATTTGAAGAGGGACACCATCTTAGCATATTTTGCTCTTCAATTTTTTTAGTTTTGAAATTTTAAAGGAGTATGATATTATATGGGTGTATTTGATAATATTGAAATAGTAAATGGTCAAGCTGTTGTGAATCAGTGGATAGAGTGGATTTTGGTGAGGGCGAATATCTTATAGTAGGTGGTTGGTGTGTCCTAATGGATATATTAAAAATACCACACCTTTTGGAGGTTGGATAAAATGAATAAATACGATTTGGTCAAATTAATAAATTTAAAAGAAGATTATGCTAAATATAATTTATATTTGAATGCTCAGGGTGTAATTACGGATATAAATGGAGATAGGATAAAAGTCTTATTTTTTAATGAACATAATCAAGGTGACTATGCTTATATAGATGTAGATATCAAAGATGTTTTAATCGTGCCGAACGCTGGAAACACATCTTTTTCTAAAAACATTGAAAAATATTTAAAGTCATTTAATTTCAAGGAGAAAGGTTTCAAGAGTAAAGAATTTGAAATTTATTCGGAAGTAGAACTACTTGTAGAAGAGGAAAGATACACAAAATATGGTGTGCACAAGGGAGATATTGGAGTAATAGTGGAAGATTATGCAGTAAAGGATTATGTGCTAGTTGACTTTGGCAGATTGGATAAAGACAATAATTATGTAGGCGACTGCATAGCTGTGAAATTAAATGATTTAAAAATATTAGATAAAAATAGGGCATAGTGATTATGCTTTATTTTTTATTTTTCTGCAAATTTGTATGAGGCTTAAGGGTTTAATTTATTTTTGAAGATAGCTTAAAAAAAAGTTATCCACAATTTGTGGATAACTATGTGGATAACTATGTGGATAAGTGGATAACACTTTGCTAAAAGGGGTATATTTGATGACAATACAGGGGAGTTATTGACAATATTTAGATATTTTGGCAATTTTGATGTGTAAATGTACAATTTACTTTGCTAAAAAAGTAAAAATTTGCTAAGATAAAAGAAAAAGGAGTCTAAAGGGTATGCAACACAAAATAACTCAGTCGGGCAAACTATTAGACCAATATGGCAATTTAACAGAGGCAGGGTATTCAACTAATCTAATTTTGGATTATGATAGAAAGGATATCAAGGCAAATAAATTTAGAATCAAAGAGTGGGATTACTATCTAGTATATAATAAGGATTATGCTGTGGCTATGACTATAGCAGATAATAGTTATATGGGTCTAATGAGCTTAAGCTTAATAGACTTTAATACTAGAAAGGAAACAACTAAATCGGTGATGACCGTGCTTCCAATGGGTAAAACTGGTCTTCCTAGTACTAGCACTATCGGAGATGTTAAGTTTGAGAATAAGAAGTGCAAATTTGAATTTTTGAACGACGGCAAAGAGCGTAAATTAAAGTGCTATTTCAAAAAGTTTAAAGATAATAAAGATATGTCGGTAGACTTTGTTCTAACAGACACACCTAAAGATAGTATGGTTATAGCCACTCCATTTAGTAAACCAAAGCATTTTTATTATAACCAAAAAATAGTAGGAATGGTTGCTGATGGCAAGGTAACCTTGGGCACGGAAGAAATTACATTTAATAAGGAAGATACTTGTGCAATCCTAGACTGGGGCAGAGGTGTGTGGACATACAGTAATACTTGGTACTGGGGCTCGGGTGCTGGATATGTAGATGGTCACAAGGTTGGATTTAATATCGGCTACGGCTTTGGAGATACCACTAAGGCTAGTGAAAATATGGTCTTCTACGATGGCAAGGCACATAAGATAGAGAATGTATATTTTAATATTCCTAGGGACGAGAGTGGCAAGGAAAAATATACAAAAGATTGGACTTTTACATCTAGCGATGGTAGGTTTGAGATGTCATTTACACCTATTATAGATAGGGCATCTCTTACTTCGGCAGTGGTACTATCTTCCGACCAGCATCAAGTATTTGGTAAATTCAATGGTAAAATAATCCTAGATGATGGCAGGGAAATTGTATTAAAAGATTTTACAGCCTTTGCCGAAAAAGTAGTTAATAAATGGTAAATAAAAAACTCCTAAATATCTTTTATTAGATAAAATAGGAGTCTTTTTTATTTCAATTTTTTGTTTATTAATTCATAAGCCTTTTTTACATCTATTTCGTCGGATATATTTAGACCCAGGTCCTTTAATTCTTTTAGCATTTCATACTTGGCTTTTAGTATGGTTTCACTATCTACATTGGTATAGTCTTTTTCGCTTTCGTACTCTATAAGCAATCCTAGGTCTTTTACATTCTGCACTGCAAAGCACAAGTCCCCACGAGTGTATACCGTAAAGTCGTTTCTTATTTCAATTAGCTTATTAAAATCAAGGCACTTAAATAATTTGTATGCTTTATCTACATCGTCGATATCTACCGAAATTTTTTCTTCCGAGGTAGTAATGCCTGTATCTGAAAACAATTTGTGCTTGTATGTTAGCATCTTGTACTCTTTGTTGGCAGTTGTTAGATGTCTAATAAGCACACTTTGGGCTAAAATTTCGGGAATATTATTTTGAGTGGGAATTAGACGGCTGGGGCACATATAGATGTCTTCTAGTAGTGTCTTTCTTGTTATCTCAAAGCCTAGAGCTTCCAATTTTTGTTGTAGAGATTCCATACTTTCTAGTACTCTAGTTGTTATTTCAATTTCTTGCATAATTTCCCCCTATTATAAGCAGAAAAGAATAATAACGATTATTATAGATATAGTGCCTAATATATAATACCAGCCCTCTCTGGTGGTAAATAGGTAACTTAAAAATCTACTGAATTTATGGTCTTTCTCTTTGTGTGGAGTTTGCACATTTGCATTCCTACCTAGGTTAGTGCCTAGTGGGCTTACTTGAGGTTTGTAGGTAGATGTCTCTTGCCTATCCTCGTAGTGTTCACTATGATCAAATGGGCTACTAGGAGTATTGGTAGTAGGGGTGTGTATCTCTGTAGACACACTTTCTTCCACCTTTTTCTCTTCTACTTTTGGTGTAGTATCTTCTAGTGTAGGAGAAATGGATTCTTCCTCTGTTCTAGGCATTTCTGTAGGAATTTCGCTAGTCTCTACATTGTTAGTAGGCACGGGTCTTGTGCTAGTTTTCTTGGAATATATATCTAAAACTTCCTTTCTTAATGCTTCTTTCTTTTCCCTATCAATATCTTTGGAGGATTTTGCCTTGGCGCTACTCGAAGCCTTGCCGGTAGTTACTTTTTTAGTTGAAGTATTCTTTTCTTCCATATTAATCATTCTCCTTGCCTAAATGTATTTTATTCATTTTGGGAATAATCTATTTATTAAAGTATGCCATAAATTTAATCTAAAAGCAAATAATCCATCATAATTAACTCATTAAAAGTA
>CAYTNS010000012.1:0-5501 GCA_964439345.1 uncultured Christensenella sp.
TGACATTATGTATATCCCTATTGACAGTATATATGGCTTTGAGAAAACATAAGTTAGGTAAGAAAGTAGATAAATAAAAAGAGTTCACAAATTGATGTGAACCCTTTTTATTATGTAAATTGATTGTATTACTTACTATGCTACTAGAGGGATAACTACTCCGGCTAGAACTAAGCACAAGCAAATAACATAAAGAATTTTCCAAACCATTTCTTTTCTTGCAACATATTTCCATGCAAGGTATGAAACGATACAAATCATTACTGCAGTAGCAAGACCTTGTAATGCAGAAATAACTTTTAGGTTAACTCCACATAGAGATAGTACCATAGATACAGCGTAAAGTAGTGCTACAAGAATGATAGTGTACATAGATAGTTTATTGATACCCCATGCGAATACTCCACCATTGCTTCTAGAACTTCTCTTAGATTTCTTTGAGCTAGTAGAAGTAGTAGTTGTAGTAGTGGTTGTAGTAGTCTCATTAGGTTTGCTAGTAGTCTTGGTAGTAGACTTAGTAGCAGGTTTGCTACCAGTAGTTTTGGTAGTCTTTGTGGTAGTAGTCTTCTTTGTTGTTGCCATAACTTTTTTCTCCTTTTACAAAATATTCCACAATACTTTATATGATAAAATATTTGTGTGTGGTTTTAAATAAATCATTGAAGCAGATTATATTAATTTATCTCGATTATGAAATGAATTTTCTATAGTCTTTCCGTCTTTTGGAATTTCGCCTCAATTTTCAATCACGCATTTATTTTAGCACAAATATACAAAATTGTCTTTTAAATTAAATAATTTTATTGTAAAATATTATTAGGTTTAATTAGTTGAAAGAAAAGCATTATTAATTATTTGCAAACGATTGAGGTGAATATGGATAAGAATAATAAGATACTTGTTAGCGATTACGATAGAACATATTATGTTAGCGATGATGGGATAGAAGAAAATAAATCTACTATAGAGAAATTTAGAAAAGCTGGAAATATATTTATCATTGCTACCGGTCGTAGTTATGAAGATTACAAGAGGAAAGCCGACCAGTATGATATAAAGAGCGATTATGTAATTCTTAATCACGGGGCGATGATACTAAATAAAGATGAAGGACTAGATTACAATTTCACTATCAGCAATGATATCATCGAAGATTTGGTCTCCGACTTACAAGTGGACAAATCTATTAGAGCGTTTTCGTGTGTTGGGAAAACTAGTTATGAAGATTTGGCTCACAAGGATATAACTAAAATACATATTAGATATGATGATGCCGAATTGTTTTACGCTATCAAGGATAAGATAAATCAAAAGTATGCCGAGTATATTCATACCTATCAGATATGGGGTAGTGCAATGGAAATAATTTCTAGTGCTACAGATAAATCTTATGCGATAGGCTTACTTGCAGATAAGGAAGGCTTGAAAAGAGATAATATCTATACAATAGGTGACGGACATAGCGATGTGGAGATGATAAAAAATTACAAAGGCTATTGTATGACTGAATCTATCCCACTACTCAAAACCCTTGCTCTAGGGGAGTGTGAGAGTGTATCGGAATTAGCAAAAAAGATTATGCAAGAGTAAAACCATTTATAAATATATTTTAGTTAAAAAAAAAGAGTCTCGACTTTTGGGGTGTTCCATAAAAGTTGGGACTCTTTTTATATGAAATTTCTTTTTATATATAATTATTAAAATAAATGGGCATCTAAAACTAATGCCCCATTTATATGTAAATAAATTAATATATAATCATAAAATTAAAAATCTTTAACAATATTGTATACTTTATCTACTTTTTCTTTTTCTCCCTCAATACCAACTACTTGCATTTTAGGAGAGGAGTAATCATCTATTTCAAATTTTACTCCGTCACTTTCGTAGACATATCTAGTGCGTGAGTTATCTGCCGATTGGTAAAATTCTAGAGTTTCTAGCATAGAAAGTATTGTATCCATACTTTCCTCTGTGACTACTAGGGCTTTGGATTCGGTAGATACCTTTAGATTGGGAGTAGATTTGCTGGTATTTTTAAAATCAAAAAGAGTCTTTTCTTTTCCGTTTTCGTAAGTCCTAGTAATCCTGGCTATTACATTGTGATGGGCTTTATTTTCATACACCTTTCTATTCTCATCGCATTTGGATATTAATTTGTAACCATTACTTTCGCAGAAATGAATAAATGGCTCAATAGATTTTACTTTTAGGCTGTACTCGTATTCTTGCATAAGATGACTCCTTTTTGTGAAGTTATTTGTATTAGAAAATTTGGTTCTTAAAATTTCAATAGCTTAAATTATAAAATATTAAAACTTGTACTCATATTTAAGTATAAATTAACTAATAAAAATAAATCTCGCTAAAAGTATTTGGCGAGAATTTTTTTGGAGCAGGTAACGAGAATCGGACTCGCACTAAATGCTTGGGAAGCACTCGTTCTACCACTAAACTATACCTGCATATACTTTTGCATCTTAATATACGAAATATTACCACCCTTTACGATTGTATTATACATCGTATTTTTTTAAATGCAAAATGATTTTTGTATGTAATTGCTGGGTGATTTTTGTAAAATTAAAGAATATTAAGCCCCTTTTTGTTTGACAAAATCGCTTGGGGGGGGGGTAGACTAGGTATGTAGAGGTGTGTAGAGTGGATATTAATATTATTTATTACACACAATAAATGTACATAGGAGAATAATAATGGATAAAGAAAAGCAAAACAAAAAACTCCCATTCAATACATTCCGTAAGGGAATAATCGCTGGATTGCTAGGCGTGACACTAGGTATATCGTCATTCGGTTTTGTCGGTTGTAGTACTGGAGAAAATGGAAAAGATGGTACTCAGTGGCTAAGTGGAACTAACGCACCAGTAGTTAGTCAAGGTGTAGATGGTGACTTTTACTTCGATACCGATGACTATGTAATTTACCAAAAGGTTAATGGTCAGTGGGTAAGCCTAGGTTCAATTAAGGGTGCAGATGGTACTAATGGTACAGATGGCTCAAATGGAATCACTCCAACTATTGAAATAAATGATGACGGTTATTGGGTTATAAATGGTGTGGCAACCAATGTAAAAGCCCGTGGTGAAGATGGTAGAGACGGTGAGGACGGAACTACACCAACTATCAGTATAAATAGTGATGGGTGCTGGGTAATCAATGGTACTAGTACTGGAGTAAAGGCAAAAGGTGAAACTCCTACAATTGCAATAAATGAAGATGGCTATTGGGTAATTAATGGGATTGTTACCGATGTTAGTGCAAGGGGCAATGAATATGGAGATGTTCTGGTTAGAGATACACTTACTCTAGATTATTTCGCAGATAAAAAGATAACCTTATTGGGTGATAGTATTACTGTAGGTGTTGGAAGCACTCAAACAGATGGCGTTTTTAATGGCTATGCAAAACAACTCGGGGAAATACTAGGTGCAGAGATTGAAAATAAGGGTTCTAATGGCACTACGATGGCAACCAATACGGGTGGTGTTTCTAGACTTAATGATTTAAGAAATTATACCGGTACAACTGATTATTTCATAGTTGCACTAGGTACAAACGATTATTATTTTGCAAAGAGTAATGATGTTAAGTTGGGAACTTTGGGTTCGACAGACTCGGATACTATTTATGGTGCAGTGTATACATATGCTAGTATTTTAAAAGAGAAATTTAAAGGTACTAATACTAAAATCTACTTTATGACACCTGTGTACAGGTCGGATACTTTGAATTCTACTTCATATAATGGTTACACATTAAGAGATATATGTACTGCGATTATTGAAACTTGTGAAATGTTTGATATTCCTGTCTTGGATAATTACTATTTGAGTGGAATTTGGTCAGATACTTACTCAAATGATATGGCTGATGGGGTTCACCCAAACGATAATGGACATGCAAAAATTGCAAATTCATTGGCAAATTTCTTGTTATCTAATTATTATTATGTCGAAGCAAGTCAGGTTCGTACAATAACAATGAAATCATCAGAGGGAGAAACGGTTGCTAGTGTAGAAGTTGGGAAAAAATTTACGCTACCTACACCTACCTATACTGATAAGACTTTCGTAAAATGGGTTGATGAAAAAGGAACTGCTTATCAGGGTGGAGATGTTATTACAATGGATAGCAATAAGGTGGTAACTGAGGTTGTGCAATATGTAAATGCCACAGCGACAGTCTCCGTTTACAACTATTATGGTGGTATTTTAGACTCCTCAAAAAATAGCACAGTGAAAGTAGAAAAAGGGTCTAGTATTACTACTTCAGATTTAAACCTTGTTGAAGGGTATGGGCTTATCCCCACATACTATACCGATGATAATTTTACCACAGAATTTGATTTTTCTAGTGAAATAAATACCAACAAAAGTATTTATGTAAATTGGGTTACTGATATTAATTGTTTCTCAGTCTCTGGGTCAACTATAAATGAGTTGAATGAAGATGTAATAAGCAATGTGTCTAACATTACAAAAATAGTTTTTCCAACAAAATATTATACAAATAGCGATGCGACAGAGTTTTCCAATACGAGGACTAGTACTGCTACTACTTTGGTAAATGTTACAACTCTAGGCAATGGAGGGGTTTCAGGAAATGCATTTTTTGGTAGAAGTATTGTCGATTTATCAAACTCATTAAAAATGTTGGTTGTTCCGGAAGGTATTACTACGATAAAAGGATTTTTCTTTGCGTATAACGCATCATTATTTTCGTATGAGGATAGTGCAGGATATGATGTCTACTTGCCAAATTCGTTGAGTTCTATAGGCTCACTTGCATTTGTGTCGATCCCAGTAACGCAATTTATTGTTGGTTCGTCTAATACACATTATAAAGCAATTGAGGGGTCATTGTTTACTGCATCTAATCAATTAATCGCTTATGCGAATGAATGCGACAATAATGGTATATATGTTTTGCCTAGTGGGGCGACAGTTGCTGTCTCATCATTTTATGGAAATAAGACAATTACCGACCTTACATTGGGTTGTGTAGGTTTTACTAATACTACAGGATTAAAAAACTTGACAAACCTTTCTATATCTTCAAATGTTACAGAAAGTAATGCAAAGGGTTTAGCAGAATTTATTGCATGTATTATCAGCTATACAAATACCAATCTTATAGGTGATAATGGACATATCTATGTAAATTCTGAAACAAGTAAGACAAATTTGGTAACTGCACTAAATGCTCTAGAAGAAAAAGAGTACAATAGTGGTAGTGTAAAAATCACATCAAGCATAATTGAAACATTGATAAGTAAAATTTCTGTAAAATCATTTTAATATTTTTTTAAAATAAATCCTAAAGGTAATGGAATACTCACTATTTCGAAATGAACAAAAAAGACTAAATCAAGGCGATTTAGTCTTTTTTAGATTGGAGCTGATGGTGGGACTCGTCTATGTGCCTAAAAGGCATATATCTCGGGTGTCAGTGAAACTGACGGGATTCCGAGTACCTTGGGT
>CAYTNS010000012.1:5601-10014 GCA_964439345.1 uncultured Christensenella sp.
GAGTCACACGAATGAAAGGTTTGTTTTTATAGATTGGAGCTGATGGTGGGACTCGTCTATGTGTCTGAAAGGCATATATCTCGGGTGTCAGTGAAACTGACGGGATTCCGAGTACCTTGGGTGAGAGTCACACGAATGAAAGGTTTGTTTTTATAGATTGGAGCTGATGGTGGGACTCGAACCCACGACCTACGCATTACGAATGCATTGCTCTACCAACTGAGCCACATCAGCATATATTTTTTTGTATTAGAGTGAGGACGGGCTAGATTTTTTAGGGTAATACTTCTTATATGCAAGAATATAATATGATATTGCACACCAAATATTATCGTCCACACTTACTATGCTATTCTAACATACTTGGTGGGATTTGTAAAAGCAAAATCTTTAATTTTTTAATTATAATTTGTAGAAAATATTATGTAGTAGATTTGTAATTTTTTTAATTATCTAGTCTTTACATTTAATCAAAATTAGTATATACTATTTTTGATTATGTGAGGTGAAACTAATGAGTGTAATTTATAGAAAGTATAAAGAAAGACTAGTAGAAATATCTGGTAAGAATAGGAGTTTGTATTCCAAGAAAATAGGTAAACAATATGCTTATGATATTGGTAAACTTCTTAAAAAGGATAGTGAGAATACCGAATTATTTTTAGATTTTCTTATGAAAGGCAAAAGGACAGGATTTACTCTAATTAGTAAAGATACTAGAGATAAATTTTATGATATTTTGAATTTGTCTGAGAAGATAGAAAAGAAATTTAAAGACAAAACTCAAATGACTGTTGCTGAGACTAGAAACGAAAATTTGAGAAGGGAAAGAATAAAAAGAGACGAACTTAAAAAAGCACACCTATCTCAAGTTAATCATCTAAGAATACTAAAAAGAGAAGTAGATGAATTTGCCAAAGAGACTGGTAGATACGAGATGTTCGTGGGCTATCCATTTGTTCAGGGTGAACTAGATAGAGAGACTATGATTAAAGCTCCTCTACTTTTGTTTCCTATGAATATATGTATAAAAGACGAATTTACTGTTGAATTAGAATTTAAGAAAGATGAGCCTGTGCAGTTAAACAAGGTATTTATCCTAGCTTACGCAAAGACCCATAAATTGATTGTTGATGATTTAGTACAAGAATTTGATAATGAAAACAAATTTAACTTCAAATCCATTAAGGATATACTAGATTATTTGGCTCAATTTGGCTTTAAATTGAAGTATACCGAGAGGGAAACTTTTGAAGAATTTGAAGAGGGTGGAGACCCACACAGAGGGGATAAATTAACTATTAAAAATTACGCTGTAATAGGTAGATTTCCTCTAGCCAATTCCATCTACAATGATTATGTTGTGCTAGAAAAAGATAGACTAAGTACTCCTGCTATAGATATGTTACTTAATAATAAAGAGATGCCTAAGTCAAAGAAAAAGGTGGAGGATAATTATCCTATCGCCGAGAGTGACTATGCTCAGCAAAAATCTCTAGACCAAATAAATGAATTTGGCAATGTTGTAATCTTTGGACCTCCCGGAACTGGTAAATCTCAGTCTATAGTTAATATTATTTCCGATTCTATTGCTAAAGGCAAAAGGGTACTAGTGGTTAGCCAAAAGAAAGTGGCTATGGACGTAGTATACAATAGACTAGGAACACTTGCTAATAGAACTATGTATATGACCGATGTTGAAAAGAGCTCTACTATGTTTTATGATAAGATTAAGAGGGTTCATAATGAGGTAATGTCGGGGTATAATAATGACGCCGTAGATAAACACAGAAAACTAAACGAAGAAATTGATAGCGAAGTAAATCACCTAGCAGAATTAAATAATGCACTATTTAATACTCTAGATTATGGCACATCTTTGCAGACCCTATATGCTACTAGTAAGCCTGTAAAGAAGGGGACTCCTGAATTTAAGATATACAAAGCAATGCTAGATAATAAAGATATTATGTCTTTTGATTACGCATTACTAAAAGATGTAACCGAGAAAATTTCTGAGAAGAAGAAAGACAAATTCTACTATAGATATGCCGAACTTATTAAAAGAAATTTATTCGTTCCATTCCTAAAGATGAATATTAATATTGAAGACTTAAACGCACTAAAAGTGTATGTTCAGAAATTACTTGACTCATCTTTGCAACCATTTGATTTCAGTAGATATTCATTGCTAAAACCAGTGCTATTTATGTGCTTAAATAATTCTAATCTAGCAGAGAGAGATATAGACAGAGTTATTAAGATAATCGCTAAATCTGATATGGCAGATAGCGAGAATAAGAGTAGACGCGCCCTAGATGATAGATGTAAAGAACTTAGAAAGCAATTCACTCAATTAGAGGTGGAGACCGAGAAATTCGTAACTGAAGAGAAACTGCTTAGAAAGGCTCTAACTAATGAGGGATATTCGCTAATAGTAGATAATATCCTAAGTGGCAGTAGGTCGTCATTGAAACTGCTAAATGATGCACTTAAAAATTTCTCTACTATTAAAGATATGATGCAAAATTTGCAAGTACTTAGTGAGAATGAAAAGACTGTGCTTCAGTTTGCTTATAGCATATCTAAATCGGAAGAAGATATTAGGAATGTGGTGGCTAGTTTGCTTCCTATTAGGAATTACCACGAGATAGTTAAGGCAGAGGAGAGGGAAGATAGAAAATTATCCTTTATCCTTGACTATGAGAATACAAAGAAGAGAATACTTAGCTTAAAGGCTGAAGTACTAGAGGCCAATAGAGATATTGCTTATGTTGCCTTTAATGATAAGTACAAGAGTTATTACGAGTCTAGAAAGGATAATAAAGACTATCTATATGTTATTAATAAACAAGAGAATATGTGGAATATTCGTAAGACTATGGAGTATTTCTATGAGTACTTGCTTCGTCTTTTCCCATGCTGGATGATGAGCCCAGAAAATGTTAGCTCGGTTATTCCATTAAAGACCGATTTATTTGATATAATTATCTTTGATGAGGCATCACAGATATTTATTGAAAATTCTATCCCTACTATCTATAGAGGTAAGTCGGTTGCAATTGCCGGAGACAGAAAGCAATTGAAGCCAACAACTACCTTTATGAAAAGATATATGGGTAATGAGAATTTTGATGACCTAAGTCTAACCGAACAGGCTGCCCTTGAGGTAGAGAGCTTACTAGACCTAGCAACCAGCAGATATATTAATGCAAATCTTACTTACCATTACCGTAGTAAATATGAGGAACTTATTAATTTCTCAAACTATGCTTTCTACGATGAGAAGCTAGATATTGCACCTAATATCTCAAAGAATGTTTACAAGCCTATTGAGAGAATCAAGGTCGATGGCGTTTGGGTGGATAGAAGAAACCACGAAGAGGCTATCGAGGTTGTAAAAACTATTAAGAAGATATTGAAAGAAAGACAGAAAAACGAGACTATCGGTGTTATTACATTTAATACCGAGCAAGAGCACTACATTGCAGATATTATAGATGTAGAGTGCCAGAAAGACCCAGCATTCAGAGAGGCTTATCTAAAGGAAGCATCTAGAAAAGAGAATGGTGAAGATGTTGGATTATTCATAAAGAACATCGAAAACGTTCAAGGTGAAGAGAGAGATATAATTATATTCTCTGTAGGCTATGCTAAGAATGAAAGGGGTAAAGTAGTTGCATTATTTGGACCACTAAGTATGGAAGGTGGCGAGAATAGATTGAATGTTGCTATCACCAGAGCAAAGGAAAAAATCTATTTAATTACCTCTATCGAGCCAGAAGAATTGAATGTAACATTCTCTAAAAATATTGGACCTAAGGTATTAAAGAAGTACTTGCAATATGCTAGAGCAGTAAGCTTCGGCAATAAGTACGAGCAACAGATTATCCTAGAGTCTTTGAGGAAAAAGACTGTAATAGAGGAAAATGTAACTCTTGGACTAGAAGAAGAGATTAAAGAGGCATTAGAGAAGAAGAAATATATAGTAGATACCAATATCGGTAGCTCTAAGTACAAAATTAATCTAGCTATTTATAATAAAAAGCTAGATAGATATGTACTAGGAATTGAGATTGATTCAAATGCTTATCATTCATCGGAAAGTATGCTAGAAAGAGATGTCTATAGAACTAATTTCTTGACCTCTAGGGGTTGGAATATGATGAGACTATGGAGTAGGGATTGGTGGACAGATAAGAAAAAGACTATTGAACTAATCGAGAGTAAAATAGAAAAGGCTACTGCTAAGATTATTAGCGAGGGTGTGCCTAAAAAGAAAAGAGTAAAAAAAGAAACCATAAGTGTGGACAATAAGACTCTATCTGGCAATCTATTTGAAAAGTCTCAAAAGGAATCTCAAATAATTAGCACTAGACTAAATAAAAAAGTACTAGCTAGACTAGAAGAGGA
>CAYTNS010000012.1:10114-34740 GCA_964439345.1 uncultured Christensenella sp.
TTAGTCTAAATAAAAAAGTAATCACGGGAAAAATCTCGTGATTATTTTTTTGTAGATAAAATTTTTAAGAAACACCACGGGATAACCCGTGGATATCTATTTAATTGTTATTTAATATCGCAAACTTTCATTACATTATTAAGTGGGTCGGTTGTACCTGTAACTACTATTATTTGGTCACCCTCTTTAGCAACTCTAGTTTCTTTGGCTACACTTACTGCTAGGTCAAAGATATTTGAGCCCTCGATTTTAGCAAGGACAGGAAGAACATTCCATTCCATACTCAAATAATTGTAGCATTGTTCGCTATCGGTTATAGCGATTATTGGACAATTAGGCTTAAATCTAGATAGTAAACTAGCAGTTTTTCCGGTGCTGGTGTATAGGACGATTGCTTTTGCGTTTATTTTGAATGAGCAATTTGTAGCAGAATGTCCTAGAGTATCGGTTAGTCCGTAAGTTTCAAATTGGGTAGTGAAGAATCTTCTTTTGTATCCAATATCTTTTTCTGCCTGTACACATATCTCTGCCATAGTTTTTACGGCTTTATCTGGGTATTTGCCTACAGCTGATTCGGCAGAAAGCATTACGGTAGATGCACCATTGTATACGGCATTTGCTATATCTATAGTCTCAGCTCTAGTAGGTCTAGGGCTATGAATCATACTCTCTAGCATCTCAGTAGCTACTATTACAGCCTTGCCATAGGCATTGGCTTTTTCTATCATATCTGCCTGTAATTTAGGGAGTCTGGCCTGTGGAACTTCTACGCCTAGGTCGCCTCTAGCAACCATTATTCCATCGGCTTCTTCTAGTATCTGGTCTAAGTTTCTGATACCTTGCATACTCTCTATCTTAGCGATTATCTTGCAATTGTAATTTCTAGATAGCATTAGTTTTTTTAGTTCTCTTACATCGTCGGCTGTATTTACAAAACTGGCCGATACCATATCGCACTCGTTTTCAAATGCCCATATTAGGTCTTTTTTATCCTTTTCGCCTATATATGGTAGGTTTAGGGGAACATTTCTAAAGTTAAGACCTTTATTATCTCCTAGTACTCCACCCGATGTAACCTTACATACTACTTCGTAGCCCTTATTTTCTAGAACTACTAGTCTAATAAGTCCGTCATTTGCTAGTACTACACTGCCTTTCTTTAATCCCTCTAGGCATTTAGGCTCGGTAACCGATACACCCTCGTCACTGCCTTCCTTGGCATAGCCATATAGGGTGAATAATTTGCCTTTCTTTAGTATTCCACTACCTTTGGCAAATTTCTGTACCCTAACCTCTGGCCCACGAGTATCTACCATTATGGCTACAGGTAGATTTAGTTCATCTCTTACTTGTTTAATAAGGTCTATATCTGCCTGATGCTCCTCTATAGTACCATGGCTAAAATTAAGCCTTATTACATTTGCACCAGCTTGAATGATGCTTTTTAGTGTTTTGTATTCATTTGTAGCAGGTCCCATAGTTGCTACTATCTTAGTTTTTCTCATTTTATCTCCAGTTAACATAAATATTATATATATTTATTTTAAAACAAGTTCATATTTTTGTAAATTTATTTGGGTGTATATTTGCTAAAAATATTTCGTTATGATACAATAACTTGTAAACGATCTAAAAAAGGATAGGATTAGAGGATATTATGGAGACTGCAGAGAATTTAATTTACTTAAGAATAGCACTTACACATATATGTGATGGATTTTCCAGTAGTAGTGCTAGTAAACTTACGAGCCTATCCATTAGGACTAAAATACTCTTTTTATTAAAAGGTGGAGATTTGACTCCGTCCGAACTAATTAATGCACTTTGTATTGCAAAGAGTAACCTAGTAAATACTATTAAGCCTATGATAGCAGACGGAGTAGTGGTTTCTTATAGAAATGAGAATAACTCAAAGAATGTGTATTATAGGATTACAGATAAGGGTTTAAGCGAACTTAGAGAATACAAAATGAAGTTAACCGGTCAATATTCTTTCGTTTGTAGGGGCTCTGATGAGCAGATTTCGGCAAAAATAAAAGAATTAACAGAATTAATAAAAGAGAGAATAGATATATGTTAAAAATTTATAATACATTCAGTAGAAAAAAAGAGGAATTTAAGCCAATTGTAGATGGAAGAGTAGGAATATATGTGTGTGGACCTACTGTATATGGTTTGCCTCACCTAGGTCACGCAAAGAGCTATACAAATTTTGATATAGTTATTAGATATTTGCAGTACTTGGGTTATAAGGTTAAATATGTACAAAATATTACCGATGTTGGTCACTTAGTTGGTGATGGCGATGATGGTGATGATAAGATTGCTAAACAAGCTAAACTAGAGAAATTAGATGCTTATGAGATTGCCTATAAATATGAGGTAGAGCACTTTAAGAATATGGATTTGCTTAATATCTTAAGGCCTAGCATTTCTTGTAGAGCAACCGGCTTTATTGGCGAGATGATAGAGACTGTAGAAGATATTATTGCCAAAGGTTATGGCTATGTAACCAAAGAGGGTAATGTATATTTTGATGTAAGAAAATACCCTAAATATGGTCAATTATCCAATAGAACACTAGATAATAATGTTAGTGGTGAGAGGATAGAAGTAGCTGGAGATAAGAAAAATCCAGAGGACTTTGCATTATGGAAGGCTGTTAGTCCAGATACACTAATGAAATGGAAGAGCCCATGGGGAGTGGGTTGCCCAGGTTGGCATATAGAGTGTACTACTCTTGGCAAAAAATTCCTAGGTGATAGATTCGATATCCACGGTGGTGGAATAGATAATATCTTCCCACATCACGAGTGTGAATGTGCTCAGGCAGATATCGTGAATGGTCATATTCCTATGAATTTCTTTATGCACAATGGTCTAGTTACCGTAAATGGCGTTAAGATGGGTAAGTCTTTAGGTAATTTCATTACTTTGCCCGATTTATTTAAAAAGGTTAGTCCAGAAGTTGTAAGACTTTTCATTTTACAATTCCACTATAGGTCGGCTGTCGACTTTAGTGATGAGGGACTATCTATAGCAGAAAAACAATTATCTAAGATGAATGAGGTTATATCTCTACTTAGAAAGGATTGCAAAGATTATGCTAGTGATATAGTAGACCCAGAGCTTAAGGATATTAGAGCCAAATTTGAAGAAGCAATGAACGAAGACTTTAATACACCTGTGGCACTAGTAGAATTTAATAGACTTATTAAGGGCATTAAGGCCCATCTTGAGACAAAAGATTATGCTTATTTAAAAGAGGCTAATACTTTGGTTCGTGATTTGGGTGAGGGAGTACTAGGTCTAAGATTTGTAGAAAATGACAAAGAGGAAGAGGAAATCCCTGCAAATATTAAAGCCTTGGCAGAGAAAAGATGGCAAAGTAAAAATGCCAAAGATTGGGCTATGGCAGATAGTCTAAGAGAGGAATTAAAGAGCCTTGGCTATGTAGTAAAAGATAGCAAAGATGGCTACACAATAGAAAAATTATAATTTTTAGGTGTAAAAAGTGGAGAAGGAATTTAATCATTATTTTATTAATAAAGAACATAAAGAAGCCGATTTCTTTACTTTTTCCACCGTTTATAACGATAAAAGATATCTAATACATAGTTGTTCCGATGTTTTTAGCAAAAATTCCCTGGACTACGGTAGTTTAGTGCTAGTAAATGCTGTACTAAAAGAGGGATTTTTAGATGGCGAAGTATTAGATATGTGCTGTGGCTATGGAACAATTGGTTTGTTGCTCTCGGATAATACTAATGCAAATATTGATATGTGCGATATCAATTCTACTGCCGTTATGTTGGCTCAAAAAAATGCCAAAGAAAATGGCATAAAAGTAGGAGAGATATTTGAGAGCAATATGTTTGAGGGGGTTAAGAAAGAATATAATCATATAGTTTCCAATCCTCCTATCAAAACGGGTAAAAAATTACTACTAGAATTTGCCGATGGTGCATACTCCCATTTGACTAATGGTGGCACACTAACGGTGGTTATAAAGAAAAATTTAGGTGCAGATTCATTCAAAAAATACTTGATAGGATTATTCGGCAATTGCGATATCCTAAAGAGGGATAAAGGATACTATATTTTACACGCGAAAAAGTAATAAAAGTACTAAAGGGTGGAATGATATATGAGGAAAAAAATTGTTAATACTATATTATCTATGTTTATTATGCTCATAGGTACTTTTTTGGTCACTTCTTGTTGTTCTCCTAGAAGATATACTGTCGATATCTCATTTGTTTCTACCGATATGGAACTGGTAGACGATATAAAGTCGTATACAAAGGTTGTTGATTTTGGAGAAGAGGTGGAAGTAAATTTCGTAGTGCCAGAGGGCTTTGAAACCTCCGAGATTTCGGCTAAACTTAGGTCGGGTTCAAGAGAGGGGGAACTACCTATAGATATAAAATACAAGGACGATTATATTTCCAAATATAATTATGCTACCGAAAAATCTATTACAATTGTAATAGAAAAAGTAATAACTGATTGTACTCTATACATAGATATGTCCACTGTTGCTAGGAAGACCTGTACATTAGATATGTCATCTAATAGAACGGAATTTAATAGATTTACAGCTGTAGCTATTGACCCTAGTGAATTATCTCAACTAACAGTATTAGACGATAGCAAGGTTGTGAGCAAATATGGACAAAGCGATAGTGGCAAAATCGATGTTGCCTATGGAGATTACATCGCCTTGATATACGATAGAGGGTATACTGGCAAGGAATTGAAAACTGTATATTCTAGAGAAAATTACTTTACCGAATCTTCGCATAAGGCAAATATTGGCAAGGTGGGATACAGTTACTATAATAGGTCAAATAGGGGCAATTCGGTGTACTCCTATGGTAGTTTATACAATACTAGAATTTTTTATTTAGGAATGGTTAGGGAGTCTATGCAATTTTATGATAGTATTCCCGATTATGTGGAAAGCAAAGGCTTTAAAGATATAGAGGAAATCCCTAATACACTATCTTTTATGACTAATATGTCTAAGTATTCCTCCGACCTTATGACCACATCTATCTACAAAAAGACTACTAAACTATATAGTGCTGGGGACAGTGATTTAGATAAAATAGAGGGGACGGGAGTTGTAATAGAAAAGGCAACCCCTGTAGAACAAAGATACAATAGATATGACCTATTTAGATTATATATAGGGGAAGATTATAGCCTAGAGGAGCACTGGAGTAATAGCGAAAGGGCAGGAATTATAGAGGAAGCATATCTATGCCTAGAGAGTGAAGAGGATTTGGCTTGTTTTGATAAATTGCTACTTGAATACGAAAGTCAATCATATATAGGTGCTACTAGGATAGAATTTGATACAACTGGTGTCAGTGGCAAAAAGTATGTTAAATTGACAAAAGAATTGCTAGATAAATTCATATTAGATAGGTCTTATTTGGACGAAGTGACTGCGTATGATTACAAATCTGGACTAGCAATTTTATATGTGAAAGCAAATGAAAATTTGACCAAATTAACCGAAACTGTTGGTGTGGTTGATGGCGATAGCGAAACTACCATTAGAGAAAAAACTAGAAAGAAATATACTTCTATATCTACTCCATATAAATTTGATGCCGTAGTAGATACTAGCATATATGACTATACCACTCTAGTGTACGCAAAGAATGGTGAAGATATAGATTATGGCTTAATAGATTATCACTATAGATACAATGTAGATGGAATGCCTAAACTTTACATCAAAACTAGCAAAATCTTTGATGATAATAATGTTTACAAAGATTCCCTATATGTGGATATTTATGGTGATGCTGTTACTAGTTTTAGAAATCCTCGTATGTATAAGGTTGATATAAAAAATGATGGCGACCCTATAGATACTGGCGATGATGATTTGTATGTAGATAGCACTAGTGGAATAAATGGAATTAAGGGAGAGCTAATAGGCAATAGTAGGACTATTAGGAGAGAAAGTGGTGATTGGCTAATATTCCAAATTACTATTTATTTAAGAAATAACGAAAGAGAATCTTATGAAATTGATTTTTCTAATGTTATACTTCCTAAAGTTGCAAACCAAGGAATATATGTTACTAATTCATCTTCATTTACCGATTTATCCAATTTTAAATTAGTAAACTATCTAAATGCTAATTCGGCAAAAGAAGATGCCGAAAATCCTATTAAACTAGCTAGATTTGGATACTATGTAGATTTATACTTTGTGGTGGTTGCCGATTATGATATACATTTTGATATCTATCTGGACCCTAACGACCCAACATCTAAGGTTTCCTTTATGCAGACCCTTTACGATATAACGGGAAATCCTCTAGTTATGCGAGTGGGTGATGAGCTAAAAGAAATTAAAGTTATGTATCTAGATATTATCTATGAAGTTATAAATAAAGAGGGTAATTATAGATTTTACGCTGGATAAATAAAAAAAGTATGTCGCAGTATTTAAGATATATAATCTTATGTGACATACTTTTTACTTATTATTTTGTGAATAAAGATATATGTGACAAAACTAAAAAAACTAGGAATTTCCTAGTTTTTTTGATGTTTACTTGCTTACAAACTATTTATTAATAAGATATTTACTTATTAATAATTTTCAGCCATTACCTCAAAGTAACTTTGTGGGTGAGCACATACTGGACAAGCAAGTGGAGCTTTTGTGCCAACTACTATATGACCACAATTTCTGCACTCCCATACTTTTACTTCAGACTTTTCGAATACTGCTTTTGTTTCAACATTATTAAGTAATGCTCTGTATCTTTCCTCGTGTCTCTTCTCAATTGCACCTACTGCTCTGAATTTTCTAGCAAGGTCACTAAATCCCTCTTCATCAGCAGTTTTTGCAAAACCCTCATACATATCTGTCCACTCGTAGTTTTCGCCCTCAGCAGCTGCTTTTAGGTTACTAGCAGTATCTCCTAATTCACCTAATTCTTTAAACCACATTTTAGCGTGTTCTTTCTCGTTATCGGCAGTTTTTAGGAATAATTCAGCGATTTGCTCCATTCCTTCTTTCTTTGCAACTGAAGCAAAGTAAGTATATTTATTTCTAGCTTGGCTCTCTCCGGCAAAAGCTGCTCTTAGGTTCTCTTCTGTTTTTGTTCCTGCATATCTATTGTTTTGTTCCATATTTTTCTCCTAATTTTTATTGCATTCTTTGCATATTCCGATTATCCTAATTTCATCTTGAGTGATGCTAAAGGAGTATCTATTCTCTATATCTTTCTTTAATTTTTCTAGGTCTAGATTTACTTCAATATCGGTAATCTTGCCACATTTTTCACATATTGCGTGGCTATGTTTACTTTTTTTGAAATCATATCTATCTTTTGATGCTGGTGTAGAAATCTTCTCTACTATGCCGTCTAAACACAATATTTCTAGATTTCTATAGACCGTGCCCAAAGATATATTGCTATCTACCTTTCTAGCCTCGATAAATACCTCTTCGGCAGTAGGGTGGGAATATGATTTTTTTAGAATATCTAGCACTAGTTCTCTTTGTCTAGAATAATTTCGCATAGCCCCTCCTACTAGATTAAAATTAGGAATAATTCCTATTTTTGATTTTATACTAAATTGTGTGGCTAGTCAAGTGTTTTTTAAAAAATATTTATTTTTATATACAAATGAGAGGGAAAAGGGTATAAAACCTTATCTATATCTAAATATTTAAAAATAAAAAATAGTCATTCTATTTTTTGCTTTTTTGGTGGGCTTATGCTAATATATAGGTATACAAAGGAGAAGAAAATGGAAAAAGAAATTGCAATTTTATCTGAACTAATTGAACAATCTTCCGAGGCAAGTAAACTTATTGTATCCAATGCTATCGCAATGGAGAATGGGGATATTGCTCAGGCACAAAAATATTTAAAGGAATCACAAAATTTACTATCTGCGATGTTAAAAGATACTTTTTTAGAGTCGCTAGATATTTTATCTGATAAGTCAAGTGATGAGGAATCTTATGATTTTTCTTCGCTAGATATTGCTAAATTACTATCCAAAGTAACATTTTATTCGGCTAGTTTAATCAATTGTTATGTTAGCAATTTAGGTGGCAGTGTTAAGAGTAATACTGAGGTGAAATTATCCAAATGTATCAATGCAACTATCGCTCTAACTAAAGCCATTTTATTAAATTAAATAAAAAACCTATCTATAGCTTTTTCACATATTTTAGTGGTATAGCTAAGATAGGTTTTTTTTTACTTATTTACTTTAGATTCCCTTTTGTATGGGTATGGTAGTAGGGTGGCGCTATTAACTTTTAGGACATCGCCTGTGCTAATATCTTCTACTATGATATCGCAATCAAGGTTTAGTTTTTCAAAAGTGTATCTACATAATCCACAAGGGGATACTACTCTAGTTTTGCCATCTTTATTCATCTTGACCGATACAATGCAATCAATCTCCCTTTCTCCCATTGCTAGTGCTTGACCGAGTGCTACCTGTTCGGCACATATTGAGTGTGATGTGCATATATTTATTCCCTTGTAAATTTTACCCGATTTTGCTCTCACAGCACAGCCTATGTGTAAGTCAATAGAATCGTAGATATTGCAGTTATTCTTTACCACATCTCTAGCGATTTCAATTAATTCTAGGTCATCATTACTTAGTTCCATTGTAATCCTCCCCAATTTTTAGTATATCTATTGTATCACAAAAAAATAAAAAGGCAAGGATTTTTTTAAGCTTTATATTGAAAAATTGGTGCAAATATTCTACCTACCCTATTACTTACCTTTTTATAGTGATTATTTATTATGGGGGTTATGTGTAAGGTGGAATACAATCTGTATCCCTTATTTTTTGCAATCCACACCTATTATATAATATATATTTACTATTTAATTGGGTATTGAAAATGGAATTGTGTTGTGATATAATACTAGTAATTGATGGCTTATAATAATATTTGTGGGGGAATAGATTATGCCAGTATTTCACGGAAAGTATGCCGACCAAATAGAAAGAATGAGAAAAAGACGCGAGGAGAAGGGGAAAAACTCCAGTCTTTCTTCGGGGCGAAATATTAGTAATGTAGCACCCGATAGCGAACCTCAGCCTAAAGTTCAAGAGAGAAAGGAAAGTGAGGTTGTTTCCTTTGCGAAGAATTTAATAAAAGAGGAAGTACTAGATAATACCGACTTAGACGCAACCCTAGGTGACCACGCTTTTGATACAAGTGATTTAATTTCTATTCCTTCTAGACTAAATCTTATGTGGTATTATCCAAATAGCGAGAGGATTTGTTATCCTACCGAGTTTGTCACTATGCAAGGGGCAACTCTTAGTTCTATTAAAACTGGTCCAGAAAATCTACATTCCTGTAAGGCTTGGCTTCGTTCTATTGCTAGAAAGGGTGAGATGGAGTGTTATCCATTACAAATAGGTGATGAATTAGAGAGTCAGCCGGTATACGGCTATTCCGATTACTCCTTGCCATTCTGCCCACAGATGAAATTAAAAGCAGATGTAGTGAAAGAGGTAATGTCAAGGTCGGGGCATTTATTTAATTTGGGTTCGGTAAAAGACTTTGATGGCAATACTCTTTATCATACAATCGCTTTTGGTGAATATCCTCAGATGTACTATAATGGCATATTTTTGGAGGGTATGAAAAGAGAGGGTGTGCCAACGGGTAGAGAGTATATCTGTGGTAATAATTTCGGTATGCAATCGGCTAAAGAATATGAGCATTATGTATCGGGCAAGAAAATGCCAATACGCTATGCAAAAATAGATACATATCCACATCTCTCTATGGAAGAATATGATATGAAGAGGGGTGAGGGACTCCCAAAGGGTGTCGAAGCTTATGCTATCGTAAAGCCTATTCAGTGGATAATAAGGAATTGGGACGAATTGCCTAAGGACATTAATCCTATAGGTTCAGGTCAAGATGATTTTCTAGATTTAGTTTCGGCTAGAGCTATTACTAATTTGCCTTTTGTAGATAGCTCGGAGTATGCAATCGGTCAAACTCCTAGCCTTGCGTGGGAAGATAGCCTTATTAGAAAGTATCTAAATGGACTAGATAAATTTAGCGAAAACAATTTCATATCTCAAGCATTGTATAGAGATTTGGTGGCGATAAAAGACTTAGGATTAAGTTTTGGTAAAGAAGATATTAAAAAGGAGGGGTCTGCTGTGGATAAATCCAAAAGAAAAGGTTATGGCGTAAAAGTAATAGATAAACCTATGAGCATTGATGAGCAGATTAGGTTCTATGTAGACAAAGGTCAGCCATTTATGCTACACGGTGCTAGTGGTATAGGTAAGACTCAGAGAATAGCCGAGATAGACCCCGACTATGTGGGTATAATGCTTAGAAATGGAATGCCACCTGAGGAGATAACGGGTAAGACTATATATCCCAATAATGATACTACAACATCTGGTATATGGAAGCCTCCAGTGTGGTATAGTGAACTATGGAGAAAGTGTGAAGAAGAACCTGATAGAAATCATATATTATTTATAGATGAGATTACTAATGTTAGGGACAATGTCCAAAGCTTAGTATTTCATATAGTTCTAAATAATTCCATAGGTCCTAATATAGGTAAACTACCTAAGAACATGGTAGTAGTGGCAGCAGGTAATAGCAAGGAAGAAAGTGATGCAGCATACAATATGCCCGAGCCATTATTTAGAAGATTTGCAGGGCACATCTACTTGCCTCAAGATATATCCTCTTGGGTTGATTGGGGAATGCAACCAAATAGCGAAGATGGTAGTAGGGATAGGGTTCACCCAGTAGTTCGTAATTTCGTAGCAACATTTGGAGACGATGTATTCTACACTAAGTACGATAGCGATGAGCCACCTAAGTATGCCACCGATTCCAGAGGTTGGACTCAAATAAGCGATATTATATATGATAACGATGGATTAATAGCCAAAGAACTAATTGCTAATAAAGTAGGGGATAAGATAGCCTCGTCATTTGTAGAATTTGCTAGTAATCCTCCTCCTAGTGTAACAGATATTATCAGTGGGAATTATGATAATAGTGATATCCCTGCTTCTCCCGATGGTAGATATGCTTTAGCAATGTCTCTTTTGGGAGTGGAGACTAAAGATGTGGATATTATTAGAACTTTTATATCTACTAGACTAGGTAATGAGATTTTAAACATTTTCGATAATAGATGGGTTGGCAAAGATGTAGAAAAAGCAATCTATCTATCTCAATTAAAAAAGAGTGAAGAGGCTAATAGCAGGAATAAACAAGACTCTATTAGTGATGCCTATCGCGAACAAGTAAGTCAAACATTCAGAGTGTCAAATATGGGTAAGGAGACAAAATCTGAGGGCGAGAAACTAGCATCGGAACAAGCCTCTTTAGATAATGCAATTTATGGCAGAGACAAAGAATAAAGTAAAAATGTATTTTAATAAATAAGGAGATATTTATTATGACTAGTGAAGAGAGGAATAAATTAATATCTGTATTAAAGAGTAATACTAAGTGGCCAATAATTATAGAGGGGATTACATCTTCTTACTTTAAAGATGCTACTATTATTCCAGCAGATATCCCATCTAGTGATTTGGGGGTAGTGCCTACCGAGAACGGAATTAAGTATCCTGCTTGGGCAATGGAACTAATCCTAAAATCTAAAAAAACTAGTCATAGGGTACTCTGTATTGATGGGGTAGATAGTATACCCCAAAAGGAACAAGAGAAATTTTATGGGCTTATAAAAGTGGGTGGCATTAATGGATTTAAGTTCCCCGATGGCACTCAAATAATAATTACTGCTAGTGATATGGATAAGGTATCCCCTAGGCTATCTGCACTCACTCTAATATACAAGGTGA
This sequence comes from uncultured Christensenella sp., assembly GCA_964439345.1. Classification (GTDB taxonomy): domain Bacteria; phylum Bacillota; class Clostridia; order Christensenellales; family UBA1242; genus UBA11490. The sequence goes on from CAYTNS010000012.1 coordinate 21,989, forward strand.
AGTAATATGAATACACTAGAATATGCAGAACAAATGAAACTAGTTGATAAAATCAATATGGGTGTTCTCAGCAAATTTCCATATTTGGGAACGGCTCTTTCGGGGCTAAAATTTGAACCAGATGATGGCACACTTACCGATGTAAATACTGCAGGAACGGACGGAAAGAGGGTAATATTTAATGTGGATTTTTTATCCTCTCTCACATACGATGAACAGGTGTGTTTATTCTCTCACGAGATAATGCATGTAGCCTTTGATCATATTATTAGGAGCAAAGATAGAGACCACGAAATTTGGAATGATGCGACTGATTCGGTTATTAATCAGATGCTAAAAGGTGCAGGACTTCCTTTGCCTAGTGGTGGCGTAGATATGCCCGAAGCTATAGGGCAGTCGGCTGAAGATATGTATGAATATCTATTGAAGCAAAATAAAAATAATCCAAACAAAAATGGCGATAATGTCACAAATAATATACAAACTGGCAATAATGTAGGACAAAATGGCAGTAAATCCCATAGTACTGGTTCACATTCAATGTGGGAAGGTGCTATTAAGAGATTGGAAAAAGATAGCAATGACAAATCGGATAGTAACGAAGGAAATGGTAATCTTCCTACTGGAGGAGTGTTAGAAAAAAACTTTGCTAGATTAAATGATGAACTAAAAAATAGTATGGCTAGTGATATTATGAGTGACCTAAAATCTCACGCTAAAGACTCTAGTTTAGGCTCATCAAATAGTAGAAGATTTAAACTAGGAGATATAGGCGATCCTAGACAAAAATTATCGTGGAAGAAGATACTAAAAAGGGAACTAGAAAAGGATAGAGATGAGTGGAGTGATAGGAGGGCAGATGAAGATAACTACTATCAGTCTAGGATAGAATCGGTGGAGGTATTTGATCAAGCCAAGACCCAAGTAATGCTAGATACATCTAGTTCGGTTAGTGATTATTTGCTTAGAAATTTCTTAAGACAATTGAAACCTCTTTTAAAAGATTCCGATTTGGAAGTGGGTTGCTTCGATAGCGAATTTTATGGTTTCCAAAAAGTAAAAAGCAAGAGTGACATAGATAATTTTATCTTTCAAGGTAGAGGTTGTACTTCATTTGAAACTGCCATAAAAGGATTTTCAAAAGAGAAGGAAATAAATAAAATAGTCTTTACTGATGGCAGAGATTTTATGAGTCTATCAGATAAGGAATACAAAAAAATTATTTGGATAGTATATGGCAATAAAAATTTTAGGCCTAAAGTGGGACGAGTAATATTTGTCGACGAGAGGGAAATTATTGCTCCACGCAAGAAGGAAAATTTTGAAAGAGATATGTAAGTAAAGTAGAATATGCTTTGACTAAAAAAATAAAGCATATTCTTTTTTTTGTCCCACAATTAATTTGTAAGTTTAGCAAAATTTGTGTTATGATTATTTAGTGAAAAAAGACTTGAGAAATGTGGAGGCAGATATGATAGATAAGTGGGACAGAAGATTTATGGAGATGGCAAAACTAGTGGGCACATGGAGTAGTTGCTATAAATCTAATCGTAAGATTGGCACTGTTTGTGTTAGGGATAAAAGAGTTTTGACAACTGGTTACAATGGTGCACCATCGGGAATAAAAAGTTGTGTAGAGCGTGGTGAATGTATGAGACAAAAATTTGGCATTGAGAGTGGCAAGAATGCAGAATTTTGTTATGCCGTTCACTCCGAGCAGAATGCTATAGTTCAGGCTGCTAAACTAGGGATATCCTTGGAGGGTGCTACTCTATACTGTACCCATCAGCCTTGCTCTATGTGTACTAGGCAAATAATCAATGCTGGGATTAAAAGGGTGGTTTATCAAAATCCTTATCCCGATGAATTTTCTTTGAAATTATTTAATGAGGCTGGAATAGAATTAGTAATACTTCCAGAGGAAGAATAAATACTTTATCACTACCCGTGTAAATTTTACTGGTAGTGATTTTTTTGTATCTAAAATTTAGTGTAAGCTTTCACTTAGTGTGATAATAATTTGTGAAAAAGGTGGGTTTATAAAAAGTGGATTAACAAAAAAATATTTTCAATCGCCCAATTAATTGGTTGATTAATTTTTTAAAATCTATATACTATAATAATGTAATATTAAAATATCTAAAGAAAAAAAGAAGGATAATATGCTCAAAAGATTAAAGGGATACCTAGCGAATTATAAAAAAGAGATTATAGTTGCTCCAGTGGCAAAATTAATCGAAACAATTACCGAACTTATCATTCCATTGCTTATTGCTAATATGATAGATATTGGTGTTGCTAATCAAGACAAAACATATATTTTTACCTATGGTGCTATAGTAGTTGCATTAAATATCGTAGGAATAGTTACTGCTGTTATTTGTCAGAAATTGGCAGCAAGGGCAGCCTGTGGAGTGGGCAAGGATATGAGGTCAAATATCTATTGCAAGATAAATACATTCTCACACGGCGAATTGGATAAATTCTCCACTGCAACTATTAATAACCGTATTACTCACGATGTCGAGAGGGTATCGGGTGCATTGGGTAGATTTTTGCGTCTAGTTATGAGAGCGCCATTCTTGCTAATTGGTTCTATCATAATGGCGATGACCATTGATTTAAAACTATCACTAATATTCTTGGTGGTAGCACCTCTAGTAATAGGACTTGTCGTGCTTATTATGAAGATTACAGCACCTCTTTATGATAAAACTCAGAAAAATCTAGACAGTGTTAGTAATCTTACCCGTGAAAACTTGCAGGGTAGTAGAGTAATTAGAGCATTTAATAAACAAGAGTACGAAGAAGAAAGATTTGATGATGCAACCCAAAAGCTTAGTTCGTCTAGAATTAAGGTTACTATGGTTTCCACCCTTCTTACTCCACTAAATACTATTATTATCAATTTCGCTATAGTAGTAGTACTATGGTATGGTGGATTTCAGGTAAATGTCGGTGGTCTTACAACCGGTCAAATTATTGCATTTATCAATTACTTGACTCAGATTAGTTCGGCTCTAGTTACTATTGCCAATGTTATTATCGAATTTATCAAGGCTGTCAATTGTGGCAAGAGAATATGCGAGATTATGGATATTGAGCCTAAGATTACTAGCCCAGAAAAAGTAGAAATCAGCAGAGCGCAAGATGGTGTGGAGAGCGAAAATTCTGTAGAATTTAATAAAGTTACATTTGCTTATGAAAATGCCGAAAGACCAGCATTTAAGGATTTGACTCTTAAGGTTAAAAAAGGGCAGACTATAGGTGTAATAGGTGGAACTGGTAGTGGTAAAAGTAGTGTATGCTATCTAATCCCTAGATTTTACGATGCAACCAAGGGTAATGTAAAAGTAAATGGTGTAGATGTAAAAGATTATGATTTAACCGACTTAAGGAGTAGAATAGGTATAGTTCCTCAAAAATCTATACTATTTACCGGTTCACTTAGAGAAAATATGTGTTGGCAAAAGCCAGATGCTAGTGACGAAGAAATAATGGAAGCGATTAAGATTGCTCAAGCCGAAGAATTTGTAAAAGAATTAGATGGTGGACTAGGCTATAAAGTCCTAGCCGGTGGTAAGAATTTCTCTGGTGGTCAGAGACAGAGACTTACAATTGCTAGAGCACTAGTAGGTAAACCAGATATCTTAATTATGGACGATAGTGCATCAGCACTAGACTTCGCAACCGATTATAACCTAAGAAAGGCTATTAAAAATGGCACTAATAATATGACAGTATTCCTAATATCTCAGCGTGTTAATACTATCAAAAATGCCGACCAAATAGTAGTCCTAGATAAGGGTGAAGTAGTGGGAATAGGTTCTCACAAAGATTTATTAGAAAATTGCAATGTGTATAAAGAAATATACGCATCACAGACTAAGTAGGGGAGGCAGATATGGAAGAAAATAAGATAACAAAAGCTGAAATTAATCAAGAAATAAAAAATATTCCTAAGTCATTCAATAACCCCGAAAAAGCTCAGCCTACACCAGTAGTTCAAAAGCCTATTAGTGCTGAACTTATTGGTGAAAAGGCATCATTCGGTGCAGAGGCTGGTAAAAAATCTAGACTTTCTGACCCTGAAATTATTCTAGATAAGGCTACTCCTAGAATTGAAAAATTAGCTAGAAAATCTAAAACTAAGGGCGTTGCTAGAGGGGTATTTAAGTATGCTAAACCTCATTGGCCATTCTTAGTATTATCACTACTATGTGCTATTATCAATAGCGTATGTGAACTTATGGTTCCTATCCTTTCGGGTCAGGCAATTGATTGCTTGATTGGCAAGGGTGCAGTAGACTTTGACGGACTTAAAAAATCTATCATATTGCTAATAATCTCAGCTGTAGGCTATGCTGTATTTAAGTGGTTAACGGGCTACTTTGAGGATATCCTTTGCTATAGAACAGATAAGAGTATGAGAGATGCGATGTTTAAGAAATTAAATCGTGTTCCTCTTAAATATATCGATGGCTCTAGCCACGGTGACTTGCAGAGCCGTATGATAAATGATATCGAGACCATTACTTCGGGTTTCTTAGAGGGAATAACTACATCATTTGATGCTATTGTATCGATAATCCTAGTAGTATTCTATATGTTCAAGGTTAATGTTACTATAGCAGGAGTAGTTGTAGGTCTTACTCCAGTATCACTATTAATTACAGCTATTATAGTATTTAAGTCGGATAAATACTTCCGTAAACAGGCCAAAGCCCTAGGAGACTTATCTGGACAAGTTGTTGAAATGTTGGGCAACCAAAAGGTAGTACTAGCCTTTAATCATCAAAAAGAAAGTATTGAAAAATTTGAAAAATTAAATGCAGATCTTGAGTATCAGAGTGAAAAAGCAACTTTTTATAGTACAATGACAGGCCCATCTTCTAGATTTATAAATGGCATTATTTATGCAATAGTAGCCATAATGGGTTGTGTGTATGCACTAAATGGTGTAATGACTATAGGTAGCATATCTGTATTACTATCGTATGCAAATAAATATATCAAACCATTCAATGATATCAGCGATATTATATCCGATTTGCAATCAGCCTACGCATCTGCTAGGAGGGTTAAGAATGTTATGGATATCGCCGACGAACCATCGGATAAGGATAATATAGTACTTACTAAATGTGATGGATTAGTTGAGATAGAGAATGTAGATTTCTCTTATACCGAGAGTAAAAAACTTATTCAAAATCTAAATGTCAAGGTAAGCCCAGGGCAAAAGGTGGCAATAGTTGGACCTACTGGTTGTGGCAAGAGTACACTTATCAATCTGCTTATGAGATTTTACGATGTCAATAGTGGAGATATTAAACTAAGTGGCAAATCTATCTACGAGATAACCAGAGAGAGTATGCGTAGCAAGTACGGAATGGTTTTGCAGGATACATGGCTATTTAATTCCACCATTAGAGATAATATTGCCTATGGTAAGCCAGATGCTACTATTGAAGAGGTAATAAATGCAGCCAAGAGGGCTCACGTTCACGAGTTTATTAAGACTCTACCAGATGGCTATGATACTATGATTACCGAGAGTGGAGATAATCTATCTCAAGGTCAAAAACAATTGATATGTATAGCTAGAATTATGTTAGTTGAGCCTCCAATGCTTATTTTGGACGAGGCTACCAGTAATATAGATACTAGAACGGAAATGTATATCCAAGAAGCCTTTAATGATATGATGAAGGGTAGAACTAGCTTTATAGTAGCGCATAGATTGAGTACTATTGTTAATTCCGATTTAATATTAGTTATGAATAAAGGTAATATTATAGAGCAGGGAACTCATAAAGAACTACTAGAGAAAAAGGGCTTCTACTACGCTCTATACAATAGCCAATTCAGTGCAACTTAGTATATGTTTTACAAAGAATAGGTTGAATTTCTCCTAGAATTTGTGTATAATATAAAAAATAGGAGGTGCATTATGGTTGTAAATACAAAAAATCTAATTTCAATTACAGAGGCAAACCAAAATTTTTCCAAAGTAGTAAAAGAAGTGGAAAAAAATGGTGATATAATAATTCTAAAGAATAACAAACCCGAGTATGTAGTATCAAAGTTTGATGAAAAGAAGTCGAATACCAATGAGAATGAAGCTTTATTAGTTGTTGCTAATATGATATTAACCGAGCATAGCAGAGCTTTTGAGGAGTTGGGCAAATGATGGTATTCGATAAAGAAAAAGTACTTCTTTTGCAACAGCTTGTTATCCAGTCATCTGGTGGTACTGCAGGTGTTAGAGATATGGGTTTACTAGAATCTGCTATTGGCAGTGTTTATCAAACTTTTGATGGAGTTGAATTGTATCCATCTAAGGAAGAAAAGGGTGCAAGACTAGGCTTTTCACTAGTATCCAATCATGCATTTGTAGATGGAAATAAAAGGATTGGATTATTAGTAATGCTATCGTTTCTTGCTATGAATGGAATAAAGATTAAATATTCAGATGATGATTTAATAGATATTGGTTTATCTTTAGCATCAGGCAAAATGGGATACAATGGATTATTGGCCTGGATTAAAAAACATAAGTGTTAGATAGGGGACTTGTTAGTCCCTTATTTTATATAAATTTATTTAATTTGTTACAACTGTATAAAAAGACATATAATCGCATAGTGACTTTGGTTTCACTGTGCGATTTTTGATTATTAAAGAAAAGAATGTAGTAATTTCTACATTCTTTTTAATAAATACTTATGATAATAACCAGTCTAAAACATTGATTTGTTGTATGCCATTATGTGATGTATTTGGCTCATTGTCCATAGTTAATAAAAACTTTGGATTATGGTCTTGTATACTACTTAGTGGCTCTAATTCTCTTGCCAAAGTTTTGTCATCTCGGACTGAGTATGATACTTGATAATATTGAATATTGCCATTCAAATCTTTTGTGATAAAGTCAACTTCGGTTGAACCTACTTTACCAACATAGATTTCATAGCCACGCCTTAAAAGTTCAAGATATACAACATTTTCAAGTATATGACCACGGTCAATATTGCTACTGCCAAGTAGATAATATCTAAGCCCAACATCGGATAGATAATATTTATCTAACATTTGCAAATATTGTTTGCCTTTTATGTCATATCTCCCAACTTTATACATAAGCAAACTATCTGTTATGGCAGATAAATAATTTTCAACTGTATGGTTAGATATTTTTCTATTTAAACTTGTCATTGTGTCGGCAATTTTCTTTGCCGATGTTGGATTGCCAATATTATCGAACATAAAAGCTATAACACTTTTGAGCATTGAAGCGTCTGCGATTTTATTTCTTGCCATTATGTCGTTTAAGACAACGGTATTAAATATACCGTCAAGATAAATCCTTACTTGATTTTTATCTGTTAAGTTTGCAGTGTAGGGGAATGAACTATTAGTGATGTATTTAGTATACACTTCTTCTTTGGTGAGTTTAGACGTGTCTATTGCATTGTAATATTCTTTGAATGATAGTGGCAACATTTTAAGTTCAACATATCTACCGGCAAGCAAAGTGGCAAGTTCACCCGACATAAAGTATGCGTTTGAACCAGTGATATATACATCTGCATTTTTCTTTATAAATAAACTATCTACTGCTTTTTGAAAATCGACTACATGCTGAATTTCATCTAAAAAGATGTAGTTCATTTTATCTGCTAACATTTTTTCTTTAACGAAATTATATAGAGTCTTATAATCGCAAAGGTGCTCGTTGTCAGCGTCTTCAAAATTTATAGATATTATTTGATTTTCTTCAACTCCATTCTTAAGTAGATAATCTTTATAAAGTTCAAATAGTGTAGATTTTCCACATCTTCTGATGCCACTAACGACTTTTATCACTTCGTGGTCTTTCCAATCCACAAGAAATTTTAGATATTCTGGTCTTTCTATCATAATATAATCTCCTTTAATGATTATATGAATTATAACGCAATATTTATCAAAAGTCAACAAAAGTTGGAAATGTGTTTCCAACTTTTTATAAAAATGCATAAAGATGGAAATATATTTCCAACTTTTCGGCAAAATACGGAAGAGATAACAATACGAAAGAAAATATTGCACAACTGCCAAAATTTTAAATAAATTAATAGAAGAAAAATATTTAGAGGGGAAAGCGTGTATCAAAAGTTAGATACTTTAGGAATTTTACTTTATATTTGTATGTGATGTTTGGGGCAAGATATTTGCTTTCTAGAAGGATTTGTTGGATTTATTAAAACAAAATAAAATGTAAAAAAGAATTGTAAAGTTCTATTTTTATATCTGTAAGACTCAGGAAATAGTGCTTTACATTTTTTTATTTTAAATACTAAATGTCGTCTTTTCATTTGACAAAATCGCTTGGGGGGGGGGTAGACTAGGTATATAGAGGTGTGTGTGAGGGATATAAATATGATTTACACACATAATAAATGTACATAGGAGAATGAAATGAAAGCGAATGAAAAGAGTGGCATAGCAAAATGGCTATTTGCAATGGTATTTGGCATCGTAATGATGGCTTCGTGTGTTTTATTTAATACAAATAAAACTATTGATGTAGGCGCTTCGGCATTAGATGGTGATGAGGTCTTGAATTGTTTTTCTGCTGGAGAATATAAGACTAGTGACAATTCTCATACTATAGAGATAGATGCAGAGGGTTCGATATTATTTGATAATACATATACATTGACTGCCAGTAATGTTGAGGGCGAATATGTATTAGAGGGGAGTTTGGGGACTAGTAAGACCTCGGCAAAGTTTATATGGTTAAATGAACACGCCCTTATGCTGGTGTCTCATATTAAATATACCGTAGATACAAATAGTTATATTATGTATCAAAATACACCATTTTTGATGGATTACACACCAGTTGAAAATATAAATGGTGGAATTGAACTTTGGACTAGTGGTGTTAAGAGTGCTACCTTTGATGATTTTCAGAGTGCCATTGTAAGTGCTAGTGATGGAGATACAATCAAACTTACTAGAAATATGACTATCACAGAGGGTGCTACTATAATGGGTAAGAATATCACTATAGATGGTGGTAATTTTACTATAGATAAGTCGTCATGGGCAAATACAGTTTTTGCAGTAGCAGATAATGCAACCCTTAATATAAATAACTTAACAATCGATGGAAAGGCTACTGGCTGGGATGTGGATTTTGATGCTGTAACTTTTACCAATGGTAGCATTCCGTTAAAAGCGAATAGTGTAGATAATGACCCAGTTTCATTATATCCAGCAATAACTACTAGTGGAAAACTTAATGCCGATAATCTAACTATAGAAAATATTTATTCAACAACAAGTGCTGGAATAGGTATTACTATGACAAAAGGTGAGTTGGATATTCAAAATAGTAAATTTATTCACAATCAAAGCATGGGTGGTGGAGCTATCCTAATTGGTGCGACCATTCTAGAGAGTGAGTTAGAAGAGTATCATGTTACACATGTTGATTTTACAAATACAAATTTCATAAATAATTACTCTAATAGCGATAGTGGTAATGGTGGAGCTATTTATATAAATGCTGTAAAAGAAGTTAATTTTGAAGACTGTACCTTTAATACCAATGTCGCTAATGGTAATACTGGATATGGTGGAGCAATCTTTGTTTCTAGAGCAGGTAAGGGTAGTGGATACAATTCTACAGCACACAAATTGGGATTGCCATTCCCACAAATTTCAATAAATAATTCTGAATTTTTAAATAACTGGACAGGAAATGATGGATCTGCCATCAATAATTATGATGCAGAATTTACTATTACAAATACTCAATTTGTTGGTAATGTAGGTGTATGGTTTCCACAGCAATCTATTGCTTGTTTTTCTTGCAATGTAGAAAGGTCGGGCGTTTATGCTATTGAAAAAATAGAGAATTGCTTATTTGAGAGAAACAAGGGTGTATGTAGTGGATTTGCAGATCATGGAACATTTCTGGATTTTAGAGTAAAAGATACTACTTTTAGAGAAAATGAAGGCAATACGACAATTTACTTATTGACAGGGGTTGTTAGTTTAGAGGGGTGCACTTTTGAAAATGAAAAAGCATCTAGGTGTGTTTTGCATTGTGTACCGAATGATACATCTGCTTGGTATGCTGGTAGTGGTAAGTCTACTTCGACTATTGTAATAAAAGATACTACATTTGATGGTACTGCAAGTGGTGTAGATGTGAGACTAAATAGTGATAGTCATGCAGATACTACCTTAGTTGAGGCTGAGCTTTACATTGAGGGTGAAACCAATGCAAATATTCAATTAAGAGATGAAAGTCATTTGATTCTTAATGGCAAATTGACTGGAGACGTAATATTGGACGAAAGAACACCAGCAGACAATGTGGTGTTTGGTGAAAATGCTGAAATGGAGGGTAGTATAACTACTGCTGTTTCAAGATATTATGTAACATTCAATTTCTTAGATGATAATAACGAAGATCAAACTAAACAGATTGTTTTAGAAATAAATAGACAGTATTCAAATGAAGAAATTCAAGAGCTTCTAGGAATATCAAAAGAGGGTTATATATTTAAAGTATATACAAATAATACCTATACTACCGAATGGACTTATGCGATTACTAAAGGTGTAACTCTTTATGGTAGGTGGGAAGAGCATAATCATACTTTCGATACATACACTGTAAATGGTTCATCTATCGAAAAAATATGTGAATGTGGAAAAATTGAGGGTAGTCTAGCAATTTCTGCAAATGCTAATCTAATATATACAGGCAGTGCTAAAACTGTAAATTTAACTAATACTCTTGATGCACAAGACGACGAGTATACAATTACATATTTTGTAAAACTTGAAAACGACATTTGGGTAAAAAGTACAAGTCCTGTAAATGTAGGAACATATAAGGCTATACTTAATTACCAAAATAATAGTGCAGAATTGCTATTTAATATAGAAAAAGCCACTTACGATTTAAGCAATGTCACTTTTGAAAGTAAAGAATTTACTTATGATGGAAATAAAAAATCATTAGCAGCTTCTGGTTTACCTCAAGGCGTAAGTGTAACTTATGTAGGCAACGAAAAAACAGAAGTAGGTACTTATTTAGTAACGGCAAAATTCACTGTGGATAGTGCAAATTACAATGAAATTGCAGATATGTCTGCCATACTTCAAATAAAAGAAGTATCGGTAGATGACACTGCTAGTAACGATATTAATTATATCCATTGTGCAATTAGTGCATTAGCAGGAATTGTATTAACAGTAATTATTTGCTCTGTAATATCTTTAATAAAGAAGAAAAAATAAACATATCTAAAAATAATTCCTAATATCATTCAAAATATTAGGAATTTTTTTAAAAAACCGAGCCACAGACAATGTGGTTCGGCATAAGATTAAATGAAATACTAATAAATATATATTTATGTGTTAAAATGCTTAACACCTATTTAAGTAGTTTATTTGTATGAAATGTGAGAATGATTATTTATCTTCTTTATTGAATTTTTCAAAATATCCATCACCCCAATCGTAGGCATAAGGGGTATTTTCATTTTTGGTTATTTGCTCGGGTAGTTTTAAAGAAAGTGCACCAAGGATAATTCCACAACCTATTCCAATAAGCCAATGCCACCAAAGAGGTGATGAGTCTATTACGAAGGAAATAATGATTGCTATGGCTATAGGGAGATATCCAAATATTGTAGTGAAAAGCCCTGGATTGTATATCGTCTTTTTGCCTTTTTCTTTAAATCTTTTGTATGAAAAAATACCACCTTTTGTGTGCCCAAATATCTCGGCTATACAAAGAAATAATTGCATAATGAGGAAAATGGGATTAACACCCACACAAAGTACAATTATTCCGAAAACGATGCCTATAAGATTGGTAAACATATCTGATAATTGATTCATAGGATAACGGTCGGGGATTTCAGATTTGACCATAATATTGTACATATAATGGAATCCACCAGGGAATCTCCATTCTTCTAGTACATGAAGAGGTAGTAGGGCAGTTGCAAATGCAAAAATCTTTGTTTGCAAAGACCAGTCATTCCATTTTATAATTGTAATGCCAATAATTATGCCACTAATTAGTGTAATGACATATAACCAAATATTTAACCAAGCCTTAAAAACTTTTTTCATATGGTACTCCTTTGTTAACACAGGTTTATTAATAATTAATAGATATTTATATTTTATGTTTTGTCTTTAGAAAATAAAAAAAATTTAAAAGTAACAGACATAAAAAACAAATGCTTTTTGATTTATTATCTGTATTATAAGTGAAAATAGAAAAGAATGTCAAACTTTTGGTGTTTGATTTGGTTTTAGCAAAGCCTTTCCCTTTTAATTTTAGGCTTTTAAATGAGTCTAAATTCTACTTAAATTCTACTTATGAATAAGCAAATACAAAAAAATGAGCCATTTCTGACTCATTTCAATCTAGATATTGTGTAAACATTCCTCAAATAACCACAATATATAGGATTTTGGTGCACCCATAGGGACTCGTCAATGTGCGAAAGCATATTTGTCGGGAGGTGAAAAGTTGCAAAGCAATTTTTGGAAAACCGGACGACTACCGGTTCGAGGGAATGCGAAAGCATAGTAACTCCGAAAGGAGTTTGCCCTATGGGTGAGAATATGGAATAAAAAATTGAACCACGAAGGGTTCAATTGAGATTTATACTGGTGCACCCATAGGGACTCGTCAATGTGCGAAAGCATATTTGTCGGGAGGTGAA
>CAYTNS010000013.1:0-33075 GCA_964439345.1 uncultured Christensenella sp.
ATATGCCTCTTGGTAGAGTTGCTAGTCAAGTTGCTGCAGTTCTTAGAGGTAAAAATAAGCCTATTTATACTCCACATGTTGATACAGGCGATTATGTTATCGTAATTAACACAGACAAAATGATTCTTACTGGTAATAAACTAACTCAGAAGATGTACTACCGTCATTCTGGATTCCCAGGTGGACTAAAAGAGACTTCTTACAAGGATTTAATGGAGAAGAGAAGTGACTTTGCTCTAGAGAAAGCAGTTAAAGGTATGCTTCCAAAGAATTCTTTAGGAAAGAAAATGTTCTTAAAGTTAAAAGTTTACAAGGGTGCTGAGCATCCTCATCAAGCACAACAACCAGTTGAGCTAAAACTAAAGGGGGTAAGAGGTTAGTATGGCAGAGAAAGTTACAAAGACTGCAGAAGAGAAAGTTACTAAAGCAAAAGCTCCTGCAAAGAAAACTACTAAGAAGATTCCTGCAAACAAGGCAGTTGAATTTACAGCTACTGGTAGAAGAAAAAATTCTATCGCTAGAGTTAGACTAGTTCCTAATGGAAAGGGTCAATTCACTATCAATAAACAAAATATTGAAGAGTACTTTAGACTAGGTGTTTATAGACTAGTTGCTAATCAAGCATTTGAAGTAACTGACACTATGGGCAAATACGATGTAATCGTTAATGTTCACGGTGGTGGTCTAAGTGGTCAAGCTGGTGCTATTAGACATGGTATCGCTAGAGCACTTTGCAAAGCTGACGAATCTCTAAAGACTGAGATTAAGAGAGCTGGTTTCTTAACTAGAGACGCTAGAGTTAAAGAGAGAAAGAAATACGGTCTTAAGAAAGCTAGAAAAGCTCCACAATTCCGTAAGCGTTAATTTAAGATTTATTCAACCTATGTATATTTTAGAGAGGATTTATTCCTCTCTTTTTCTTGTTTTATGATATGCATATTTATTGCGTGTAAAATATTATGAGGCGATAATATTAATTGCAAATAATATAATATATGCCTTTTTAATGCAATACTAAGGTATATATTTACTAAAAGGTTGTAAAATACTTTTAATTTTGATAAAATGATTCGGTAGAGGATTATAAATGAAAAGAATTTTAGCATTACTTAGTTTAATAGTGTGTGCATTCCTGCCAATCTCTTGCTCTTGTAGCAAAGAGCCTACTATTTCGACTAGTCAAACGGAGATAGTTTTGGCTCTCAATGAGAGCTTTAATTTGGATAGTATCATTACTACCGAAAATGCAGAAAATGGCTATGAAACTATTATTAGGGATAAAACGATTGCTAGTGTAGAAAGGAATATTATTACCCCTTTGACCTCGGGAGAAACTACACTAAAGTGTAGAATACTAGGTTATGAGGATACACTAGTTACTATTAATTTAATTATTAGAGATGTATATTTGGCAAAGTCTGTCTCAATCCCAAAATCGGAAGTTATTATCAATATGGGTTACGGAAAATCTGCGATAAATAAGCCACAATTTACCGAAAAGGTTACAGAGATACCGATAGTTGTTTGTGATAATAATATAGTGTCATACGATTATATGACGGGCACTATTACAGCTAGAAATATTGGCGAAACTACTATTAAAATTATATACGAAAATTGTCGTGTAGAATTTAAGGTTAAGGTTCAAGATACTATATATGTAGAGAGTATGGATATGGTGGATATGACACTATATGTAAATGATAGTGGCAGGTTCAGTCCGATTATATATCCAACTAATGGCAATCAATATAGATTTTATACACATAGTGATAAAATTGAGGTAGATTCCTTTGGTTATTACAATGCAAAAAGTGATGGCACTGCTACGGTCTATTACGAGTATTATGTAGATATGGGTGCAGATGTTACTGTAGGTGAATTTAGTGTTACTATATACCCTTTGCCAGATGACCTAGCATTCAGTATTACCGATATTGAAGATAATAATGTATCGTTTATTTTTAAAGACGAAACCAATAAACTTGTATTTGATTTAAAGTCTAGTGATAGGCTAAGTAACTTTAGATATTCCAGCAATATTGATGTACTTTCCGATGGGATTTCTGAGGATAATAATGGCAAGAAATTTGTGCTATTTAAAGCCAAAAATACGGGAAATATTTCTATAAATGTATCGTGTGATATCTTGCTTGACGGAGTTACTAGAGAATTATCCTATACCGTAAATATTTTTGCCTACGATTACTCGGATATAAAGACATGTATAAGGGGTAGTATTTATACATTAGTACCAGATAATGATGGAGTGTATAGATTTCGCTTAAGTTCTGGATTTGATTCAATTACTTTCTGGGCTGGATTAGAGGGGCTTGGAGATAATGTCTTAGGCAATAGTATCAGAGTGTATTTATTGCAGGACGAAAAGGTGGAGGTATCTAAAACCTTTGAATTAAGAGAGGGAAATTTTACCTTCATAATAGAATATGACTCACACGAAATAGAGAGATATGTGGTGATTGTAAGTTAACAATTACCACTCTTTTTTCTTTAATTTATAAATAAATTAAAATAAATTGCTTAAATGATTTGTTTGACAAAAAAAATAGCAATATATATAATTATTTTATAGATATTACTTATAATAAGTATAAGAGGGTGTTTTGTTGGGAGAGTACTCAAAGCAAAACTATCGTGTACAATAGAAAAATTCCGATGATTAGGAAAAATGGAGAAGACAAATGTTTAAAAGAATAATGAAAGTATTAGGAATTGTACTAGCGTGTTTCGTGGTTGTATTCGGAGCAGGTGTGGGTATATTTGCACTTAAAGGTGGATTTAAGGAAGTCAAGGTAGATATAATGAAATTGTACTTTGATGCCGATGTCGAAGACACTGATAATACCATCTACGATACTAGCGAGACCAAAACTAAGCAGACGATATACACTCTTAGCGATGTTACATCTCAGATTAAGTTTGAGCCACTAGATGCAACCAATAAAGACCTATCTATCAAGATTACTGGTGTTACGGGAATACTAGAGAATCAAGAGGAATTGGAAAAAGGCATCGAGGCTGGTAAAGACTTTCAATTGAAAATTAGAAAGGATAGCCAAGGCAATAACTATGGTGGTGTAGTTAATATTACAGCCAAATCTCCTAATGGACTAGCACAGGTAACAATTACACTAGTTGTAGACGTTCCTATCCCAGATAATTCTATTTACTTCTCGGGAGATGCTAATAATAGAGTTACTACTACTGGTAGAGCATTTACTTTAGCTAAAAATAATAAGTCTTCTTACATATATCTAAAAAGTGATTTGTACAATGCATTCTATTTGCCAGTTAGCAAAAATAACTTTGCTACAGTTACCGGCAATCTAAAATCTACTAAAATTTCTTATGAGTATTATGGACTAGATAATAAGCCTCTAAGTGGTAGCGATTTTAGACACGAATATGAATTTGGCGAATTGGAAATAGTTGAGGGTTATGATAAGACCACTCATACTACTGCATATTACTACAAAATCCCTGTTACTCCTAAGGAGTCGGGAACTATTAAATTTACAGCCAAGACTCACAGGTCTTATACTATACAAAAGGAATTTGAGGAAAGTGGTTTTGATAACCTTGAGTCAGTTCTTGCTAATGCTAGTTTGGGTGGAAACTTCGCCACACAAGCATCAGCTATGAGAAAGAGCTTTACTAACTTTATAAATAAATACATTGCATATTTCAATGACACCGAGGAGAGTAGCAATTTCTTCAGGGGTTGTATAAATGCTGAGGGAAAAATAGAATTGACTGCTTCACAGGCAGTAACTGCTCTTGATTATGTATTCGTAACATGTTCAGCTAGTGTTGATGTATCTGCAGTTAACCTAAATCAAATCAAGTCTACTAGCAGTGCTAAAACATATAGTGTATTTGATACAGTAGATTTCTCTAAAAAAGACGGCATCAATATTGATGATAGGGTAGCCAAAACAGTTTATGATGAATTTGAATTGGGAATAACTCTAAATGGTGAAGATGGCGAGATAGTAGAGGGTACTCCAGATGAAGAGAATACTCTATTTGATACTTTGGAAATGGGTGCTTATATCTATTTTGCTAATTCTGATGAGGGCGATGAAGATGAGGGTATAGAGACCCTTGCTACCGAAGTTACTTCCGATTATTCCGAGGTAATCCCAGTTTATGGATTTGATGGCAATCTACCTATTACTCCATATATAACCGAAACCCTATCTCTTAACGAAAAAGAACTTTACCAAGATGGCGATGGCAATTACATTACAATTGGTTATTTGTATAAGATAAAAACTGCTATGACTAGCAATAAATATATGGAAATCAATTCTAGCATAGTTGATGGCGAAGTTTGCTGGTCGGTAGGCTTTAATGTGCCATTGACAGAAGTTATTGGTGAGGATAATATAGATAAAGCACTATACTTTAGATTCTATGTATACGGTGCTAATATCAAGGATAATACTAGAATAGATAGAGAAACATTCACTAGGATTTATATTGATTTTACCGAGTATGAGTATGCTTCTTCTACCAATTCCCAATTAACCCTAGTTCAATCGGTTAATAGTCAAGGTGTCTCTACTGCTCTTAAGACCAATATGGCTCTTAATACCAATCTAAATGTTGATGATTATGCACAAAATTTCCAAACACTTACTATAGATACATCTACTAATGCTATCTTAAATTACAATAGTGATTATTCCGATGGCATTAAGAATGTTAGAGAGGTTCAGTACAAAAATGTTATGTACTTTGCCGAGGCTAAATCCAATGCTCTAGGTGACCAAGGTGCTAAGCAAATAATCACCATGGGTAGATACAATTTCAGTAGTATGTCTGGTACTCCATATCTATTTGGTGAGGACAATCTAGAGGGCGAGAGAATACCTCTATTGCAGGGTAAAAAGGATATTTATATCCAAGCCCTTAATGCTTCTCAAAATATTGAGGGTAGTTCACTTAAGTCTCCAGTTAAAATATTTGCAGTAGTATATCTATCCGATAAAGATGGCAATCCTATCAATCTAAATGGTGAGAAGATTGTTATTGATGAGGATTCTCAAGAAGAGGCTACTATGCTATATGTTATAGCAATGTCAGATATCTCTACTAATAATATGACAAATATCGTTATTCATAATTTCGTAGACAATGTTAATTTCTACACAAAGATGGCTACTACTATGACCATCTGTAAGGATTCAGAAGATTTGCCACTAGGTATTACCTATGGTGTAGATGAATGGGTAAAGAGAAATTCTGTAACATCATTTACATATAATGAGGGTGGCACAGATATTGAATTAAATGAAGACGACCTAAATGAATATAATGACTTCCTAAGATTGAAATTGCTTAGAAATAAAGAATTTAATTTGTATCTAACCAATTTTGAAATGTCGGCAGATGGCGAGATACTAGATGCAACGACTGAAAAGAAATTTGCTGTAATAGATATTAATGGCAATTTATATGAGGAAAGGGGCTTTGTAATAAATAGCAAAGATAATAAGCAAATCGCATTTAATAACCTTTGCTCCAATTTCACTAGTAATTATGGTCTATCTTTGACCAGTAGCAGTATATCTATAGATTCTTCTAAAACTCAATTTAAAGCAGATGAATCGGGAAACTATGAATATATTTCATTTACTCTTAAGGCTACTAGCGATGCTCCAACCCTTGAGAACTATTCATTATTCCTAGCATCTAAAAATAAAAATGCTCCATTCTCTGACGATGTAGCAGGGGATAGAGTGGCTCTAACAGTTAATAAAATAGAAATCTACGATGTGACTCTAAATGAGGTTGAACAAATCAACTCCTTGTATGCTAGATACATCGAGAAAAACTATCAGAATAAGGCTGACAATGGCAAGATAGAATTTTATAGTATGTCTGCCGATGGTCAGACCGAACACCCATATATTCCACAATCTATAGGGGATATTACATATAATGTTAGCACAAATCTAGTAAAATATGGCTTAAGTGGATTTGAGGTAAATACTAGTATAGTAGACCCATCACAGGCTGTATGGCAGGTAGAGAGTGAAGAAGAGGCTACACAAGATGTTGGTGCAGATATAGATAGTTACATTAAGTACTATTCACAATCGGGACTAAATGTAAGCAAAACTTATGTAGAAGTGGGCGATTATGCTAGATTAAAGAGTGAATTAGTAATAGAACTAGTTGACTATCAAGACCAAGACAACTTAGACGACCCAACAGCTTTGAAACCATCACTAATCGTGGGCAATTCTATTTATCAGAATTTCGAAACAAATAGTGAGGGCAGAAAATATATCGAGATGAGTGGTGAAAAATACTATCTAGATAGATATCCATTCAAAGGCTCTCTTGATAGAAAAGATTTAAAAATTGTATATCCAGTTAATTCTTATTTCCCATTAATTACAATTGATGGCAAATTAAATGTATTAATCCTAGGCGAACAATTAGAAGTATATGCCAATA
Organism: uncultured Christensenella sp.; assembly: GCA_964439345.1. Taxonomy (GTDB): domain Bacteria; phylum Bacillota; class Clostridia; order Christensenellales; family UBA1242; genus UBA11490. The sequence goes on from CAYTNS010000013.1 coordinate 6,490, forward strand.
ACCAAGGCTATCAGGTATTCAAGAAAGAATCAATAACGGGTAATGTAAATGAAATATCGGTAGAAAAGATTAAAAACTTTGATGTCGATGGTGCTACAAGCCGTTATTCGGCAGCTAATTATATTGGCAAGACTGGCAGTTCATTTGAACTAAAGAGTGGTGAAGACCATACTACTAGATACTATGAAGATGTGGCTGGTCAATATTATTACAATTCTTCTGCTGGAAAATTTGAATTGATTACCGATAAAGACTATAATGGATTGAGATATACTCCTGAAAATTATGATGGAATAATTACTTATATTTTGATTAGATTTAGCTTTATTCCAGACCTAGTTGATAGGGATAAATATGAATTAGAAATCAATAAAGTTCTTACATTTGAATTAATTCAAAAAGACTTAAACTTCTCATTCTATGTGGGTAAGAAAAATGAAACACAGATAGAAAATAGTGTGGCAAATAGACTAGAAATTACAGCAAAGTCCTCTCAGATTATTGAATTAAATCCTAATGGAGAGGTATATCCAGCAATCTATGCTGACGATACTAGAGTATTCTCTCATATAACTATCGAGAATGCTATAGATGGCGTAACTATAGTACAAAATGCTAGTAACCAATTAACTATTAGAGTTGATAGCAACTTCGGACAAGAATCAGATAGGTCATTTAGAATTAGTTATAGCTTTAAGGGCGAGACTAAATATCACGAATACTTTATTAAGATTCTTCCTAATTACACAATCAATTTCAATAGCTCTGCTATTGCATCTACTACAGCCGATTATTATATCCTAAATATAGATGCTTATGGTGTGAATAAATTAAGTGCAAGTTATGGTTCAGGGCTACTATCGACCGATACTGATGCTAAACAGAATGTATACTTCCTAGAACAGATTTTAGGACTAAGTGATGGTGCTGGAATAGGGCTATTCAATGGTTCTACAGGCTACACAGATTATACATTAACACTTAAAACTAATCACACTAAGACTGCTCAATATAATGCTACTCAAAAGCTATTAATGGTGGGTGAGTCACTAGTAATGAGTGGCAATGAATATCTAGAATTTACTATTAGCCTTACTATCAGTGATGGCAATATTGAAACTCTAGAAAAGACATTAAGAATCAATATTAATCCTACTTATATGGTTACTATTAGTAATAGTCTAACCGAGACTACTTCGGCAAATAGAGTATTCAATGGAACTAACCTATTTGACGGAAAATACATCGAGGCTAAGGGATACAATCCAGAAGATGGCACTTATTCATTATCTGGTAGAAATTCTCTAGGCGATGCTATAGATTACTTAGAAGTATTTACTATCAAGGCTAATGGCTCAGACTCTAATGGAACTATAGATATCTATGATGATGGTACACCGGTAGATACCGATACCCTAGTTGAATTGAATATCTCATTTGGTTATAATGTAAGTGTTACTAGATACATTATTATCAAGGGTATTGAACTATATTACTCTAGAATAGGTGATGTTGATAATGGCAGTTACTCAAATGTATCTAATTATCTAGACCTAAATGGAAATATTACTCTAGACTTATTTAGAGGCACTACAATTGAACTAGATAAATACTTTGCATTCTATACTGCAGGTGGAAATGAATTATTGAGTGTTATGTTAAAGGCTACTGGTAGCGAGAGTTACATCTATAATACATTAAATGCCGAAGACAAAACATACGATATCTACTTTGCTTTGAGTGAAAGTGGTAGATTTAATCATATTACTAAAGTGGGTTATACACTTACTATTAGAGTAATTGATGCGTATGTGTCTGAGTCGGGTGCATTTGATGGCACTACTTATAGTTCTGATATCCATACCGAGGATAATAGAAAGACTACTAATATTCAAATCACTATCCCTGCAAATACTGAAGTTAACCTAAATAAGTATGTACTTATGTTTGTAGATGCAGATAAGACTAATCTTCCAGTTTATATTTACAATGGCAGTAATTATGTTAATAATATTACTATTACTACCGATTCTACTTATCAAATATATTATATGGAAGTAGTGGGTGAGGATAATATCAAATACACACCTATATCCTATACAATCACTTTTAAGGTAGAGGGATAATTGATAAAATTTAATTAATATAATTAAAAAATTACAAATAATCGCTTTATTGCTATTATAAAATTGTTTGATTAATTATTTTAATTTGATATAATATAGTAAGCATATATCATTGCTTACTATATTTTTTTTAATAATATTATATGTTATTAAAGGGAGCAATTATGGATAGACAAGAATCGGCAAATGGATTGCAATTGATTAAGTTTGGAGCAATTAAGCTAAAAGGACACTTTAGCTCATTATTTATGGGTGCATTCGCAATGTGTACACCACTTATATTAGTTCTAGGTATTCCTGCACTTTTAGCTATGCTACTAGATAAATTCTGGATATTTACTATAGGTGTATTATTATTTGTAATTATGGCAGGTCCATTACAAATAGGATATATCAAGTATTTTAATGGAACTATCAAGGGTGAACAACCTAAAGTTAGTTCGATATATTCCCATTTTAGATTTAATGTAAATACACTTAAATATATATATTTTGTAGGTATATTATTTATACTATATGTACTAGGTTTTGTGCTATGGATAGTACCTGCTGGATTTGCTATTTCCTTTTACTCAATGGTTTTATTCTTTCAAGAAAAATTTGAATACCCTAGATTTAGTTCGGCATTCAAAGATTGTTCTAGAAAGATGCTTGGCAATAGACTAGCAATGTTCTCATACAAATTAATTTTCTACTTTGTATATTTCTTATTATTCGGTATAGCAGCTTTAGGATTATGTCTAATATATACATTATCTCTAGATAGCATATTACTTTCTTATATAGTAACTATATGTATAATGATTATCTTTATCTTCTTGTATACAATGATTACAGTATACTATCATTCTTGTAACCAAATATTCTTTGAGGATACATTAATGTATCACGAGAGAAAGGCAGAAGAGGCAAAGAGAGAAAGAGAAGAGAGAGCAAGAAGAAAAGCTATGCAAAATCTTGAAGCAAAGACTGCAGAGGGAGATAAAAAAGAAACCACTGTAAGCACTCCAGAAGAAAGTAAAGCAGAAACTAATAACGAGGGTAGTGAGTCAGTAGAAACTACCGAAAAAGAAGTAGAGGAAAAACCAGCCGAGGTTAAACCTGCCAGTGCTAGAAAAATTACTACTAGTAAATCGGGAGCGAAGAAAACTACTGGTACTAAAAAACCTACTTCTGCCAAAAAATCTACTACAGCAAAGAAATCAACTAGTGCAACTAAGAAAACTACCACAAAGAGTACTACAAAAAAGACTACTAGTACTAAAAAGGTAGAAGCTAAAGATTAATAAAGTATTTAATAAAGAATAAAGTCATAAGGAGGGTAAATCCTTATGACTTTTTATGTTTTTATATCATATATTTTGTACTGCGTTTTACTCCATTAGAATGTAATTTCTTCCTCTTTGGATACTTGTGCTAAATGTGGTTTTATGGCTTGAACTAGTTTTCTTTCAATTGATGCTATTGTCCCATCTATTTGGAAGGCAGCTAATTTAGTGCTACCACCACCATTAAATTGGTTTGCAATCTCTCCTACATTTATATTGCCTTTACTCCTAAGACTACAGTGGATATGCTCGGGGAATTGCTCTATTAGTATTGCACTAACTTCCGTTCCTGTAATATTAATACCATTATCTATTATGCCTAGTGAGTCTTCAAAACTGGCATTATTTTTTTTGAATGTTTTGTAGTCTATAGTCATGGTGGTTAATTTATTATTATCATAAAATTTCATAGAAAGTAGGGCATTTGCTAGTAACTTTGTCTTTGCACTAGAATTATTTTCAAAGTAATATCCCTTTATTTTCTCTGCATCAAAATTGTAAGACATTAGGTCGCCTGTAACTTTATGTGTAAGGTCGGTACAGTATGAAGATGTAAAGCAATTGGTGTCGGTGATTATTCCTTGATACAATTGCTTAGCAATAGTATCGGAAAATCTTAATCCACATCTTTGGGCTAGTAAGTATATCATTTCGCTGGTGCTAGATACCTCAGGAGTAACATAATTTAATGCACCAAATCTTTTGTTTGTCTCGTGATGGTCTATATTTATAATATTAGGTATTTCAGCAAGTAATTCACTATATTTACCCGTTCTTTGCTTATTTGGACAGTCTAGTACTATTGCTAGGTCATATTCATCTAAAGGATGAGGATTTAATTGTTCGTCTTTAATTAAATTTTTATATAATTCAGCAATATCTCCATCTACAAAGATATCAACATTCTTTAAGTCGAAGTTATCATCTATTAGATGTTTCAAAGCAAAAGAACTACCTAGAGCATCGGCATCTGGGTTGATGTGAGAAAATATTGCTATATTATTTGCATTTTCTATTTCTGAATAAAATCTAGGTTTCAAAATATACTCCTTGCACCTAATTTATTAAACATATACATTATAGCATATAATATATATAATGTCAAATTTTCATAATTTTGCTCCTATATACTTTGCTAATTAATAAAATTAATTATTTAATTTAAGATATATTACATATAAATTACCAATTTTCAAATAATACTTATGTAAAATAAAAAATAGGATATTAAAGATGAAAGAAACGGGTGTTGTTAGAAAATTAGATAATTTGGGAAGGTTAGTAATCCCTAAAGAAATTAGGCGTTGTATGAGAATTAAAGAGGGTTCGCCGATAGAATTTGGTCTGCTTCCTAGTGGTGAAATTGTTTTGTGCAAATATTCGCTAGTAAATCAGATAAGCGATTATGCCGAGGATTTTTGCGAGGCGCTGGGAGAAATTTGCGATGTTATTGCTATGGTTTCCGATAGGGATAAAATAATTTCTTCTTATGGGATTAGCAAAAAAAATACAATAGGGGCTAAACTTTCTAGCGAAGTATTAGACATACTGGATAGTCAAACCCCATATATAGCTAGTAGCAAAGATGGCACAACTATAGTCCCCATAATAGAAGAAGATAAAAGTACATATTTATCCCAAATAATTATGCCAATATCCATTCAGGGCGAAATAGAAGGGGCTATAATTTTATTAGATACTAGGGGAGATATAGAATTATCTAGTGAACATATTTTATCCTTAAAATTAGCATCAAAATTTTTAAGCAAACAGATGGAATAGTATGAAGAGGCAGTCATTTATACTTAGCGCAATAATTCTAACTATGGGTGGATTTTTTGCAAAGGCGATAGGTGCACTATATAAAATCCCTCTTACTAATATTTTAGGCAGTAATGGCATTGGATTATATTATTTGGTCTTTCCCGTTTACTCGCTAGTTATTAGTATATGTAGTAGTGGAGTGGCTATTGCAGTGGCTACCGAGGTGGCTAAATGCAGAAAATTAAGGCATAGATACAATGAACAAAGGATATTGCAGGTGTCAATAGTTTTAAGTTTTGTACTAAGTCTAATTCTTACTATATGCACTCTATGTATGTCGGGGCTTTTAGCCGAAGCTCAGGGGAATATAAATGCAAGGGTGGGATATATTGCTATCGCCCCATCTATAATAATATCTTCTATTATAGCCACAATCAGAGGGTATTTTCAGGGAATAGAAAATATGGTGCCAACAACGGTGTCATTAATAATTGAGCAGATTGTTAAGCTCTCGGTGGGACTAATTTTAGCACACAAACTTGCTTTTTATGGCGTGAATTATGCCGTTCTTGGGGCGATACTAGGGGTTACCTTTAGTGAGATTGTAGCAATAATAGTTATAACAATCAATTTCATCATATATAAGGGACAATTGGATTTTAATTATAGAAATCTAATTGCTAAATGTCGAAGAAAAACTGTAGCAATATCTCTACTAAAAAATAAAAAATGGCTAAAGCGAACAAATATTAAAACTCTTCACAAAAAGTATCTAATATCTTGGGATAGACATAGATATGGGATAGGAGAGGCTTTGCATAGGGTAATAAAGGTGGCATTGCCGAGCACTCTATCGGGGATAATCTTGCCTATTGCTACTATGATAGATAGCTTTCTAATTATCAATACCCTAATAGATAGTGGCTTTTCTACCATTACCTCTACTGCTCTATATGGACTATTCGGTGGAGTGGTGCAATCGCTTGTTAGTCTACCTATAATTATTATTACTGCCATATCTACAGCCTTAGTACCCTCGCTTAGTGGATTACTGGCATATAACGATACAAATGAGATAAAATACAGAACTAATTTTTATATTAAAATCACTTGGATTATATCTATACTTGCCTTTGTGCTTATTTATGTATTTGCTGAGGGGATAATTAGATTTTTATACGGTGGTGGGCTCACTAGTACCCATATAGATGAATTTTCTTTTGCAGTAACATTACTAAAAGTTAATTCTATTTCCATTATCTATTCGGCTTTTTTGCAGACCTTTACCACCATTTTGCAGGTGACAGGAGGGGCAAGTATTCCATTCTGGGTGTCGCTAATTTTCTTGCCACTTAGAATACTGTTGCTCAAAATTCTTTTATCTATTCCTAGTATAAATATTTATGGTGCGATAATATCTAGTACTATTTATCTAGGGCTAATATGTATGTGTTTAGCATTTGCTGTGAAAAGAAAAATAACATTAGAATATTCGCTTTACAAAAGTCTATTTAAGCCACTATTTATAGGGTTAATATGTTTAGTAATAGGGGTAGTGGGATATGCGCTATTATCTAGCATTATTAATTATTTTGTGGCTTTGATTATAGTAGCCATTGCATTGGTTGTAATGTATTTAATTTGGGTGTACTTTGGTAAAATATTGACCCCTAGGGAGAAAAAATATTTCATAATTAAAAAGAAAATCTATGACAAGAAAAAATAACTCAAACTATAATTGGTGCAATCTATAATTAACGGCTTTATATCTAAAGTTATGACAATTTGGCAATCTAATTTATATAAAATTATAGATGCTATCAATGATTTTTGTAATAAATTTGTATTAAGCCTATCTATTTTACAGCCCAAATCAGCAAAAATTGAATAAAATTAGGTCTTTTTTGAGTAAAATATAAAAAAATTTGTTTCATTCTTTTTGCAAAACGATAAATTTATGCTATAATTGGATATCATCTATTAAAGGAGATAATTATGAATAAATTAGAAATTGTTAAAGTAGTTGCAGAGGAAACTGGTCTTACTCAAAAAGAAGTTAATGCTGTTGTTGATTCAGTTGTAGCAGCTATTATCGTTGAACTAAAGAAAGGTCACGATGTAAATATTGCAGGTTTTGGCAAATTCGCTGTTAAGAAAAGAGCAGCTAGAGTTAGTATCAATCCTAGAACTAAACAACCTATCGATGTTCCTGCTAGTAAAGCTCCTACTTTCAAGGCTGGTAAACAATTCAAAGAGGCTGTTAACAAATAATTTGTACTAATTTATGTTAAATAGTTTTGTCGCATTTTTTGTGCGACAGCATTTTTGTGGGCACAAAATATTATTTTTGTGCTTTTTCTTTTTTTATATTTGAAAATAAGACTAGGGTAGTGTATAATAAAAATATGAAGATAGGTAATATAGAATTTAAAAACAATTTAATACTTGCCCCTATGGCAGGGATAACCGATATCGCTTTTAGGTCAATTGCAATTGAATTGGGAGCAGATGCTGGAGTTACTGAAATGATTAGTGCAAAGGCTCTGCATTACAATAATCAAAAGACGGAAGACCTATTAAAAATCGCACCTAATGAAAAGATAAAAATAATTCAATTATTCGGTCACGAACCTGATATTATGGCAGAGATATGTGGCAGTAAATATGTAGAACCTTTTGATATAATAGATATCAATATGGGCTGTCCTGCACCTAAGATAGTATCTAATAACGATGGTAGTGCACTTATGCTAGATATACCCCTTGCTGATAAAATTATTAGAGCGTGTGTGGGCGCTACAAATAAGCCTATTACCGTAAAATTTCGTAGTGGCTTTGATGATAATCATTTGTGTGCTGTAGAATTTGCTAAAATGTGCGAAAGGGCAGGTGCTAGTGCTATAACTATTCACCCAAGGACTAGGGAACAGATGTATAGTGGCAGGGCTGATTGGAATATAATAAAAGATATAAAAAATGCCGTAAATATCCCCGTTATTGCTAGTGGCGATGTCGTAGACAAAGAGAGTTTTTTGGAAGTAAAAAGATTGACGGGCTGTGATGCAGTAATGATAGGTAGAGGGGCTCTAGGCTCACCCGAGGTTTTCTCACAAATTTTGGATTTGCCCACTCAAATGACTAAGATGGATATTATATCCAAACATATAAATTTACTTAGAAATTATTTCCCCGAAAATTTCGTAACCAAGCATATGAGAAAGCATTTGCTTTGGTACTTAAAGGGTGAAAAAAATGTTAGCGAATTAAAGGTGTATATTTCCACCGAGCCTAGCCTAGAAAAGTGTATGGATAGACTAAGAGAGCATTTTGAAAATAAATGACCATTTTACCTTTAATTACATAAATAATTTTGCTATTTAATTTGATTAATTAAAGTTTTCATTGTATAATAAAATTGTGTTAATTTATAGATAAAATATAGCATAGTAGTAAAAAATTATTAAGGAGTTTCGTTATGAATAAAATGACAATCAATGATATTGATGTTTATGATAAAAAAGTTTTGGTGAGAGTTGATTTCAATGTTCCTGTAATCAATGGCAGAATCACCGATGATAATAGAATTATTGAGGCTTTGCCTACTATTAATTATTTGCTAGAAAAAGGCGCTTCGGTTATCCTTATGAGCCACCTAGGCAGACCAGAGGGCAAGGTTGAGCCAAAGTATTCCCTAAGCGTAGTTGCAAAAAGATTAAAAGAACTTTTGCCTAATAACAAAGTTGTAATGGCTAAAGATGTCGTAGGCGAAGACGCAAAGAAGAAAGCAGAGAAACTAAAGATGGGCGAGGTATTGCTACTAGAAAATCTTAGATTTGATGCTAGGGAAGAGGAGAATGACAAAGATTTCTGCAAAGAACTAGCTAGTATGGCAGAGGTTTATGTAAATGATGCTTTCGGTACTGCTCATAGAAAACACGCATCAACTTATGGGGTTGCTAAATTGCTTCCTAATGCTATTGGTTTCTTAATTGAGAAAGAATTAAATATTATTTGTGGTGCAATAGAAAATCCAAAGAGACCATTCGTTGGCATTTTGGGTGGAGCAAAAGTTAAAGATAAGATAGGCATAATAGATAGCCTACTTAATACAGTAGATACCCTAATCATTGGTGGTGGAATGGCATATACCTTCCTTGCAGCTAAAGGCTATAAGATTGGTAATTCATTATTTGATAAAACCAATGTAGAAGAGGCAAAGAGGCTTATGGCAAAGGCTGAGGAAAAGGGTGTTAACTTCTTACTTCCAGTAGACTTTATCGAAACTCCAGATTTTAATGATACTATTAATTATAGAGCAACTAAAGATGAGAATATTTCCGATGGCTACGAGGGCGTAGATATCGGCAAGAAATCTATTAAGTTATTTACTAAGGCTATCAAGAAAGCAAAAACTGTTATCTGGAATGGACCAGTAGGTGTATTTGAGAAAAAAGATTTTGCTGTAGGCACTTATGCTATTGCAAAGAAACTAACTAAAGTAAAGGGAACTACTATTATTGGCGGTGGAGATAGCGCTAGTGCAGTTATTAATATGGGACTAGCTCCTAAGATGACTCACATTTCTACAGGTGGTGGTGCATCTTTGAAATTATTCGAGGGCAAAGTATTACCAGGTGTAGATGTTATTGATAATAAAAATTAATCGGTTTTAGGAGAATGGAATGAAAAAATTATTTTTAATAGGCAATCAAAAGATGAATATGTCTTATTCGGAATTAGAGCCATATTTTGAAAAACTTACTGAGATTGCTGGAAAGTCTAGTAATGTAGTAGGTGTATGTGTTCCTTATGTTTATATTAACCTAGCTAAATATATGCTAGAGGGCTCAAATGTACTATTCGGAGCTGAGAATATGCACTATGAGGATAAGGGGGCTTACACAGGCGAAATCAGTGCAAATATGCTTAATGACTTTGGTTGCGATTTAGTTATCCTAGGTCATAGCGAGAGAAGACAATATTTTCACGAAGATGATGAGATGATTAATCTAAAGCTTAAGAAAGCTTTGGAAACAGGAATCACTCCTATCCTATGCTTTGGCGAAACCCTAGAGGAAAGAGAGGGAGGGCTAACTCATACAATTATTGAGAGGCAATTGACGGGTGCCCTTAGCGATATTGATGAGGAAGACCTAGGCAGAATAATATTTGCTTACGAGCCAGTTTGGGCTATAGGTACGGGAGTCAGTGCTAAGCCTGAAGAGGCAGAAGAAATATGTGCTTTTGCTAAAACTTTACTTAAAGAGCAATTTATGTTAAGTGATTGCATTATGTTATATGGTGGCAGTTTGAAACCAAGTAATGCCCAAGAGATACTAAGCAAGAAAAGTATCAATGGTGGATTAATTGGTGGCGCTTGTCTAAATGTAAATGACTTTGAACAATTGATTAATACGAAGGTTGAATAATGAAAAAAACAGTTGCTTTGATTATAATGGACGGCTATGGATTATCTGATAATCCTGTAAATAATGCCGTTGCAATGGCAGAAAAGCCAAATCTAGATAAATTATTCGCTACTTATCCAATGACTAAGATTAATGCTTCTGGCAGGGCTGTAGGTCTTCCTACAGGCCTTATGGGCAATAGTGAAGTAGGGCACTTAAATATAGGTGCTGGTAGAGTAGTTTATCAGGATATTACAATGATAGATAAATCTATAGAAGATGGTGAATTTTTCAAAAATGAATCATTCAAATCTGCTATGGAAAATTTGGGTGAGGGTAATGCTCTTCACCTAGTAGGACTAACATCTGATGGTGGAGTTCACTCCCACCTAAATCATTTATTTGCCCTAATGGATATGGCAAAAAGAAAGAATGTAAAGAAATTATATATCCACGTTATCACCGATGGTAGAGATGTTGCACCAGATAGTGGTAAGGGCTTTATCCAGAAGATAGAAGAAAAGATTAAATCTATTGGGTTAGGCAGTATTGCTAGTATAGTAGGCAGATACTACTATATGGATAGAGATAACCGTTGGGATAGAGTAGAAAAGGGATATAATTGCGTATATAATGGCGTAGGTGCTAGATATCAGAGTGCAGAGGGTGGAATTTCGGCTAGTTATAAGGCAGGAGTGCTAGATGAATTTGTAGAGCCTATAGTTGTAGGTGACTACAATGGAGTAAAAGATGGCGACTCAGTTATTTTCTATAATTTCAGAACAGATAGAGCTAGAGAAATTTCCCATGCTGTATTAGATGAAGAATTTACACACTTTGCTAGAATAAAAAAAGATGTATTCTATGTAGGAATGACTCAGTATGATGTTACACTAAAGGGTATTCATACAGCATTCCCACCTAAGGATATTAAAAATACTTTGGGTGAGTATCTAAGCAAATGTGGACTAAAGCAATTAAGAATTGCTGAGACCGAAAAATATGCCCATGTAACATTCTTCTTTAATGGTGGAGTGGAAGCTCCAAATGAGGGAGAAGATAGAATACTAGTGCCATCACCTAAGGTGGCAACCTATGACCTAAAGCCAGATATGAGTGCTATGGAAGTAACCGAAAAGGCTCTAGCAGAGGTTGGCAAATATGATGTAATAATACTAAATTATGCCAATTGTGATATGGTTGGACATACTGGTGTTATCCCTGCAGCAGTTACTGCAGTTGAGACTGTAGATACTTGTGTGGGTAAGATGGTGGATAAAATACTATCGGTAGGAGGCACAGTTTTACTTACTGCCGACCACGGAAATGCCGAGGTTATGAAATTAGAAGATGGTTCACCTTGCACCTCGCATACTACCAATCTAGTACCATTCCTAGTTATAGGGGATAAATACAAAGATGCTAAATTAAAAGAAGATAAGGCTCTATGTGATATAGCACCTACCTTGTTAGAAGTTTTGGGTGTAGAAAAGCCTATTGAAATGACGGGCGAATCTATTCTAGCGTAAAGCAAAAGAAAATATGATGGAGAATTAAGTTTATGGCACTATTACTGGGTGTATTAGCCGATTTTTGGAATAATTTTTTCTATAATACTGTATCGGGAGTACCTAAAGAAACTAGAAATAGCATAGGAATGTGGACGATGGTCGCAGCAATCCTACTATTTTGTTGGAGTATGAGGGGTAGCAAAAAAACAGAAGTTATTAGCAATTGGTTTTTGTTTTGGCTATCTATGATAGTACTAGCAGTAAGTATTCTATATCTAGTTTATTAGATAAATTGGTAATTTTTATTGTAAAAGTGATTAAAGTGTGATAAACTTATTTTGCAATATTTATAAATGTATTATATATTCTTACTTTAGATAATAATTAAAGTAAGGAAAGATTATAAGGAGATTAATTATGGATTTCAGTTTTTTGTGTGCAATTTCTGCAGAGGCTGCTACAACTCTTATAACTATTAGAACAATAATTCTATTAGTAATGGGATTGGCATCTATAGCTCTAACTATAGCAGTACTAATTCAACCATCTAATCCAGATGGTGGTAGAAATGTTATCACTGGTACAAATGATAGCTATTACGCTCAAAACAAGGGAAGCACAAAAGAAGGCAGATTAAAGAAAATAATTATTATTTGCTCAATCATTATTTTAGTTTTAACTATTGCTTTCTTTATTATAGAGCATTTCATTACAGCGTAAGAAAATCGAAAAAAGTTGGGCAGGAAGAGAGTTTCTTGCCCTTTTTTAAATTATTGGAGAAAAAATGGATTTTGATAAAGTAATTTTACAACAGATTAAATCAAATAAATTGGGAAATCTAGAATATGATTTATTAATATCTCAATTGACTGTGCTTACAAATAAGCCATACGCCCTAGTAAAAGAACGTATAGATAAGATGATATCCAAGGGAACACTAAAGGTAAGTGGTTTTCATATTGAAAAAAAGATGGAATCCCCAGCCGATAGAGTGAAGAGAAATAAGAGAAGTGGTTCTCGTAATTTTTCTGCACCTATTAGCCCTTATGGAAATGACGACAATGTAGACCTAGCCTACGATATCCTAAAGAAAAAAGATAATAAATCCAAATCAAAAGCAAAAAGAGTAGAGGGTAAAATCCAATTAACATCTAAAGGCTATGCTTTCTTAATCCCTACAGATATTACTATAGAGGATATATTCATTGCCGAAAAGAATCTTAATGGTGCTATGCACAATGATAAAGTAGTAGTATCTATCTTGCCTACTGGTGGCAGAAGGGAAGAGGGCAAAGTTGTGCAGGTAGTAGAGAGAGGCAATGAGAGAATTGTAGGTGTATTGCATATTATAAAAAAGGTTGCCTTTGTAAAACCCGATGATGTTAAATTTGGCAAAGATATATCTATTCCTTTATCTAAAACTTTTGGGGCAAATGACGGCGATAAGGTCGTTGCTAAGATAACTAGATACTATGCTAGTAAAAGAAACCCTGACGGCGAGATTATCGAGGTTTTAGGCAAACCTAATGATATAGATACCGAGGTACTAGCTGTTATTAGAAGTTACGGCTTGTACGATGGCTTCCCAGACAAGGTTCAGTCGATTGCTAAGGAATTGCCAGAGAGCATAGATAAATCTAAATATGCTGGTAGATTAGATTACACCAATAATATTACTTTTACAATAGATGGTGAGGATACTAGGGATATAGACGATGCTATATCTATAGAGATTAATTCCAAGGGTAATAGAGTATTAGGCGTACACATTGCCGATGTTGGTGAATATGTAAGGAAAGACTCTATTATAGATAAGGAGGCTTTCAAGAGGGGTACTTCGGTGTACTTCCCAAATCTTGTTTTGCCTATGCTACCTAGAGAGCTTAGCAATGGCATTTGTTCACTAAATGAGAGAGTGGATAGACTAGCGTTATCTTGCTTTATGGAATTTGATAAAAATGCTAATCTAGTATCTCATAAAATCTGTGAATCTATTATCAATAGCAAGAAAAGATTTACTTACACCAAGGTTCAAGCAATCTTTGATGGCGATAGAGAGGAAGCGCCAGAATTGATAGAAGCATTGCTAACTATGAGGACTTTGGCTAAGGAATTAGAGAAGAAGAGAGTAGATAGAGGTGCTATAGAATTTAATATACCTGAGGTTCAAATATCTCTAAACGACCTAGGCGATGTGCTTAATTTGACTAAAAGGGAGCAAAACGAGAGTCATAAACTTATTGAAACCTTTATGATAGTAGCAAATGAGACAGTAGCTTCGCACTTTGTAGATAAGAAAGCTCCTTTTGTATATAGAATTCACGAAAAGCCAGATGAAGAGAAAATAAATAGGCTTATAGGTATGGTCAATGGATTCGGCATTAAGCATACTATAGATGACCCAGCTGATGTAGAACCGATTGAAATTCAAAAATTATTAAAGTCTATTGAGGGTGAGTCTTGTGAATATGTGCTAAATAAGATAGCATTAAGATGTATGAAAAAGGCTAAATATTCTCCCGAGTGTATAGGTCACTATGGAATAGCTAGTCCTAAGTACTGTCACTTCACTAGCCCTATTAGAAGATATCCAGACCTAACAATACATAGAATAATAAAAGAATATCTACACGGAGATATTAGCGATAGAGAAAAATTAATTCTAAAAGACTTTGTAAATGTAGCATCTATTCAGTCTAGTGAGACCGAAAGAAATGCTGAGTCGGTAGAGAGAGATGTAGACGACCTATATAGAGTATTCTATATGACCCATCATATTGGTGAAGAATTTGATGGTGTCATCAGTGGTGTTACTAGCTTTGGAGTATTTGTAGAATTAGATAATACTGTAGAGGGAATGATTAGAGTAGATAGTCTACCTCAAGACCAGTACGAATATTTTGAAGATAGATTCTGTCTAAAGGGATATAAGCATACCTATACTATAGGTGATAAGGTAAGAGTAAAATCTACTAGAGCAGATATTTTAGCTAGAGAGATAGACTTTGAATTGATATAGTTTTCTGATATTACTGGCACTAAAAGGTGTCGGTAATGCTTTTTAAAATAGAGGAGTATTTTATGAATAAGATAGTAGTTATTACGGGTGGGACTAGTGGCATAGGTCTAGAATTAAAAAAGAATTATGAAAAAGATGGAGATACAGTTATAACCATTTCTACTAGGGAATTAGATGATAAAAATCATTATTCGGCATCGGTTTCTGATGAAAAGAGAATGGGGGAAGTAATAGATGATATTGCTAGTAGATATGGTAGGATAGATGTTCTTATAGCCAATGCTGGATTTGGAATGAGTGGTGTTACCGAATTACTTCCAACCGAGGAGATAAAGAAGCTAACTGAGGTTAATTATTATGGTACTCTTTATTTAGTTCGTTCAGCACTAAAGTATATGGAGAGAGGTTCTAGAATTATACTAGTATCTAGCGCTATGGCTCTTTTCCCAGTGCCATTTAGGTCGATATATGGTTCGGTTAAATCGGCAGTACTTACTTTATCTTTTGCACTTAGAATGGAATTAGCGCCCCTTGGCATAGATGTAGTTGCATTCTGCCCAGGGGATATAAAAACTAATTTTACTGCTAATAGAGTAAAGGATTTTAAAACTAGCGAAAGATATGGCACAAGGCTGGAGACTGCGACTGAGAAAAGCG
Organism: uncultured Christensenella sp.; assembly: GCA_964439345.1. Lineage (GTDB taxonomy): Bacteria > Bacillota > Clostridia > Christensenellales > UBA1242 > UBA11490. The sequence goes on from CAYTNS010000013.1 coordinate 22,303, forward strand.
ATAGCAGAGAGGATAAAAGAATCCCTGCCGATAAGTGTGCAAGTAAGATGTATAAATTATCTAAAAAGAAAAAGACTAAACCATTTTATATAATTGGTGGCAAGTATAAGGCACTCTATTTTATAACTAAGATTACTCCTAAGTCTTGGCTACTTAATATTACTAATAAATTGTATGGTGGCAAATAATTGCAGTAGTACTATCTACACTGTTTACATTTTTTGTAGGCAGAGTAGATTTTTTTTTAAAAGCATATTAAATCTAATTCGATAGAGTGCTTTAATATAAAATATATTTAATGCAAAACTTTTGAGAAAGAATAAAAATTGTGCTACACTATAGAGGAATTGAGGTGAAGATATGAGGCGAGTAGAATTAGTATCGGAAGATAAAAAAGAAGAGATGAGGGGTTACCTAAATGACTACCTAATTGAACTAAGTGAATTTGATAATAACATATCTTTTGATGGGGACAAGCCTATTTATAAGTGGTTTGATTTTTATTGGAATGATAAGGGTAGATATCCATATTACTTTTATATAGATGATGAGGTGGCTGGTATATCTTTTGTAAGAGAACTATCGGAAGAGAGATATGAGATTGCCGAATTTTATGTCTTGCCTAAATATAGAGGTGGTGGTAATGCTCTATGGTTTGCAGGAGAAATAGCAAATAAATTTGTAGGCGAGATAGATTTTTCTACTAGGCACAAAAATATCAGAGCAATTAAATTTTGGAATAAATTTGCATTGGGATTTGTGAATGCCGATGTAACCGAAGATGATGAATGGATTAATTGGGAGATTAGGAAAAGAGAACCTAAAGTATTTAATTCTAGTCTGCAACACAGATTCTTTGAAAGTATGAGAGTGGGAGAAAAGATACTAGAAGGTAGGCTTAATGATGATAAGCGTAAAGAAATAAAAATAGGTGATTATATAATCTTTAATGATTTGTCTAACGAAAATAATGAAATTAAAGTAAAAGTAGTAGATAAGTACTATTTTGATAATTTTGACCAAATGACACTATTTATTGACAAAAACCAGTTGGGGTTTGACAAAAATGAAAGTGTAGAAGATGTAATTCAATTGTACAGTTCTATTTATCCTAAAGAAAAAGAAGATAAATATGGCGTAGTTATTTTTAAGATTGAACTAGTATAAATGCTAAATTAGGAGATAAATATATATTATGAAGTACTTGATTTTTTCGGATATCCACGGTTCGATGTATTACTGGGCAAAGGCTGTAAAAATAATAGAAAAGGAAAATCCAGATAAGATAATTTTACTAGGTGATTTATATTATCACGGACCTAGAAATCCTTTGCCAAGAGGTTACAAGCCTAAGGCTGTAGCAGAATCGATGAATGGTTATAGGGATAAAATAATTGCTATTAGAGGCAATTGCGATGCAGAGGTAGACCAGATGATTTCTTCCTTTAAAATAAAGGAAAATCACAAGATGAAAATTAATAATAAGGTAGTTATGTTTACCCACGGGCATAAGTATAATAAAGATAATTTACCACCAAATGTAGATGTGCTCATATATGGACATTTGCATACGGGATTTATTGATAGAGTGGGTGAAGTTATTGCTATCAATTCGGGGTCAATTGCTCTACCTAAAAATAACACAAAACATAGTTATCTAAGTATGTCGGATAATATTATAAATTTAATAGATTTGTGTTCGGGGAAAATACTAGATAGTATAGAAATTTAATTGAGAAAAAAGGAAGTGAAAGGTGTAAGCGTATTTGCTTAAATCAATCACTTCTTTTTTGTTATTCATTTTATTATGTACTTTATAAAATATTTATATTATTTTTTATTTTATACTAATTTAGCCAACTAGTTTATCTGCAGGAGGATTTAAGAATTTTTATTTATTATATGAGAAATATTTTCACCATCTAGATAAATTAGTTCTTTGATTATTTCCGGTTTGCAATTTAGACTGGCAATGTCTTTTTTGTCGTGCCACTGGAAGGTCTTATCTGCGTCTAGACATTTAAAAGATTCTTTGTGTACACACTCATAACTATCGTCGAGGGACGCTTTGTAGACAAGTAGCAATTCTTGTTGTTCTTTGCCTTGCCACGAGAAGAAATTCTCGGAGACATTTATTAGTTTTAAATTGTCTACCTCTATATCTAATTCTTCTTTTAATTCTCTTTTGGCAGATTCTAGTGAACTATCTAAGAAATGTACTCTGCCACCAATCATATTCCAAAAGTCTGTAAACTTTTCTAGCAATATTTTTCCGTTGTACTCAAGTATAATTCCAACTCTATAATTAAATCTAGCATTGCCTTTTTCAATAACAATATTTTCTTCGTCCATTTCTATCTCCTTATTGATGGTTTTAAATATTTTCCACTATTACACATAATTCATCAGAACTATTTGAATTGTAGATATAGTATTTTTTGCCATTATACTCTACAGAGGCTGAGTTATCTATTAATCCATTTTTGTAAATGGCTTTGCGCTGTGAATAATTTTCGAGATTATTAAGATATGAGCCTCTTTCGTAAAGAAGAGAGGAAAACCATATTTTATTTGAGTTTACAATTTCTATTTTGGATAGGTCTATACAAAATTCAAACGCGTCTAATTTATCACACTCATCATCTATATAAGTATAATTGCTTGAATTTTCCACTCTAATTTTTACACTAGTTAAACTTTTAGGTCCAATGGCTTTAATCATTAAGCACGGCTTATTATCAACTAATTTTAATTCAAGGGTTGTAATAGTGTAGTCGGGAATTTCTTCTACTTGAATTGCTAATTTGTCGTCCCCACCTATATCTACTATTGTGTAGTAGCAATCATTTTCTTCATAGTATTCATCAACCTCAAAGAAATCCTTTCTAGTAAGGGGAATGATATTAGATGGCGTAGATGATGCCTCACTATCATACACATAAATATCGAAAGTGTAGATGGGGGAATTTTCTGCCGATAATGTTTCAAGGTCTAGGCGAAATATATATGAGATTTTGCTGACAGCCAAATTTTCTAGATAGTAGTCATTGTCAGTGACAGAATTTTTATAGTGCAATTTGATTGCCACTGCATCTGCTGGTTTTTCACCTCTTATATCTAGAAACTTTTGTCTATTACTGCCAATTTCAATATAAATACTTTCTTCTTCAGGTAATTCCATACCATACCCACATTCATCGCATTTTCCGTCTCTATTTTCGTCACTATGCGACCCAATAGAGGAGTTGTCTTTTTCGATGCAGTATTTGCAACGATACCAGTGGGAGTATGAGTCGTAATCTCTTTGGCTAAAGTCGTGAGTGTGAACTTCTCGCATTTGATAATTACATTTGTCGCAATATCCATTACTATCTTTATCATAATGGACTTCTTTTGAGCCTTCATCTATTTCATTGTCTGTTGGGCAGTAATTCCAGTGACAACTTTCGTCATAACCAATACTATCGTAGCTGTGGGTATGAGTAGCTAAATCACAAGCCGTTAGGAATAAGCAGGGGATTATAAAGCACATGAGTAGTGAAAAAATCAAAAATTTCTTTTTCATACAAAAGCCTCCATTTGTATTAAATTCTAATTTTATTATAATACAACATAATAAAATTTGTATATTTTTTTAAAGTGATTTTTTAAAATTTATAGGCTTTGTGTATATTTGGAATGGAAAATTTTTCTATTGAAACGAAAATCTTATTACTCACAAATTAATAAACTAAACTGTATAGATAATAGTAAATTTGATTTGACATCATAGAACAAATGTTTTATAATATATTATGTAGTTGGAAGATGCTTTTTGGAGTGGATATATGTCAGATATAAAAATTTTTGAAGATAAGAAAATTAGAACTCAATGGAATGAGCAAGAAGAAGATTGGTATTTTTCGGTTGTTGATGTAATTGCTGTTTTAACGGATAGTGTTCAGCCACGAAAATATTGGAGTGATTTAAAAAGAAAATTATCATTAGAAGGAAGTGAACTGTCCGAAAAAATCGGACAGTTGAAAATGGTTGCTCAAGATGGGAAATCGAGACTAACAGATGTTGTAAACACAAAGGATTTGTTGCGTTTAATTCAATCTATTCCTAGTCCAAAAGCAGAACCATTTAAGATGTGGTTAGCTTCGTGTGGAAGTGAGCGTCTTGATGAAATTGCAGACCCAGAAAAGGCAATCATTCGTGGTGCAGAATTTTATCGAGCAAAAGGTTACACGGAGGGTTGGATAAATCAGAGACTGCAAACCATTGAAATGAGAAAAGAACTAACTGACGAATGGAAAGCTCGTGGCGTGACACAGGAGAAAGACTATGCAATTCTTACCAATGAAATGACAAAGGCGTGGAGTGGACTATCTATTCAAGAGTACAAGAAAGTTAAAGGTTTGAAAAAGGAAAGCCTTAGGGATAATATGACCAACATTGAATTGACCCTCAATCAACTTGCCGAAGTTACGACCACTCTTCTTTCTCGTCAACAAAAGCCGGATACTTTTGAAAAGAATAAACGCATAGCAAAGCAGGGTGGGCAAGTTGCAAAAAACACACGAACAGACATTGAAAGTAGACTAGGTGTAAATATTATTTCTCCATTAAATGCAAATAATAAAGACTTATTGGAAATAAATGCCGATAATATTAACAATGAAGAATAAATAAAGCATAAAAAGCCGAGAGAAAGTTCCTCTCGGCTTTTTATGTTGTGTACGAAAATAATATTTACTTATTTCTAAACAAATTATCATAACTTTATAGATGCGATAGATTAAAGTTCCATTCCATCATCATCTAATGTATGAATAGGTGTCTCTTTTGGCATTCCGACCATATTTGTAAGTAAGAACTCAAATCCATGTTCTTTTATATAATTGATTCGTTCTTGTGATGACATTTTATCAAAGTTTTTTGCATATTGATTTAGATTGTTTTGTTTATCTCCTAGCATAATAAAATTCCCCCTTAAAATAATTTATATTTGATTTCATTATAATACGAAACTTGCTTATCTTGTTTTATCGTCTGCAGACGCCAAATCAGAAAGCAAATTCTCTTGGTGGATATTTTTATAAATCTTAGTTATTTCTTGTTGAGTGATTCCCTCGCTATACCAATCGAAATATCTATCGTGTAAATCGGATTTCTTGAATAATTTAAAGTCTCCATTAACACTAAATAAATCTACGACACCATCAATTTTGTTACACACCGGCAAACCTGATTCTATTTTATGAAAAGGGTCGTATTCTGTTACTGTATGATAGTATCCTTTTTCTTTGCCATCGATTTTTTCAAATCCGTATTTTTCTAAAATATTGCTAACCATTGACACGCTTTTTGCACCAGCTGGTTCTAAATTATTTTCTTTTTCAACCTTATCGGATAAAAATGAAACGACTTTACAAGCATCTTCCAAAGACATATCTTTTGGTAATACAAATGGACTAGAAATTCCATAGGTTTGTCCAATACATAGGTTATTTGTTCCATATCTTTTAAATTGCTCAAGTGCAACATAATATAGCCTTATAGCAGGTGTTTCTTCTCCGTTTTGCAATTCAGCAAGGTTATTCCTTGCAACAAGTGTCATCTCTTTATCTTTCTTTTTGTTTTTTAAGTATTCAATAATTCCCATATTTCCCTCCTAAGAACTTTAATAATATTATATTAGCATAGTTGTGATGCTTTTGCAATACCCAATTTTAAAAAACTATTCGAATTAAAGTGTCTTTGAGGTTTCATTGTAGTGCAAACCAATATGAACGAAACTTTAGATAATGACTAGTTTTAGGTGCTTTTGTCGGTTTAATAAAAATTTCAAAAAGTATTTTTTTTGATATAATTAAAGGAGATTATATCTCATTAACAGATATTGCAAAAGCAAAAAATTCTAAAGACCCGAGATTTACTGTTTACAACTGGCTAAGGAATAAGGATACATTAGCATATATTGGACTTTGGGAAGAATTATACAATCCGAATTTTAACCGTGTCGAATTCGATACGGTTACAAAAGATGCTGGATTTATAAAGGGGTCGATTTCGACCCCTTTGACTCCATTAATATCGAGGGGGTAAAGGTTGTAAATTCGCGACCTTTGAACTTATAATTCGGTGTAATTGCATCTAATTAAATCCATCATACTATACTTTTATTGGATTTGTATTAATTAAAATATTATACAAATTTATTTAATTACTTATGCGAGAAATGTGATACAAAGACTCGGGCAAAAGCACACAGATTCTCGCCATTATATTTGAATACCAAGTAAAAAAGTGAACGATAAAAACAAAAAAAATCCCAATATTTAGGGATTTTTTTATAGTGTGGTGGAGATGGCGAGAACGTATTAAGCCTACTCGGGGAGTGGGCGTCAATTGTCGAGTAGAGTGAAACGGCTCGACTACACGCGAAAGCGAGTTCTGGGTGAGCAGAGCTCACCGTGTGCAAAGGCACACAGATTCTCGCCATTATATTTGAATACCAAGTAAAAAAGTGAACGATAAAAATAAAAAAATCCCAATATTTAGGGATTTTTTTATAGTGTGGTGGAGATGGCGAGAATCGAACTCGCGTCCACTTACTCTGCCTAAACCTTTCTACATAATTAGTCACTCTTGCATTTTAAGTTTGTTATATCCCTAGTGACAGAAGTTTTAACAAACTAGGTAAGGAGTCGTCATATAATTGCTCTTACCTAAGACAATTATATGCCACTATTTTAATTGGTGCCTAGACTTAGCCAATAGCGAAACCAAGGTAGACATGCTCTGTGCAATAACTATGCAGCTAGAGCTAGTTCAGATCTATTGTCTGCATTTAAATTTAATTTTGAGTTTTGACGGTGCTCAGCCGTTATGCTTGAGTTTGTGCTGGAAATAAGTGTCGAAACCGGTGCATCCCCGTAGATGTAAGCAATTATCTATAATTTTTTAATTGCCTTTGAGTATCTCTTTCGATATCTTTCTTTGCAAGAGTCTCTTTTTTGTCATAAAGATGTTTACCTTTTGCTATGGCTATTTCTAGTTTAATTAGATTATCCTTGAAATAAATTTTTAGGGGAATACAAGTAAATCCTTTTTCCTTTATTTTGGAATGAATTTTATTTAGTTCTCTCCTATTTAATAGTAGCTTTCTGCTACGCCTTTCGTCAACAGGTTCAATAGTGGACTTTTCAAATTTGCCAATAAACATATTTTTGATAAAAGCCTCACCAGAACTAGAGAATGTAATGAAACTATCTTTTAGATTAGTGTGTCCCTCTCTAATAGATTTTACCTCACTACCAACCAGAACAATTCCAGCCTCGTATGTGGAAATGATAAAGTATTCAAAGTTTGCTTTTCTATTGGTTGCAATGATTTTCATAGTATTCCTTTTTTTCTTTATGACTGAGGTTATTTTAGCATATTTAGAATATTTTTTCAATACAAATAGAGTCTAAATGCTCTAACTTTTTGATTTAAAATGTTTCTTTTTATATAAAAGTATGTTTTTTAACTATTATTTTTTATTTTACTATTGAAAAATTTTTCAAAATAGATTACAATAAACTTGGTTTTTATGCTATTTTTATAAATTTATATGAAAAAATAAAGAAAAAGTATTTAATTTTTTAAAAAAATAGTGTATACTGAATATAATTACACTCTTGTGGTCTTTTTGTCTATGGTGGAAGATATGAAAAAAGACTGACAGGGATAAAATTTTTTGAAGGGGATTTTATGGGAACTTTTGTTGATATTTTACTACATATTTTAGCAATCTTAGCAATTATAGTACTAGGCTCTTTTGTCGTAGTATTCGTATCTGAGCTAATACTTAAATTGATAGGTGGCAGTGGAAAGAAAGAAGAGAAGAAAGAGGAAAGAACGGTTGTTAAAGATGACGATATAGTTGTCTTTACTAATAAGGATAATCCTACCAATTCTTTTTATGATACTAATGAAAAGACTGTAGATACTATTGAGGGTGACGAAATCCAAGAGATAGACTACGAAAAGGCTATTCAAGAGCAACAAATGCTAGAAAAGAGAAATACTACCAATAGGGTAGCAGTTGCACCTAGGAACGAGCCTAAAAAGGTAGAAAATACTCCTACAGCAGAAGAGGCTTTCTGGGATAGTGACGAAGACGAAGACAACTTCAATGAAATTCTAGATTCTGTAATCGCCGAGGCTAAAAAGTCTAATGGCGAAGCTAAAGAAAAGAAAGAAGAGAAAGAAGAGCCTAAAAAGGCAAATGGCTTAGATGAAGCTACTCAAAAAGAACTAGACGAATTGAAAGCACTTAAAGAGCAACAACAGAGAGAGCTAGAAGAATTCAGACAGATGAAAGAGGATTTTGCTAGAGAAAAGGAAGAGCAATTAGCTCTTTATAAAGAAAATCTAGACAAGACCAAACAAGAAGAAATCGAGAAGATTAGAGAAGAGGCTATCAAGGAACAGGCTAAATTAGAGGCTATGAAAGAAGAGCTAGAGAAAGAGAAAAATAAAGAGCCAGAAGTTCCTGCAGACCAAGAGCCAATTGTTCAAAAGACAATTATTAGAGACGAAGAAGAAATCAATAGATTAAAGTATAAAAATCTAGTTAGAATGAATAATAGACTTACTAGAATTATTAGAGATACCGAGAGATTGTCTTCACAGAAACAAAGAGACATAGAAAAAGCTAAAGCTGAAAAAGAAAAATTGCTAGAAAGAGAAAGACAAGAAAGACTAAAAGAGCAAGAGAGAAGAATTGAGGCTGAGGCACAAGAAAGAATGGCTAGGGAGAGGGAGAATATCCTAAGAGAGCAAGAACTAGCTAGACAGCAAGAGCAAGAAAGAATCAACCAAGAGAGATTCGCTAGACAACAGGCTGAGATAGAGAAGAGAAACGAGATTACTAGAAAATTAAACGAGGCTAGTAAAAAGGCTGGTAAGTATAAATTGGATTCTAAAGTAGTTAAGATTAATAAAACTACTCCAGTAGAAGAAAGGGTAATCGAGGAATCTATTTCAACTACTACATCTACTAGCATAATAGGTGGCGAAAAGACCCCAATGAAGGCTAGTGTTAAACCAATCTTTGAGAAAGAGTACTACGAACAAAAATTACTAGAATTAGAGGAAGAATTAAGAGTTGCTGAGAAGGAACTAAGAGCCAATAAAAATGAGTATATTCCTCTAACTAGAATCCACAAAGCTTATGCTAGAGATACCGAAAAATTAAGAAAGAAAGAAATGCAAGTTGCTAAGCAAAAAGTAGCTTTGTACGGTGTAAAATCTAGCAAGGTTGACCCAGAGAAAAAGGCTAAATTAGATGAAAATCTACAAGCATTAGCAGAATTAAAAGATAGCGTATCGCACTGCGAAGAAGTTATCAGAAAGAATAAAGATAGATATCCAGTTCTAGAGAAAAATTACAATCTATTAATGAGACAAATTGCTAGAATTAATGACGATATCCACGTTTGCGAAAAGGCAATAGATTATTATAATAAAAAATCCAATTAATTAAAAGTTAGCTATAAAAAATGACTACTTAAACATCTGTTTAGGTGGTCATTTTTGTTTGTCTATTTATCTTTAATAAATTGCACTTTTATATTAATTGAAATGTTAAAGTGGCAGGATTGTGGTCGGAATACATAAAGTCTACACTCTTGCCATCTACTAGATTAGTAATACTAGTAATAGATACATTGTCGCTAATGATATACCCATCAAGTACTGCACTGTAATTCACACCCTTGGTGTAGGGAATATCGGTTGATCTGCAGGTAGCATCATCGGTGCTAGATGCAAATCTAAAATGTGGTGCTAGGTCACTATCACTTAATTGAAATACCCAATCAGGCACATATTGAGTGGTTTCAAATGTATTTATGCTACCAGCTATATCGTGGTTAAAGTCTCCACCGGCGATAACATAATTACCTTTTTCATACTCTTCTGTAAGGATACTATTTAGAAGTTCCAATTGTAATTGTCTTATCTTTCCACCCTCATCGTACGCCGACATATGCGAATTAATTATCACCAATTCTTTGCCACCCTCTACACTAATACGATTTATAGAAAAACAACGGTCTAGGTCAAAATATTTATTAGGGAAACTCTCGTCTATTGGATAGGATTTTCTGGTGCTTGAATTTAATTTGAATTTGCTAAATGTTGCCACCCCAGCAGTATTTGCCCCGTGGGGATCATTGAATGGATATAGTAGATATGCCGAGTGGAAATTAATTGCATAGGTATAGCCATAATCTTCACCAATGCCTTTTAACATATCCAATTGATTGACATTGTGACTCCTATCGCCCTTGGTATCGACCTCTTGGAAGAGATAAAAATCGGAATTAAGGGTCTTTGCCACATCTATTACGCCATTTGTATTCTCTAGCACTACTTCTTTGGATTTTGCCTTGCTATTTTTACCAGTAACACTAGTTCCATCTAACATCTTGCCACTATCCATAAAGAAGGAAAATTCGTGGTTATACGCCCCAAATCCAATATTGTATGTGGTTATGGTGTAATCGGTACTAGTGGATACAATTTCACTCCTATTATTGTATATTTCTAGGTCTAGATTGTCCTCTATCCTGTAGTATTGACAGGATACATATATTACATATCCTAGAACCAGCAGTATGCTTAGTCCAATAATACTAGCCAAAGTAATGGCAGTAATCTTCATCGCCTTTTTCATAATTTACTCCTTTTTCTTTATTGTAACTAATAGCAGAAAAAATGTAAAAAGAAATTTAAAAA
>CAYTNS010000014.1:0-27544 GCA_964439345.1 uncultured Christensenella sp.
TTTTAATCCTCATATAGGTCTTTATAATTCTTTACATATAGTTTGATTACAATATCGTTTGCCTTTAGATTGTTTCTAAGGTCAGCAACTAATTCTGTAGTCATATTATTGTATTCGTCTTCGCTAGAAGATAAACCAATTTTATCGTAAAGATAATTGAAGATTGTTTTATTAGAATCTGGACTAGTTGTGTGTGTGCAAAGTACTTCTAATAGTTTTTCATCAGATATATTTCTGATATTGTTTTTGTCTACTAGGTTATCTGCCACACCATCGTGGAATATGATATGATAGCCATATTCACTAAGAATCATATCCATAGAACCAGCACCTTGACCACCATTAGATTTGTCCAATGCTCTAACACCATCGGCAAATGATTTAACCATTTGGTCAGCCACATTTGTATCTAGATTAACAACGTAGTCAAATTCGCTATTCATCATACCATCGTCATCATTAAATACATAGATAAGTTCATTGAACTTAATGCTTCTCTCTTTAGCTGAACCAGTAACATTTCTCTTTACATAATCGTATACGGCTTGAGCACTCCAAGTCTTGATTTCGCCATCTAATTCAAAGGTAGACTTAGTGTCTTTAGCAATCTCTTCTAATCTCTTTAGATATTCACTGTAATTAGGGTTCTTTGCATTAACCTCGTCATCATCACCAATACCATATTGAGCTTTTAAGATTTCTATTCTCTTGCTTTGAGCATCGCTAAATTTAATTAAGATATGTTTACAATTAACATAAGAAGTTTCGGTTCCACCATTTGGGTGATAATAAACATATTCAGTACTAGCATTTTGCATCTTTGTATCGTACAAAGTAGGATCAGCTGTAAAAGCACTTACTTGGCTTAGATAATTATCTCTGTAGTATTGTAATACAGGAGTAACATCTACCACTCTATCTTTATAAAATTCCTCTTTGAATTTCTCTAGATATTTATTATCGCTGATTAATTTAATTAATCTCTCTTCCTCAGCTAGTAAAACGGTCTTCTCGTCGGAATCCCTGCCCTCATTTTTAGCAGCATCTTGCAAAGCCTTTACATATCTAGTCCAAGCCTCATTGCTAACTCTAGCATCGGTAACAACCATCATAGATTTATCAAAATGAGTATCTTCGGTAATATCTCCTACGAATATTTCTTCGTCTTCCTCGTCATCAATATAAATAACTGTACCAGTAGCCTCATCATATCTAGTGCTAGGAGTGTACTCCTCTTCAGCAGTTCTTAGAGAGTCGCCCTCGGCAGTAGTCTCGGTCTTAATCTCCATATCCCATTCTTTTCTTACCTTTTCTTCGTAATCAAAGATGGTATCTTGGATATAATCAAAAGCAGATTTCCTAATTTCCAATTTTTCTTCAGGGGTTAAAACTATATTTTTCTTAACCTCTTCCAAAAGTAATTGTCTATCTATCATACTAGTAATTGTATCCTCGACTGCAGATTCCATATCGTAGCCATTCTGTTGATAATATTGATATCCATAGTTATTGAAAGCATCTATTAAATCTTTCTTTGTAAACTCCATATCACCAACGGTTGCAACCAACTGTTTATAATATCTGCCACTATCTATCTTAGCCCAACTACAGCCCGAAAGAAGTACTATACTGAGTACTAAAGCACCACATGTAGTTAGTATCTTTTTTAGTAATTTTTTCACCTTTTGCCTCACAAACATAATTATACTAAACTATTTTACTATAATAATATCCAAATTGCAAATATTTTTTACAATTTCCCTGCCTATATTTATATATTATATACCAAATTTAAGCCATTTATATCCTAATAAAAATTTGCCGTGCACAAAAAATGGCAATTATGCACATTTACACATTGCCACTTTATATTTTAATCTCTATACCAATTGCAAAAAATTGATAGTAAAATCTAAGATTTCTGATTTTGAGATACCCTTAATTTCTATTACAACACTATCCTCTAGATTTAATGATACATTATTTGGATACATCGCAATTGCATCTAATAACGACTCTACTAGGTTTTCTTTTGACTCAAGTATTATCCTAGTATCTGCCTTTATGCCAACCCTCTTAGCACCAATATTTCCAGCAAGATTTTTAATAAGAGATATCTTGCATAGATTAATAAGAGCATCGGGTAAATCTCCGTAAATAGACTCGGTGTTTTTTATAAATTCTAGCATTTTTTCCATACTATCTATACCAGCAATTTCCCTATAAATAGCCATTCTTCTGCTGACACTTTCCACATAATCTTTGGATAGATAAGCAGATATACTAGTCTCTACTCTTACCTCGTTTTTCTCTTTTACATCTTCGCCCTTTAATTCTCTTACTGTATCGCTAAGCATCTGAACATACATATTGTAACCAATCTTTTCTATATGTCCACTCTGCTCCAGTCCCAAAACACTACCAGCGCCCCTAATCTCAAGGTCTCGCATTGCTATTTTAAAGCCACTGCCCATCTCACTAAATTCTTCAATCGCCTGTAGCCTTTTGTATGCAGTTTCGGATAAGCACTTACTTTTATTAAAAGTAAAATATGCAAAAGCTAGTTTATCTGACCTACCTATTCTACCCTTTAATTGATACAATTGAGATAGCCCTAAAGTATCTGAATTGATAACAATCAGAGTATTTGCATTTGGGAGGTCTACACCATTTTCTATAAGAGTAGTAGATACTAGTATTTGGGTCTTACCCGAATACAAATTAAATATCTCTTTTTCTAATTCTTGACTGGTCATTTGTCCGTGCGCAACCGACACACTTACCCCCTCAAAAAGGGACGAAATATAGGCAGAAAATGAGTATACCGAATCTATCCTATTGTATACTATGAGCACCTGCCCACCCCTAGACAATTCTCTAGATATTGCCTCTATAAGCATTGGTTCACTTAGTTCGCATACATTTACAACAGTAGACTGTCTCTGCACGGGTGGTGTTTGGATTACAGATATATCTCTAATACCCATTAGTGCCATATTAAGAGTTCTAGGTATTGGAGTAGCCGAAAGGGTAAGAACATTGACTTGCTTCTTAAAATTCTTAATCTTTTCCTTATCTGCCACACCAAACTTTTGCTCCTCATCTAAGACAAGTAGCCCTAGATTTTTATAATTGATATCGTTAGCAAGAAGCTTATGTGTACCACAAACTAGGTCTATCTTGCCATCGGATATTTCTTTCTTAATTTGCTCTATTTGTTTAGGCGTTTTTAATCTATTCAATACAGCTACCTTTACACCAAACTCCGACATTCGATTAATTGCCGTATTATAGTGTTGTTCGCTAAGAATAGTAGTTGGGCATAGGAATGCCACTTGTTTGCCCGAAAGAATGGTTTTAAAGGCAATTCTGAGGGCAACTTCCGTCTTGCCATAACCCACATCGCCACAGATAAGTCTATCCATAACTTTGCCATTCTCCATATCCGATTTACAATCATTTATGGCTTTTAACTGGTCTTCCGTTTCGGTAAATGCAAAAGACTCCTCAAAGTCCACCTGCATATCGCTATCTTCGGGGTATTTATGCCCCTTCATATTGAGCCTTTCTCGATACAAAGCAATTAGGTCAAAGGCAATCTTTTTAACTGCCGTTTTTACCCTAGCCTTGGTCTTAGCAAATTCCACTCCACCTATTTTATTAAGTTTAGGAGCACTCTCGCCACCCACATATTTGGTTACTTGGTCTAGGTTCTCTACCGGCAAATAAAGTTTATCGTTATTAAGATACTCAATAACGACATAATCCCTAAATCCATCGCTAAGTTTAAGAGTCTCTACCCCTAAGCACTTGCCTACACCGTGGAAATTATGAACGACAAAATCTCCCATCTTGGGGGTTTCACCATCAAAAGAAACCTTTTCGCTATCTATTATTTTTTTCTTAATACCGAATAAACTGCTAGTAGAAATAACTATCAATTTATCTTCTGGGAGTAAGATATCTAGTGGATAATTTTTGCTAACTACATTTGTGCCACCTAGTGCACATTGAGCGATTCTATCAAAGGAAGATAGATTTATTCCACGAGCACTTAAATCGCTAATTAGTTTTACTCTATTATCCTCACTACCAGCACAAAGAATGATAGTATAACCAAGCTTGGAGTAATTCTTGATATCCATACCTAGGATATCTAAATGCCTAACATAATTAACCGAAGGCAAAGTTCTAATAGTAAAGACCCTTTTAGGTGAAAATAACCTATTAGCTTCTACTATGTGCTGATAGGAAAGTAGAGTACAATTGGAATTAAATTTAAGCACACCTGCTATATCCAATTTACTAGGCTCAAGTAACTTTTGCCAAGGCTTATCACTAGCCTTGATTTTATCATTAAATTCATTTATATATAGGCTTAATTTTTCGTATATATTTCTAGCACCATCAAAGACAACTAGACTATCCTCTACATAATCAAATAATGTATGTGAAATATTTTTATCAAAGATAATATTTCTATAATCTATATTGTCTAGATTTTCTAGCCCCTCACATATTTCATAATAAAGGGAATCGTTTTTTATTTTATTAGCTTCATAAAAATCATCTACTTCGGCACTAGTAACGCTATAAAATCTGCATCTAGGGATATCTAGGGTATTTATAGATTTGGTCGTAAGCATTGTAACGGAATTATAGTACTTGATAGAATCGACCATATCAAAATCGGTAACAATTCTCGTTGGCTCACCACATAGAGGATAAATATCTATTACCTCGCCCCTGACCGAAAATTCGCCCTCGCTAGACACTAATTCTACCCTCTT
Organism: uncultured Christensenella sp.; assembly: GCA_964439345.1. Classification (GTDB taxonomy): domain Bacteria; phylum Bacillota; class Clostridia; order Christensenellales; family UBA1242; genus UBA11490. The sequence continues at coordinate 4,791 of CAYTNS010000014.1, forward strand.
ATAACCTAGAGAAAGTAGCCTCTTTGTCACCTTGTCTACAGGAAATTCCTCTCCGACCGATACCCTTAGACTATCCAAAAGTGCAGGTGTTATCACCTTTTGACAAAGCATTTCGGGAGTTAAAATCAGTGCATCTATTTCTTCATTCTTTATTTTATATAGTGTTTTAATAAGTTTATCACTACTAGCAAATTCACTATCGAATATATCGATAGGGTCACAAAGTATTTCAGCCCTTCTGCCTAGAGCCACTAGGCTATCATATATAGGATTTAGGTTATCTACCGAATCGACAATATAAAAAAGGAAATTAGCACCCTCTGTGATTGCTAATTTTTCACCCCTATTAAGACCAAAAACTGTGCAATTTTCGCCCTCTTCTATCGACTGAAGTAGCCTTTTGAAATTGCCATCTTTTAGAAACCTAGTAAACATTATAGTCTATTAATATCCAATCCCTCTATAGTCTTATTCTTAATAAAATACTCAATTGCCTTGTCCACTTTATCAAAAGTATCTTGCATAATTTTAAGTTTATCATCAGGCACTCTGCTAAGCACATAGGATATCAAATCTCCGTGCTCCGGCTTACCCACACCTATACGAACTCTGGGGAAATTCTCGCCCAACTTTGCCACAATATCCCTAAGTCCATTGTGTGTACCCGAACTACCCTTGCTTCTAACCCTAAGCTTAGCAAAATCCAAATCAATATCATCGACTAATACTAGAACTCTACTAATATCTAATTTAAGAGAGTGAACCATATCCTCCACACTCTTTCCACTCAAATTCATAAAAGTCTCGGGTTTTAAAAGTATCACCTTTTCTCCCCCTATCATAGTCTCGGCAACCCTGCCAAAATATTTGGATTTTGTAAATTCTATACCTAAATTTTTAGCAAAATGGTCTATAGCCATATATCCCATATTGTGCACTGTATTTTCGTAATTTTTACCTGGGTTACCTAGTCCCACTACTGCTATCATCTTTTTCTCCCAAAACCGTTCCCGATTTTACTTTAGTATCCTTTTTTATTTTAGTTCCTTTTATCACACAGTTGCTATCTATCATAGCACCACTACCTATAGTGCTATCACTAATTTCACAGAAACTAGCCACACATACTCCACTACCCACTACACAATTCTCGATGTGTGCTCCTCCTATAAAGCATTTATCTCCAATAATGCTATTTTCAATTACAGCATTATCTTTTATAATGGCATCTTCACCTATACTACTATTTCCCCTAATTGATACCCCTGGGTAAATAGTAGCCCCACTAGATATATCTACCTCGGGCTCAATGTAGACTAGATTTGGCTTCACTATCTCCACACCATTTTCTATGTGAAAATTATTAATCCTATCTTGCAATATCTCTAAGGCATACTTATATTGTTTTTTATTTTCTATTATATAGAAATTATCCATATTCCCTGTATAAACACTATCTACATTTGGCTTATCTGTATCCAAAAAATATCTATTATTTAGGATATATCCTACAGGTAATTTGCATAGACAAATATTTTTGTATATAGCATAATCCTTTAAGACATTAATATCTGACTCTTCCAAAAGCGCTGTAGAGGATAAAAGAACAAAAGTATAATCGTATTTGCTACTAATATAATTCCTCACTTGCTCCAATATAGGCTCGGAGGCAGTATATTCTAGTATCCTAGTAGGAATATCCCCTAAGGCAAATTTCACCCAGTATTTCAATTCCCTGCCAAGTATTTTGCCTTGAAAAGAATTTTTTGTGGATACATTATCTAATATAATTGCTTGAAAATTCCTAATATCTTTAATTTTAACCGATTTAATTTTTATATCACTTAAAGTTTCTAACATTTATCACCTGATACTTTTAAAAAAATTTGTGAGCAATTCCTCACACTCTTTCCCAAGTACATTCCCTTCAATATCACACTTGTGATTAAAATTATTATCATTTGCTAGAGATTCCGTACCAAATCTTTTATCCTTAGCACCATAATATATTTTATTTATCCTAGCACTAAGGATTGCACCCATACACATAAGGCAGGGTTCTTTGGTAACATAAATATCACAACCATCTAATCTAAAATCTCCCAAAGCCTTATTAGCCTTAGTGATTGCCAAAATCTCGGCATGTGCTATAGTTTGTTTATTTTTTTCTCTTTTATTATGTGCTCTAGCTAAAACCTTGCCATCTTTTACAATAATTGCCCCCACCGGCACATCATTACTTTTTTGACTTAACCTTGCCTCCTTGATAGCAAGAGCCATATAATCTAATTTATTCATTCGTATTACCTACTTATGATACAAAATATTATTGCTTATCGCCGTAGCCCTATATATTTGCTCTAGTAGCATTATTCTAAATAATTGATGAGGGAAAGTCATTGGAGAAAACTTGATAGATAATTTTGCCTTAGCCTTTATATCTGCACTCATTCCGTAACTGCCACCTATTACAAAAGTGATGGTATCAAAAGATAGTGCAATATTTTCTATCGTTTTTGAAAACTCTACACTATCCATTTCTCTGCCGTGCAAATCTAGAATTATTACATATCCCGATAGATATTTCTCTATCCTCTGCCCCTCTTTTACTAGAGCCCTAGATATATCTGCCTCAGAATAATTCTTTGGCAACTTTTCTTCCTCTACTTCAATAATATTTAGGTTATGATATCTAGATATCCTCTTTTGATATTCTTTACTAGCCTCGGTCAAATATTTCTCTTTTAGATTGCCGACTGCTACAATATTAATCTTCATCATAATAAACCCCAAATATATGTAAATAGGGTAACTAATCCACCTAAAACCACTGCACCCCACATAAATATTTTATCGGTTTTTCTAACCTTGTATCTACTCTTTTCCTTAGGCAAAACAGCATCAATAGGATTTTCCATACTGTGATAATCTAGATTTAGAAGGGTACAATTTTCTATAACATCTTTCATAGCCTCAGACTTATTTATTACAACTGGGTCGTCCTTAATTACACCACTTTCATTGTCATAAACTTTGTCAATAGCCTTGTAAACCCTTTTAAGCATACTTTGCTTGTATAGTAGCCAGATAAATAGGCAAAGAAGCCCAATAACTGCTAGAAGAATTAATACACATACGATAAAAATTACGGCTGCATTACCTGCAATCAATGCCGATTGGATATCACTAAGTAGAGAACCCAGCCACCACTTATTAGCAGAAGCGTAATCTAGATATACACTTATAGCATTATTGGTAAAGTGAATAATAACCGATGGCCAAATGTTTTTTGAAACGACAGCCACAAAGCCTAAAATTAAGCCAATAACGAAAGCATAAGAAACCTGTTGGATATTGAAGTGAAGCAAAGCAAATAGCATTGAAGACAAAAGAATTGCTTTTTTAAAGCCACCGTGCTTGATACCCTGCAATATTATGCCTCTATGCAAAAATTCTTCACAAAGGGCAGGAAGAACTGCCACTATAAATAAGTCAATAAAGAAATTGCCAACCGTCATACTAGAGCCATCGGAACTAGACGAAAATTTATTAAAGTCATAGCCAGTAAAAGATAGTATTCCATTGAATAATGACGATACAGCGATATTAATAAAGAAGCAAAGCACACCTATGCCAAAGCTAATAAGAACTACCTTGTAATTACATTTGTAATAGTTACAAGTTTTAAATACCTGCACAGGTTTTACCTTTAAAAATACACAATAGAGAACGAAAGGAATTAAAAATAATATTCCTACTTGGATAATAAGGGACGATATTATCTCTCCCCATTTGCCATCGGGGAACGCCCCCGTTACTGCCACTATCCTAACTATACAAAAAAGAGACATTGCTATATAATATATAGCAAATGTTTTGAATATAGATTTGTTCTCATTTTCTACTGTATAATATTTCATTTAAACTCACTTTTTAGTTTACATAAAACCACTAACTGTATTAGAAATCCACACAACAACTATAATAATTAGACCCACTATAAAATATAGCTTCTCTAGATAGGTCATACTGGTAAAGAAACCTTTGAATCCAACTTTTTTAGCATTAATCTCTGCCACGGCATTTTTATCTATGGTTACAAATTTCCCCCTCTCATCTAGTCTAAAGAAATTCTTATTTCTTAGATATTTAAGTACCCAGAAAAGGATTAGTACTAGGGCCACACCTAGTAGGAAGATAATGAATGGGAATATCATACTAAACACATTGTAGTAAACAGCCTCACTAGCCGATAGATACGATACAATATTAAAGCAACTAAATACTACAACCAAGGCATTATTTAAGAAATGCAAAATAATTGAGTAAACAACCGAGCCACCCACTAAGGCTAAATAGCTAAGCATAACGCCAACGATTAATTGATAAAAAGTTTGGTTAAGAGAGCCGTGCATTAGTACAAAAATAAGGGTAGATATTATGATAGTAACCGAATCTTTGTATCTACTAGAAAGGCTAGTCTGGATAATACCTCTGAATATTAGTTCTTCTGCAATTGCTGGAAGCAAAGCATAAATAAGCAATCCTAGAGCAAAATATCCACCACTACTAGTCATTAAATCTTGCATAGGCAAATCATTATTTACTACATACCCCATACTCTCAAATAATGTATTAATAAGATTCATAAATGGAGTGAATAGGAATATGCAGATGATAGCTAGAACTATGGCTATAGAAATAGGAAGTAGACTAATCTTTTCGCCATCTGTAAGGGCCTCTCTACATCTAACTTTCCTAATCTTATTGTACGCAAAGAAAAAGACTATCATCGACACGGGCGATAATGTAGCACTAATAACCGAAACGGTTTCCGTTTTAATAATATCGGCATAAGCCATACCAATATTTTTTGCAACTATTAGTAGAACTATCTGAAAAACTATTGATACTAATGCCGTTACAATCAACAACCAAAAAAAACATTTAAAAGCATCTAATACAGTATATCTATTATACTCTTTTGCCTCTTTATTCATAATCTATCTCCGAGAATGTATTCTCGCCCATTCCTTTTTCCACCATGCAAGGAAAAGCATATTTATTATATATTACATTATTTTAAGAATATAAGCAAGGTTTTTCTAAAAGGTTTTATGCTTCAAAGTACACAAAAAATGCTAGATTGCTTAATTATCTAGCATTTTTTAGCTAATTATCTTAGTTTTACTTTGGTCCTATATATCTTACCTGCCCACGAATACTCAATACCGATACTATCATTAGCAGATGCCTTATATAGACTATCCCTCAAATCTAGTGCATTATTGACCTTGCCACCATTAATAGATAGTATCACTGCACCACTGCTTATCTCCACCTCCCTCAAAGGACTATCCTCAGCTATATCTATTATATAAAAGCCATCATTTTCCTCACACTTATCATAATAATTCGCAATCTCACAATCATAGCCATACACTCCCAAATATGGCACTTTGTAATTAATATTAGTCACGAAATTATTAATTAGGGATATAAAGCTTTTGGAAGGAATAGCAAAACCTATCCCCTCGCCTCCACTAATTTTAAGAGTATTTATTCCTATCACTTCTCCACTGGAATTAATAAGTGGACCACCCGAATTACCCGGATTTAAACTAGCATCGTGCTGAATTAAAGAGTGCATATACCCACTACCCTCGCTAGACGATACCTTGATAGTTCTATTAATAGCACTCACTATGCCCTTAGTAAAGGTATGAGTAAGGGTTAGGCTTAGGGGTGTGCCCACGGCTAAAATATCCTCACCGACCTCTACACTATCACTATCCCCCATAACTAAATACGGCATACTTTTATTCACCTTTAGGATTGCTAGGTCTAATACAGTATCTTCATATAGCACCTCGGCATTTGCACTAGTCTTATCCGATAAATACACCTTGATACTATCACAGCCATTTATAACATGCGAATTTGTAAGAATATATCCACCACTAGCCACACATACACCACTGCCAATAGATTCACTATTACCACTAATACCACTGACTGCAACTACTGCTGGGCTAATAACTTGTGAGATAGTAGCACTATCACTTTTTTCGCTTAGCATTATTACTCCACCATCGTACGTTTCTTCCGACCTCTCCATACAGGCAGTCAATGGTAAAGTAATAAGCATTAGCAATATAATTAAAATTTTCCTCATAAAAAATCACCTACTAAATTTAGTGATAGTAGGTGAAAACAATTTATCTAATAACAAATATTGGACCTAGTCCATAAGGCTTTGCAATGTCAAGAAGGATATTGACATTTGGCTCAATCCCCTTTGACTCACAATACTCACATATCGTCTGATAACAAAGTTCGGGAGTGTTATTCTCCTCACTCAAATGAGCAAAGAGCACCTGCTTAACATTGTGCTGAGCAATATCTACTACAACTTTGGCACTACTGATATTACTCAAGTGCCCCTGCTTACCTAGTATCCTTGCTTTTAAGATGGCAGGGTATGGCCCATTTATTACCATCTGCTCATCGTGATTTGCCTCTAGTATCACCAACCTACTATCGTATAGCCTCTCGACTATATCAGTAGTAGTATACCCCAAATCGGTTACAATACTTATTTTATTTCTATTTTCATAAATATTAAATCCCACACAATGTACATCGTGACTAACCTTAAATGTCTCTACCCTGAAACTACCCACCTCAAATGGTGCAAAAGAAAATCTAACAACCGACGCACCAGTTAGTTTGGTTTTTCTAAGAACACCATCATAGGCATCGTAATGACAATATATAGGAACCAGATATTTTTTGGTAAGGGCTGATACACCCTTTGTGTGGTCGGAGTGCTCGTGCGAAAGAACAACACCGATTACATTATTTATATCTAGATTCAATATCTTCAATTTTTCTTCTAAGTCTTTTAGAGTAATGCCCATATCCACAAGAAGTATTTCATTCTCGTTATACACTATGGTGCAATTCCCCTTGGACGAACTAGCCAGTGAACAAACCTTCATTTGTATTAATTCCTTTTAATTATTTCCCTTGTAAATCTTTAAGTAATTCTTCTGCATCTAATCCCAAATACTCTACTATATTTAGTGCAAACTCCATAGCAGTGAATGGGCTCTGACTAGTAATAACATTATTACAAACCACCACATTTTCATCTACATACTGGAAAGCATCTAACATCGATTTTAATTCAGTATCGGGATAACACGTACATTTCAAATCCCTATCTATTTTAGTTCTAGGGAAGATAAAAGCAGGAGATGCACATATTGCACCGATTAATTTTCCTCCCTCATAGTAATTATTAACTAGGTCAATTACGGCACTATCATTAGATAGGTTATTTGCATTATTCATTCCACCTGCAAATACTATGCCATCTAGGTCTAGAGCATTGTAATAATTGAATATCTCATCAGCCTCTATGGTTATATCGTGTGCACCCGTTACTCTAGTATTTCCTAGAGCCAAAATTTCCACATTTACACTAGCCCTTTTTAATATATCTATTACACTGATAGCCTCCAATTCTTCAAAGCCATCGGATAATATAATTGCTACTTTTTTCATTTCTTTATTACCTCATTTTTGTCAATATCTTAGCACTTATTGTCAGTATCTTATTTATAATTATCAGAAAGTGAGCCTACTTTTGCAAACCACTCTTTCGCCACATTTGATTTCAAATAAATATTCTTTCCCAAATTCTTTTCTATATACACTCAAATTTTCTCCATATCTACTCTCGTGAATATAGTGTATTTCAAATGTCTTTGGAGATAATTTTTTAAGTATCTCTGCATCAAATGTGGATAACATAATTTTCACATATTCCACATTATTTGTGTGTCCAAAATAATCAATATTTCTAGAGTCTATGGTGATATTTTTTTGCAAATAATCTTCACCCAATTCCTCTTCCATTTTCCCAAATTCCATATCAGAATTAAGCCCCTCATTGACCTCGATATCCTCGGGCAAAAGTGTGGTTTTTATTAATCTAATTTTCCTACTCTCGCTATCCATTGCACATATCTCTTGGATACCCTCAATAGCAGGACAGCCATCTGCACCTATAATATTATTAGCAAGGACCAGTCTAGCTGGACTCTTTTTAATAAGGTCAGTTTCAAGTGTCACCCTATCTAACCACTTAATTTTATTATTAAATTTTATTTTAGTTTTAGTCATTACCCAAAAGCAATTTGCCCTAGGTATCATAGATATCCCATCGCACCCCATACTAAAAAAATATTCACACATATTATCTTGCAAATATGATAGTGCAAAGGATAGCCCCACCTCAGCATTGGCATCAGTCATTGACGACAAAACCTTTACATCTTGTTTAAAATTACTATTCATCTTTTATCTCCTAGGTAGTATTGTAGCACAATAAATATTTTTTTCTAATCAAAATAATCAAATAATTATTTTATTTTGTAATATAGGCGAACCTCTTCACTTTTCACTTTTATCTCTTAACTTATATTTGATAATCCATAACTATTCACTTTTACTTCTTCACTTTTCACTCTTACCTCTTCACTCTTCACTATTCACTCTTACCTCTTACCTCCCTTAATAGTTCCTTATTGATTTGACATATCGGACCAAAACTGATAAAATTTATTTGTTATTTGTAGGTTTAAAAAAATGTTTGAAGAAATCTCAAGCAAATATAGTAAACCCAATAATAAGGAAATTATGGAAAAAGAATATCAATATATGGCAGAGGTTCTAAAGAATCTACCTAAAGAGCAAGACATATTTATAGGTGGTCACATCGAGACTCCCGATGCCGATTCAGTTGGCTCAAGCATTGCATTGGCTCTATATCTAAATTCATTAGGTTACAATGCAAAGGCTTTATTAGACCCAAAGGATAACGACTTTTTATTCTGGTACAATGGCGACAAATCCCCCGTTATAAATGGTATGGAGGATACCCAAAAGCCTTATACCTTTATCTTGCTTGATTGCAGTGGCAAGGAAAGACTAGATATATTTGAGGAGTATTTTGATAAAGCCGAGACTACGGTTAATATCGACCATCACGAGGGAAACAAGGGAGAGTCAAAATATATAATTGCTAATGGCGACATTAGCTCGACTAGCGAAATGTTATACGATATATTTGTTCAAATCGACCCCGACAAAATCACACAAGATATATCCACCCTACTATATGCCGGAATAATGACCGATACCTGTTGCTTTGCTAGAAGGCTTACCAATAGAACTCTACTAATAGCACAAGTTCTTATAAACAAAGGCATTGATTACAAAAGTTTAATTAGACAATTGTACACAAAAAGGTCAATGTTAGAAATAAAGACATTTAGCAAACTAGCTACTCAGATAAAGCGTTATGACAATTTCGACTACATAATAGTAGATAAAGCAATGGAAGACTTTAAAGATGTTACGCAATATATGCTAACTAAGAAAGTTTCGGAAGAATTAAGAAAACTAGAAACCTTAGAGAACTTTTTGATGCTAGTAAAATACGATAACAAGGTCATAGGTAAAACAATGTGTAATACTGGCGATATTGCAGGTAGACTAGCACTATACTTCGGTGGTGGTGGACACAAAACTGAGGGTGGCTTCACTATTAGGAATATGACCATAGGTGAAATACTGGAGGCTACTAAGAGATTTATTGCAAACGACCAATTGTAAAAAATCAATTGCAAATGGTCTACTAATTATAAAAACACGATTAGTGGGTTACCTGCATCTAGTTGTATGCAACCCACTAACAATGAATACATTACAGGTCACAACAAACTAAAAAATTGCAAAAATGAATTGTAAACATTTTACCAATTACAGTCAACCAACCAATAATAAAAATTATCCACGGAAGATTTTATCCCGTGGATTTTTTATACAAAAAGTGGATTGTTAACCAAACAACCCACTTTTATTTATTTTAATCTTTTACCTACGATTACTTGATAAGGCTCAATTGCCTTAGATACTTTTTTATTGGAATACAATAACTCAAATTTATCTGCACTAAATTTCTTTGGCTTAGTAGATAAATTACAAGTGACCTCTATATCGTAGCCCTTGTCTTTAGGTAGAGTGATTTTATAACCTAGCACCCTGCCTTTTTTGAAAAACGAATACTTGCCATCTAGGATATCTCCGGCAATACTCTTTCTAGCTAAAAGCAATTTTTTGTAATTATTAAGGATAGAATTTTTATCCTTAATGTTTCTAACCACATTCACCTTTTTGTAATTAGCATTTACATACGTCCAAGGTGTGTGGGTAGAGAACCCAGCATACTTAGTATTATCCCACTGCATTACCGTCCTCGAGTGATCACGGGTGCTTTCCTTTAATTTCTCAAACTCGGCATCAATATCTTTAGCATTATCAAATATCATTTTTGCATTGATATCTTTAAAATCGCTAGGAGAAGAAAAAGGATAATTCTCCATTCCTATTTCTTCGCCATTATATATAATAGGTGTACCCTTTAGTAGATACATAAGTGTGCCTAGCGAAATCCCAGCATTTTTGCTATCCTCTTCGCCATCTAGTTTGCCTAGCAATCTAGGATAATCGTGATTTAGCCAAAATAATACCGACCAACCATTTTTCTCCGATACTTCATATTTAGACTTTAATGTTTTATACAATTTGCCCACATTTATCTTGTGCTTTTTATTAAATACACTCATTTGCTCAAAGGTAAATATCATATCTAGTTCCCCTTGAGTGGTGTACTCTAGTAGGTCTTTCTTAGTAGGGTCGCCACCTAGTTCACCCATTGTAACTAGATTATTTGCCTTAAAGCACTTATTAAACCTCTTTAGATATTTGTGTGCATTTGGCATATTAGAAAAAGACTTATAAGTTTTTTTAGCATCTTTAGCATCGGCAAAAGTAAGATCTTTGCCGATATGGGCAATAGCATCTACCCTAAAGCCATCTACCCCCAACTCGCCATAATACTTAATCACCTTTTCCATTTCATCAAATGCTACTTCACTTTCGTAATTAATATCGGGCATTTTATTTGAAAATATTTTTAAGAAATATTGTCCTCTTTTTTCATCATATTTCCACGCAGAGCCCGAGAAAAAGGAAACCCAGTTATTAGGTGGGCACATCTTACCATCTACCACCTTGCCATCACGCCAGATATAAAAATCGGTGTAAGGCTCTATCCTCTTTACACTCTTCTTAAACCATACATTTTCGTCCGATGTATGATTCATAACTAGGTCAATGACAACTCTTAAACCTAGGGTGTGGGCTTTGCTAATTAGCCTTTTTAGGTCAGACATTGTGCCGTATTCTTTGGCCACCTTGTAATAATCCCTAATATCATAGCCATTATCGTCCATAGGGCTATCATAAAATGGACATATCCATATAAAGTCTACACCCAAGTCCCTAATGTATTCTAGCTTATCTACTATGCCACCTAAATCGCCTATGCCGTCGCCATTGCTATCCTTAAAACTCCTAATATATATCTGATACCCAGTAGCCTCTCTCCACCAATCATTTTGCATAATATCACCTCATTTTTAGTATACAATAATTATTTTTTTTATTCAAACAAATGATATTAAATATTTGTGGCAAGAATTGACACAAGGGTATTTTAGTTGCATACAATTTTTTGAAATGTTATAATTATTTGATTGATTATAGCAGTCAATTAAGCCTAAAAATTACCTAGGCAATTACTAATATTTCTCTTTTATATATTGTTATCCCCAAAGATAATCATATTTGAGATAAAATATTAGCAAAAACAACCAAAAATAGGAGACAATTATGCCAGATAGAAAAAACATTGAAACCCTAGACGACCTAGAATCAAATTTAAAATTAGTTCGCGAGGCACAGAAAAAATTTGCAACCTACTCACAAGAAGATACCGACAAAATCTTCCGTGCAGTGGCACTTGCAGCCAATAATTTGCGTATACCACTAGCAAAAATGGCTGTGGAAGAGACGGGAATGGGTGTAGTAGAAGATAAAGTCATCAAAAATCACTTCGCCTCGGAATATATATACAATAAGTATAGAGATACAAAAACTTGTGGAGTCATATCTTATGACGAAGTGTATGGAGTAAAAAAGATTGCCGAGCCTATAGGCGTAATTGCAGCAGTCATTCCAACCACCAATCCTACTTCAACTGCGATATTTAAAATACTAATATCTCTAAAAACCCGTAATGGAATAGTAATTAGCCCACACCCAAGAGCTAAAAAATGCACAATTGAGACGGCTAAATTACTATTAAAAGTTGCTGTAGAAAATGGTGCACCCGAAAATATTATATCGTGGATAGATAGCCCATCACTAGAACTCACCAATTACCTAATGCAAAATTGCGATACAATCCTTGCAACTGGTGGTCCCGGAATGGTTAAATCAGCCTATTCTAGTGGCAAACCAGCCCTTGGCGTAGGTGCAGGTAATACCCCTGCTATCATAGATGAGAGCGCTAATATCAAATTAGCCGTCAATTCCATCATTCACTCAAAGACTTTTGATAATGGAATGATATGTGCTTCCGAGCAATCTGTAATAGTACTAGATAGTATTTACGATGCAGTCAAAGAGGAATTTGCATATAGAGGAGCATATTTCCTAAATGATAAAGAAAAAGATTTAGTTAGAAAAACAATTATCGTAAATGGTGCACTTAATGCAAAAATAGTAGGTCAGTCGGCTCACACCATAGCCAGTCTTGCTGGAGTGGAAGTACCTAAGCACACAAAGGTGCTAATAGGCGAGGTGGAGAGTGTAGACCTAAGCGAAGAATTTGCTCACGAAAAATTATCCCCCGTTTTAGCAATGTATAGGGCAAAGGATTTCAAAGAAGCTGTATCAAAAGCCAATCAATTAATCCTTGACGGTGGAATGGGACATACATCTTCTATATATATCGACCCCAAAGAAGAATCAAAATTGGATTTATTCGAAAAAACTATGAAGACCTGTAGAGTACTAATCAATACCCCATCATCTCAAGGTGGCATTGGTGACCTATACAATTTCAAACTAGAGCCATCACTAACCCTAGGTTGTGGCTCGTGGGGAGGAAACTCAGTATCCGAAAATGTAGGCGTAAAACACCTAATAAATATCAAAACTGTAGCAGAGAGGAGAGAAAATATGTTGTGGTTCAGAGCACCAGAAAAAGTGTATATAAAGCGTGGTTGTTTGCCAGTAGCCCTAGACGAATTAAAGGCAGTAATGGGCAAGAAAAGAGCCTTTATAGTAACAGATACATTCTTATATGAAAATGGCTATACAAAGGGCATTACAGATAAATTAGACGAAATGGGCATAGTTCACGAAACATTCTTTAATGTTGCGCCAGACCCTACCCTTGCTTGTGCCAAAGAGGGCGCTAAGCAAATGTCTACCTTTAAGCCCGATTGCATTATAGCTATCGGTGGTGGCTCTGCTATGGACGCAGGTAAAATAATGTGGGTACTATACGAGCACCCAGAGGTAGACTTTATGGATATGGCTATGAGATTTGTAGATATCCGTAAGAGAATATATACTTTCCCAAAGATGGGCGAAAAGGCATACTTTATCGCTATCCCTACATCGGCAGGTACTGGATCGGAAGTTACACCATTTGCTGTAATAACCGATGAAACCACTGGCACTAAATATCCACTAGCCGATTACCAATTGATGCCTAATATGGCTATAGTTGATTGCAATCTAATGCTTAATGCACCTAAGGGACTAACATCGGCATCGGGTATAGATGCAGTTACTCACGCGCTAGAGGCTTACGCATCAATGATGGCAACCGATTACACCGATGGTCTAGCAATCCAAGCCCTAAAGGTAATATTTGAGTATCTACCTAGAGCATACAATAATGGTGCAAATGATATAGAGGCTAGAGAAAAGATGGCTAATGCTGCTACTATGGCAGGTATGGCTTTTGCCAATGCCTTTCTAGGCGTTTGTCACTCAATGGCACACAAATTAGGTGCATTCCATCACCTTCCACACGGAATTGCCAATGCTCTAATGATAGATGAGGTGCTTAGATTCAATGCTGAGGAAACCCCTGCTAAGATGGGTACATTCCCTCAGTACGACCACCCTCATACCCTTAGAAGATATGCCGAGGTAGCCGAGGCTCTAGGAATTGATGGCAAGGACGACAAAGATAAACTAGAAAAATTAATAGCAAAAATAGATGACTTAAAAGTTAAGATAGGAATCAAAGAAACTATTCGCGATTATGGCGTAGACGAAAAATATTTCCTAGATACTCTAGACGATATGACCGAACAGGCATTTGACGACCAGTGTACCGGAGCAAATCCTAGGTATCCACTACTTAGCGAGATAAAGGAAATGTACCTAAGAGCATACTACGGAGGAAATAAATAATGGCATACAATCTAAATACCCCTATTGCAGAGAGGACCACTAAGACGGTGTATCGCGATGGAGACAAAGTAATTAAATTATTCGTAGAAAATTACTCAAAAGCAGATATATTAAACGAAGCACTTAATCAGGCTAGAGTGGAAGAAAATACTGACCTTAATATCCCTAAACTAGAGGAAGTTACAAAGATTAATAATCGTTGGGCGATAGTTTCGGAATATGTAGAGGGCAAGACTCTAGAAGAACTAATGAACGAGAATCCCGATAAAGAGGACGAATATCTAGACCTATTTGTAAATATTCAATTGGAGATATTATCCCACACTGCACCCCTATCTAATAGGATTAAAGATAAATTCAGAAGAAAAATTAATAACTCAAAAGATATAGAAGAAAATACTAAGTACGAATTACTCCAAAGGCTAGAGAGTATGAAGAATCACACCAAACTATGCCACGGAGATTACAATCCTAGCAATATAATTATAAAGGAAGACGGCACTCACTACATCATCGATTGGTCACATGTGACTATAGGCAATGCTTCTGCCGATGTAGCTAGAACATATATGTTATTTTGTATTCAGGGTAAGGAAAACCTAGCCGAGAGATATCTATATCTATTCTCCCTAAAGAGTGGCATAGAAATCAAAAATATCCAGAGATGGATTCCAATAGTTGCAGCCACTCAACTAACCAAGGGTGTAGAAAAAGAAAGAGAATATTTGCAAAAGTGCATTAACGTAGTAGAGTATCAATAAGATAGTAGGAAGTATTCAAATGAAAACTGTAGAAGTCGTAGCAGGAATAATAGAGGTAGACGGCAAAATACTTTGCGCTCAAAGAGCTGAGGGTAAATATGAGTATGTATCGCTAAAATGGGAATTCCCAGGGGGAAAGATAGAAGAGGGCGAAACACACATTGAGGCACTAGAGAGGGAACTAAAGGAAGAACTAGATATCGATGTAGAGGTAAAAAAGCACTATATAGATATCACACACCAGTATCCCGACTTTATGCTTAAGATGTATTGCTACTTATGCTCTAGCGATATCTGTGGTCTAAAACTAAATGTGCATAAAAATCTACTATTGCTAGATAAAAAAGATTTGCACACTCTAGATTGGGCTCCAGCCGATGCCCCAATTATCGATAAACTGGTGTCCGATTAATTACTATTATCACACATAATATTCACTCTATCGCACCATACTATATGTATCGGGTGGAGATAGAGGAAATGAAGACACTGTGCATAATAATTATTTTAATTACTAATATATTAGGAGATAGTATGCCTAGATACGAGCAGATAAACGATTACTTTGATAAATCCACATCGGTTATTACCTATGTAGACGGCATTAGCCGTGAGTACGAAAGCGATTCGAATGAATATAAAAATATTTTATCTATGCTAGATACTCTATGTGAAAATAGTAGAGACCTACCAGCACTAGGAGTATCCCTGCATAATGAAACCAAAGAGGCTCTAAATAATGGAGTGTGGCTAGAATTAATTTACAACGATGCCCTTTATCACAACGAAATGCCCTTTGATTCCCTGCTTATTAATATCCAACCTAATTATATGGGCTTTGATTTAATTAGAGGAATGGGAGGCAAGTACGAGGGCAGATGTTTCCATCTATCTATAAATGGATATATAACCCCTCTATACGAGCTAGTAAAGTCAATGCAATAAGATAAATACAATCTATAAAACATATAACGCATAAAAAATGGACTAGAGATTATTTCTAGTCCATTTTTATATATTACGATTTACATATTTATATATCTTGCTTTGTGTTATTATACACTACTTGCCATATCTTAATATATTACTTTATAAATTTCACATAACACATTCCATATTATTACAATCGGAGTTTTATGTCAGAAAGTTCATATAAATTGCCAATTATATTGAATTAAATGTCAGCAATATGTGATTATATGCTACACCATATTATTTACAAACCTAGTGCATCTTTAATGAATTTTTCTTGTAATAGATTAGCATCTTTCTCAAAACTACCCCTCTCCTGAGGATTCATTTCACTCTGGTATTTACGCATTTTCTTATTATAGGATAGCGAATCTAGTGGCAAACCTTTCCTAATAACATGGCTAGGTTTGCTAATAAAATATCTTTTTGATTCAAAGAGCTCTGAGTGCATATTTCCATCATTATCCACTATGGCTAGGGCTACATTGTAATGCCCCTCACTCTCGCCTCCTACTTCGGTTAGTAATTCCACATATAGGTCTAGTAAATCCCTGTCGCTTAGTTCTTTGCCCTTGTATCTGCGAACCAATTGTCTAGGCTGATTATCTTCGGCAAACCTATCTATTATTAGCCCACTATCATTTGCAAATGTTGGCAAACCCGTAGCTTCATAGTATGCCTCAGCTTTGAGCTTAGCATTCTCCACCTCGTCCTTACCATTTTCCTCTACCTCTATATCTACACTAATATCCATAAGACTAGTAGTTGCTATGCCTAGTCCCTCAAATAACCTAGTATAGATATCTACTTTCCCTGGGTTAGTAGTGGCTAGTAATACTTTATTTTCACGACTTATAACCCCACCATTCTCTATATGCCATATACTAGACACAGGCTCATTTAGAGTTACAGCCGAGGTCGTCATATCGTTTACATTCGTTATTTCATTAGAGGTAAGCAAAGATATATTACCCACTCTCGCGTCTTCCTCTCTAGACTTTCTAATAATCCTATCCCTTAATGACTCCTGCCTTTTAGCAAAATCTAGAACG
This sequence comes from uncultured Christensenella sp., assembly GCA_964439345.1. Lineage (GTDB taxonomy): Bacteria > Bacillota > Clostridia > Christensenellales > UBA1242 > UBA11490. The sequence goes on from CAYTNS010000014.1 coordinate 21,985, forward strand.
ATTATTTTAGGCTTAAATTTAGCCACAGCCTCATATATTTCTCTTCTGTCCTGCACAGATATATTGCTGGAATTAATAACCACACTGTCGTGCTCTCTTAGACAATCCTCTATAGAGGAGAAATATATCGCCTTTAGTAACTTTTTATCACCACTAGATAGCACTCCACCCTCTACACTCTCAGCCACACTGGAGGCAACCTTTACACTATCCACTACAGGCAAATGACTCAAATTATCTTCTATAAATTTCGCCCTATCCTCTCTACTTATTCCCCTTAGCAAATAAACCGTTTTCATAATTATTTTTTCCTTTTTATTTCCCTTTTATTTTATCATAAAAGATACTTTAAGCAAAGTATATTATAAACTATATAATGCCCAAATTTAAGTAACTTAAATACTAAGCCGAGTAACAGCAATCACCCCGTACAAATAGCAATATCCTAATTTGAAATAAGAACTACATAAAATCAAGAAATCAAAAAGCCACACCATTTAGATTTTAGCGCATTACAAATCAATAAAAGAAAAAGTATGGACATATAATCCATACTTTTATTTTCTCTATATTCATTCTCAAAGGATTTTCTAATTAGTAGTCTAATCTTATAGACCAGAAATCTGACCACCATTAGTCTCTTGATAGTCAAATGCTTCGTTGAATACTGGGATTGCGTTTGCAATGCTTAATGCTTTAGCAGTACCTAGTAATGGAGAAGTATAAGATACTTTATCAATTGACTCAGTATATGGGAAGAATGCTTGTAATGCTTGGAATGAAATCTTGAAGCTAATCTTAGCATTAGCGAAGATATTAGTTAGAGCATCAGATGGTAATGCAAATGTACCATTAACGAATGGGAACGCATCTGAAACAATCTTAACTACATCTTCACTTCCATTCTTAGCTACAACTTCGCTATTTCTAGTAAGGTCTGGAACGATTTCATATAGTTTAGCATCTAATCTATTAGTATCAGTAGCACCAGCAGCTCTTGTAAGTGATGCAGCAGTCTTTTCCTCTGTAGTGATTGTATTTACAGCAGTTGCACCAGCTGTACCAGCATCTGCTGTTTTAACACTATCAGTAGTCTTAATAATCTTATTGTCACCAGTTCCTGTAGAACCAACCTTTTCTCCGTTATCCTCTACAAGGTACCACCAACCACCGACAGAAGTACTAATTTCGTCTGTATTGGTATCGTTACCGATGCTAGGGTCGATATATAACCAAGAAGCATTAACTTTATCTGTAGCAGCTCTAGTAATCTGACCATCGGTATCACTAACTGTGAATCCTTGTACATATCCATCGTGGATAGCATCAGAAGAGTCGTTAACCAATTTTACGAAGTACTCGTTTAGTTTATCTTCTAGGGCTTGTACACTGGCAGAAACTGTTCTAGTTACAGTATTGCCGTACTCATTTACATAGAATTCTACATAAGTAGATAGATAAGCATTACATCTAGCCTTGTAGAATGCGTCTGATTCACTTTGTTTATATTTTCCAGCACCATCGGATTCAGTAACCCATACACCATAGAAAGGTATACCATTATTTGATGTTGTGTCAGATCCGTCAAATGGAGCAGCCATCTTAACACCTATAGCATTTGCAGCATCGGTAGATGCACCAGCACTCTCATATACAGATTTAGATACATATTTCCATTTGTAAATAGATTTTGATGTTCCTGCTCTAATAGCAGCACATGCAGCAGCATCTGTCTTATCTGTCCAAGTACCAGTCTCTACACCGTCTCTTCTACCTGTGTAAGTAATTTCACCATCGACATTACTAGCACCACCAGTAGAGCTATTGCTTGTAGTAAATGTATCACCTAGAGCTTTTTGCCAAGATTTATCACTAGCATCGCCTTGTCCAGTGTAATCACTAGATTGTACTGGGTATCCAGACATATATGCTGTATCAGTAAAGTTATTGAATCCCATACCTGGGTCAAATTGTACTTCGATACTAAATCTAGCTCTTAGAACTGATGTAGTTGTAGTTGTTACTCTACCAACTGAATTTTGGTAAGTAGCTGTACCATTACTAGTATTAACGGTATTAGCACCACTACTAGTATTTATAATAGCATCGTCACCTACTGTAGTAGTCTCTGCAGTAGAATATACTCTAGCCTGACTGTAAATCTGAACTTTTTGACCTGGAAGTAGGATATCCTCCATCTTAGTATTACCCTCTGTCAAATCAGCAGTACCAGTAGTTCTAGTAGCAGCAGCCTTGATATCTAGGTTGCCATCGCCACCTTGCCATTTAGCTTCGCCCGTTCCAGTACCACCTGTACTACCAGAAGTACCACGTCCAGCCATTTCGACATATACAGGGCCGCCCATATAAAGGGATTTAGAAGCCCAAGTGGAACCAGCGAACCAAGCGAGGGTAGCGCCAACGGAAAGACAAACGGTAAGGACTAAAGATAGGCCGCCAACAGCGATAATGCCAACGCGTTTTCTAAGGCCCTTTTTAGATTTTTTCTTTTTAACAGAATTTTCCATAAAACATTCTCCTTGAAATAGAATAAATAAAGAGGTAAGTAAAGGAAGATAAAAACTCCTCCAAACTATATCTTGTTATATAGGGATTATAATTGATTTTTAAAATTAAGACAAATGTTTTGTGGCACTTTTTGAAAAATTAAGTATATTTTATATATATTATAGGGCAATTTGACTTAATTTGTATTGGAAGTAGGTGGTGTAAAGCCCAAAGCTAATAGGTGTTTTAACAAAAAACACTAATTTTTCATAAAAATTACATAACGAATTAATTGGTGTTTAAAAGGAGACAAAAGGTGGCTGAAATTACATTTGAGCAATTAATGAGGGAGATAACCGACCTATCCACTCTAGATACGGTAGATTTTTTTGATGTAGGCACTAGCACTATGGGGCAACCGATATATGGCTTACACATGGGCTCGTACGAGGGTAAACAGATACTTATAGAGGCTGGAATACACGCCCGAGAGTATCCTGCTACCCTAGTGGCTGTAGGAATGGCTGAGTATCTAGCCCAAATTTCCGACACCCTAAATGGAGGGGTATATATTATTCCCCTAGTCAATCCCGATGGAGTGAGGATAGTACTAGAGGGAGTGGAATGGCTTAGTTGCCCTAATTGGAGAGATTTTTTACTGAAACTCAATGGAGGAAGTGACGACTTTAGCACATGGAAAGCCTCGGCTACCAGTGTAGACCTAAATGTTAATTTCCCTGCCCTATGGGGAGAGGGTGCTCAGAATGTTTTTTGCCCTAGTACCGGTAATTTTGTAGGCTTTTACCCTGCCAGTGAAAGAGAGGTAAGGACTCTTATAGATTTTACCTATCAAGTTCGACCCGACCTAACCCTCAGCTACCACACAAAAGGAGATGTTATTTATTACGGCTTTGAGGTTTTGAGCCCAGAGGAACTAGCTAGAGATAGAGATATAGCCGATATTATAGCCAGTGTAAATGGCTACACGCCCATTAGGACGGAGAATAGTGTGGGAGGATACTCCGATTGGGTAAGCCAATATCTAGGAGTACCAGCATATACCATAGAGGTAGGCAGTGTGAATTTGCCAACCCCTATTCCACTAAGTGCTGTAGAACCAGCCATAGCACTCAATCAAGATGTACCCGTAGTCTTACTAAATACGCTAAACGAAATGCAATAAAAATCCACAAAAAATTCCAGCCAATTTTGGCAGAAAAATAGCAAAATAAAAAATTATTAAAAAATCTAGACATTTAGGGAGAATTAAAATGTTTTATAATGACAATAAAATTATGAGTGAGGGTGGCTACAAAGCAATAAAAAATGGCTACGAAAAAGCCCTAGCAGATAGCACCCAAGAGCTACTCGAAATTGCAAACAAAATGAGGGAGCAAAGGGCACAAATAATTGAAAACCATTTGCAATCGGAATATAGCGAATTACTAGATACTCTAAACCGTAGCATAGAAAACCTAGAAGGGATAATATCTATAAGGTCTAGAGAGGCAAATTCCGTAAATTCAACCCGAAAACTAAGTAATCACTTATTTGGCAAGGCAATGCCCCAACAAATAAACCACACACACTCAATCTATAATGCCAAGGTAGAAAATGATACTGTGAATGATACTATAAATAAAGATAATAATTATAATAATGGAAGTAATGATAATATTAATAGTAATATTAATAATAATGGAAGTAGCCAAAACGGCGAATCCAAAAATGCAAATAATGAAGATATCCACAATGATACTAGCAATGTGGATAACCCAGATAATGGAAATATCCCAAATGGGGAAGATCAATCAGACAATTCTAGTAGTAACGAAAGTCAGCTAGATAACACCAATAACAATCGCAGCCAACCCAACCTAACCTCGGGCGATAGCAACGAAAATAGCGATAATGGCACCCAACCAAACCCAGTGAACGATAATAATAGTAACGGCAGTAATAACAATAATAATGATGCAATCCCACCCACTAGAGGTAATATAGCTATGCAAAGGCAAAAGCGAGGTTATCCCATACAAATGGGCAATTTTAGTGGGATTCTTGCTAAATTATTAAACCCACGAAGGGGTGTAAACACCACCAAAGCAACTACTGCTAATACAAATAAAGGATATACAAGTGTTAAAAACAGTGAAAGCGAAAAAACGGCTACATTTAGCCAAATTAGCAACCATCAAAAGGCACAGACAAGAATGGCGCAAGATAGCCAATCTAGTATGTGTCATACTAGCCATTATATACATAGCCACATAGCAGGTAATCCCAAATCATGGGAACAGGATAACAAAAAAGAGCCATTTGTAGGCTCAAAGTTACACACACATTCACATAAAATGTCCAGAATGTCTAGCCAAAATCTATACGAGAGCATAGAGCCGTGGGGTTATCCACCTTTTGTGGATATGCCTAATCTTCCCCCACAAGGTAACGGGTGCCAACCACCTATTCCCGATATCCCCTGTGATAATACCGATAATATGCCAGATTGCCCTAAGCCTCAATGGGATACTGCACCATCTAACCCAACTGATACCAATTGCATTGTACCCAAGTGCCCTCCTCTAGAACCTCTCAACCCTTGCAAACCTAATCACGGGACACTGCCTTGTCCACCTTGTAACGATAACCCCTGCAGACCATATCCACCCAAATCCACTTTCCCACCACATCGACCACGACCAAAGCCATCACCCTGCGACCCCAATGATATGATACTGTACCACGAATGCGATATAATTAGTCTACTGCTCCTATATATGGCACTTCGCCCAAATAATCCCCATTCCCACCGAATATGCACCCTAGCCGAATCCCACTTCAATATCCTTAGAAACCTAATAACCAAGGAGAATAAGTAAAGGCTAAAAACCCCTAAAATAAGGATAACATAGTCTGAACAAATCTAAACGATGCATATACAGAACGCTTCGCGTACAAAGATACGAGCAAATAAGCTTATCATATCCACAAAAAAAGCACTGAGCAAGATGCAGTAGGAGGCAAGGATAAAGATGTAGACTATGGTAGGAGT
>CAYTNS010000015.1:0-3750 GCA_964439345.1 uncultured Christensenella sp.
TTGGCACAAAGCCCGATAGGTCTGGCCTATAATTAGAGGAATAATGGTCGATTATTGTATCAATTACTATATTTGAAGAACCATAAATTCTATCGGGAGACAAACCAACTTTTATGGAATATTCTAATTTTGTCTTCCTAACCATATTAGTATCAAAGGCAACTTCGTAAGCGTATTTGAATTCACACCATTTTGCATCATAATTATCTACATACTCTCGGCAATTAGCTACAATCTTTAGATGATAAAGTCCACCACTATAAGTAGGTGTATAATAAACACCCCTATTTACGACATCTTCACTAAAATCCATGCCCAAACATACACTCTTAATTTGTGTAATAAAATCTTGAATACTACTCGCAGTTTCAGAAAAACCTGTACCTCCTCGCATCGCACTCAAAACATTTGCATATAACTCTTCATTAGCCGCTTCTGTGACTGAATCAATATCAATATCATCAAGATCATCTATAGTTTCAATCTCACAATTAGATATACTATAGCCTATATATCCACTATTGTTTTTCTCTATATAATCATATTGCCAATCACTAGAATATGGGTCAAACTTATCTTCTGGACTAGAAAGTTTTTCACACCCATAAACATACACTGAATCTAAATTAACACCGTCTGAAGCCCACACATCTTTCGTGCCACTAGTAGTTCCATTTTTATCATCATAAACTGTCATACCCAATACAAATTCTCCACTTAGGTATTCGGGCATATTATTTAGGGTATTTAGATACATCTGATATAGCTCTTCGTCAGTTAGTCTCCCCCCCCCTGTGGCAGGGTCTCTATTCTCATTGAATATAATTTTGGAATTAGTAATGGTATTAGGAAGCTTAGCACCCGAGGTATCTGGGATATAATTCTGTATAGCCTCAAATGTAATAACGAATTGAACCTTGTAGCCCGATTGGTCGGATTCTACATTGGTTGGGAAGGAAATATCTTTATCTATAAATAGCACAATTGCATTACCTGCCGTTACATCTACCTCACTCATAAGAGTATTGCCAAGGGTAGCATTTACTTCGTTACTACCTATATAATAGTAATATCTATCCTCTTCATTAGCCTCGGTAGTATCTAGCACCCAGCCATTGCCCGTAATAATAGAATGCAATTCGGCTGTCATCTGAGGCATAATGCTATACACATCGGACGCATCGTCTAGTATTACATCATCTTTATATGTTTTTAGGGTAAATTTAGCCCTAAGTAAAGGCTTAGATGTAGATTGATATACTTTTACATTGGCAGGAACAGATATCTTAGCACCTGGGATAAAATGCTTGTAATCGTCCTCTAGGGTCACAATTAGATTAGATGAAGACAAGGTATCCTCGATACTGCCATACTCATCGCCCTTGCCCACAGCCTCGATATCTACCTTACCCGACATAGTAACCTTATTACTAGCCCAGTCATTAGAGAAGAAAAAGGCTACAGTCGTACCAATGATACATACGACCATACAAATCAGTAATATTAAACTAAATGGAGCAGTTGCAGTTGTTGCACCAAACTGCCTTTTTTTATTATTAAAATTACCCATTTTTCTATAGACCTATATTTTTTATGCCATTTAATAAATTAGTGCAAAATCGCCACACATCTCCTCACCACATAAATAAAACCGATTGCACTGGGTCTTTAACTTTATGTGAGCACAAGGATACAGCATACTTATATTTATTATTTTACAATACCCGACAATTATTAGCAAATAAATTATCCAAAATAAAAAAGAAAAAAGGATATTATCTATCCTTTTAAAACATCTAGTACTTTATTATATTGCTCCATAATTTTCAGGTCAAATACGGGTTTTGATATATTATCCAGCCTACCAGCAGACGAAAAACCTATTAGTACTAGGTCATAAGCCCCAATACTACTATGTAATTGCTCCAAATTAGTCACCATTAGCACTGTATTATCTACAGCTAAGTCTTGCGACAATTTAAAGTCTTTATTAAAGTCTTCACCCGAAAAATCTACGTATATTATTATTTTTTTCATCTTGCAATATTCTTTTTAAAAATCAATATTAAAATAGGCTTCAAAATTTTAGGCGATTTAAAACAGTAAATTTTCATATTATCCCCTCTTTAAATAAAATAAAAACTACTATAGTATATGCCCAGTAACCCTATTTTTGATAATGCGAATCGACCTTACCAAGTACACTCTTTCTATCCTTTGCAGTGTAAAAGGCATTGCCCATAACTAAAAAGTCTGCACCGTGACCGATTATGTCCTTGCAATTATCTAGATTTATTCCTCCATCAACCTCTATAAGTATATCTCTATCCCCAATCATTTTTTTAGCTTTGGATATCTTATCTAGGCTATCTAGAATAAAGGTTTGACCACTTTTACCCGGTTCAACCGACATAATAAGTATCAAATCCACTATATCTAGATATGGAGTTATCGCCTCGACAGCCGTCTCGGGCTTAATAGATAATCCAAATAAAATATCATTTTTCTTGATAAGTTTGATTATCTTCTCCATCTCGGATATAGTCTCGGGGCTCTCGTAATGGATAGTTATAATACTAGGCTTAAGAGCCACCAACTTTTCTACATAGTCATAAGCATTACTTACCATTAGATGGATATCTAGTAAGATATTGCTATTATTCCTAACCTCGGCAATTTTTTCGATAGGCAAACATTTATTTTTAACAAAAATACCGTCCATTACATCGCAGTGCAAATATTCTACGCCTAGGTCTTCTAGACTCCTAGCGTACTGCAATAAATCTTCCTCTGGACAAGGATTTGAACTAGGTAATACTTTAATCATACATATTCTCCCATTTACTCTTTAATATATTATATAGGTAAATATATCTATCATATCTATCTTTATTTATCTTTCCATCATTTACGGCACTAATAATCTCACAATCTTTGCCTTCCTTGATATGTGCACAATCTAGGTATTTACATTTGCCTAAATATGGCTCAAATTCAGGATAATATAGCGATAATTCCTTATGCTTTAAATCTAGGTCAAGACTAGTAAAACCGGTGGTATCGGCTATCATATAGTCCTTATTTTGATATATTTCATTCACTCTAGTGGTGTGTTTACCCCTATCTATTTTACTACTTAATTCTTGGGTTTTGAGTAGATAACCTGGGATAAGCGCATTAATAAAGGAACTTTTGCCCACTGCCGATTGACCACATAGGGCTACAAACGAGCCTGATATATACTTCTCAACCTCTTCTATCCCCTCACGCGTTTTGGTGCTGACTACAAAGATATTTAAAAATCCAAATTGCACCTTAATGCTATCCAAAAATTCATTACTAGCAATATCGCTCTTATTGATAATGATAATAGGCTCTATGCCATTTAGATAGCAATATATTATTAATTTATCGACCAAATATAGGTCGGGCTCGGGTCTAGGGGCTACCACTATTAGTAACTTACTAAGATTGGCAATAGGAGGCCTAGGGATATAGCATGTCCTCTCCATAAGACTAATAATAATGTATTTGCCATTATCAAAGTCATTTGGGATAATCTCCACCCTATCTCCTACTACTAGCCTAACTTTCTTGGCAGTAGTCCTAATGGAGCATTCCACTATGTCGCCATCTAATAAAACATAGTATATTCCACCCACTGCCTTTATTATCGTTCCTATTAAAACCTTTTTATCTGCCATATCTTCTATCGCTTGATTTATTAGACTTATTTACTATCTTGCTTTT
>CAYTNS010000015.1:3850-25012 GCA_964439345.1 uncultured Christensenella sp.
TTTGATACTTTTTTATCAAAATTCTTTGATGTCCTTTCACCAAAGCCTTTAGTTTCTTTGTTATCATAGTTTTTTGAGTTTTTCTTATCAAAACCCTTAGAGCCTAGTGTAGCAAAGCTCTTGCCATCTTTCTTAGCAAAACTCTTGGAGTCTTTCTTATCAAAACTCTTGGAGTCTTTCTTATCAAAACTCTTTGCTGACTTTCTAGCATTTTTTTCTTTATCGGCTGATTTTTTACTCTGTCTTTCTTTTTCCCTTAGGGCATTTAGTTTAGATACATCTTTTACTTTACTAGCAGTATTCTTATTAGGTGCTGGTTTACCCTGTGGCTTATATGCACTTTCCTTGATAACTATCTTATCGCCCTGCAATTCTTTATTTCTTAGCTGTCCACAAGCACCCTCAATATCATCGCCTAGACTTCTACGCATTGTAGCAGATAGTCCTAGTCTATTTAGATATCCTAGGAATTTTTTGCAACTATCTTGAGTAGGAGATGTAAGAGACCTGCCATCTACTTCATTTAATTTAATTAGGTTAATATGACAAGGCAATTCACCTAGTAATTCGGCTAATTCTTTAGCATTCTTAAAGGTATTATTTTTACCCTCAATTAGGGTGTATTCTATTATTATCCTTCTATTGGTCATAGTGTGATAGTATTTTAGGCTATCTAGCACCTCTCTAATAGAATATCTCCTAGCTATAGGCATTATTTCGCGTCTTTCAGCATCATTAGATGCATGTAAAGATAGGCAAAGTGTTACAGCGTAGCCTAGGTCGGCTAGTTCTTCTATCTTGCTAGGAATGCCACAAGTGGATACCGATATATTCCTAACACTCATATTGAACGTTTCGTCATTTGTTACAGCCTTTAAGAATTTCTTTAGGTTATCAAAATTGTCTAGAGGTTCTCCACTACCCATAAGTACGATATTGGTTATCTCCCTATCCTTGATAGTTCCACCTAAGTATCTATTGACTGCTACTATCTGACCCAAGATTTCTCCTGCACTTAGATTCCTAACAAAGCCATTTAGTCCACTAGCACAGAAAGCACAATTCATCTTGCAACCCACTTGAGTACTAACGCATAGGGTATTACCAAAGGCATATCTCATAAGCACACCTTCGATAATATTGCCATCGCTTAGGTCGTATAAGAATTTAATTGTCTTATCCTTGCCCTTGCTGGTGATAGCCTTTCTAATCTTAATTGGTTGCAATATATAATCTAGACTTTGCAATTTGTCCAAAAAAGGTTTAGGGACATTGATATTGTCACTATAATCCTTGCCACTATACATAGCATTAATCAATTGGTCTACCCTATATTTAGGCTCACCAAATGCACCTAGCATATTATATAATTCTTCTCTATCATAATCTAAAAGTATATTCATTTTCTTATCATTCTCCCTATGAAAAATCCCTCTGTATGGGTTAAGTTTGGATAAAATGTATATTTGTTATTTTCGTTTGTAATATTAAGCCCCATAGTATCAATTGGGGTCAATTCAAAGTCTGGGTTATTTTTTAAAAACTTATCTATTACATTTGCATTTTCGGTATCTAAAATGGTACAGGTAGAATATTGGAGTACTCCACCATGCTTTACATATTTAGCACTATTACTAAGTATCTGATACTGAAGTCCTGCTAGAGTCTTAGTATCCTCTAGGGTCTTATTTAGGAATACATCGGGCTTCTTTCGGGATACACCTAGATTGCTACAAGGCACATCGCACATTACATAATCAAATTTATTTGCCCAGTCTTCCCTAAATTTAGTGGCATTTTGCTCGTAAAATTCGATATTTTTAACACCCAAATTTTCGGCATATTTCTTAATTAATTCCACTCTATGCGAGTGTATATCACAGGCATAAACCTGCAAATCCTTATTTTGAGCTAGATACACAGCCTTGCCACCTGGGGCAGAACAGGTATCTAATACTAGCCCACTTTTTGCTCCCATAGCCTTGCAGGTAATGATACTAGGCAATCCCTGAACTACACACAATTTGCTAAGCTCAGTCTTTATTAGTTCGCCATAGTCCACATACATAACTTCGTCAAATAAACCCTCTGTATATCTAATACCCTGCTTATTTAATTCTTCCTTAAAGTCGTGAGCAGATATTTTATCTAGATTGACTCTAATATGAGTATCATTGGATAAATTTTCGGATATTAGAGCCTCTACGAAATCATAATCGTGCTTCTTTAGTAATTCCTTTATTACCCACTCAGGATAGCTATATTTGATAGAAAGATACTTGGTTTTATTGCTTTTGCTTGGTAATTCTATATTATTACTAATTAATTTCTTGCTAACAGCATTTATAAATCCAGCCTGATGTCTATCTATCCCCTTGGCTATCTCTACTATCTCATTTACTAGTGCAAATTTAGGGATACTGCCTATACTATGGGATACGTAAGCGGCCATTTTAAGTAAGATTAAAAATTCCACCTTAGGCATTTTGGATACATATTTTGATACAAAGTATTCTAAAGTAATATCCTTTTCTAAAACACCATATACAATCTTGGTCACTAGTGCATTATTGATTGATTTGGTGGTGGTAAGCCCTTTATTAAGTTCGATGCTCACATAAGCACCATCGATGTACACCTTTTTTAGGACATCGTACGAAATCCTTAATTCCTTATTCACTATTTTGCCACCTTTCCTAATTCAATCTTTTTGCCATTTAGATAGCTTTTTGCCGTCATTTTTTTAGAATTGATAGGCAATAATTCGGTTATCTCTACAAAGCCATCGCTACATTTAAGGACAAGTCCCTGCTTATTATTTGCTATAACAACCTCGCCATTTGCATAATCATCTAGATTTAGACTGCAATTATAAACTCTAGCATTGTACAATTTAAAGTATATGTCATCGATAGTTATATGTGCATTTGGCCACGATGCAAGTCCTTTTATAAGCCCAACAATCTCCCTACTAGACTTATTAAAATCTAAGTTGCCCATCTCTGGATTAAGCATAGTACACTTGGTTGCTTGTGCCTCATCTTGTGCCACAAACCTAGCCTCACCCCTCTCTATTTTATCTAGAGCAGGAACAATCATCTGAGCACTTAGGCTAGATAATTTATCAAAAAGAGTAATGGCATTATCGTCCTCTACTATAGGCAACCTCTCAATCTCCATAATAGGGCCATCGTCTAGACCGATTTGGGACCTAAGGATAGTAACGCCCGTCTCCTCTTCGCCATTTATTAGCGCCCACTGGATTGGGCTAGAACCCCTATATTTAGGCAAAATACTGCCGTGCAAATTTATAACGCCATACTTGCACATATTAAGAATATTTTCGCCAATAATCTGACCATAGGCACATGTTACTATTATATCTGCCTTGATTTTCTCTAATTCAGAGATATCAGCTTTCCTAATCTTTTCATACTGAAATACAGGTGTATTATACTGAGTAGCTAATGCTTTTACAGGAGTAGGAACTATCTTATTGCTCCTACCTTTTGCCTTATCCGGCTGAGAAACTACTGCCACTACCTCGTGGTGACTATCATATATTGCCTGTAGTGATGGTACTGCATACTCTGGTGTACCGAAGAATATTACTTTCATACCCCTCTCCTATTTGTTATTTTTCTTTGACCTAGGCTCTTTGTAATCCTTGATTATTTTATCGGTAAATAGTATTCCCTCTAGGTGGTCTATCTCGTGGCAGAATGCTCTGGCTAGTAGGTCTACTCCACTAATCATAAATTCATTGCCGTATCTATCTAGAGCCTTTACAGTTACCTCTTCGGGTCTCTTTACATAGGCATATTCATTTTTTACAGATAGACAGCCCTCTTTCTCGATTTGTTCGCCATAAGATTCTACTATCTCGGGATTAATAAGCTCTAGTCTCATATGATTGACATCTATTACAATAGCTCTTCTAAGCACTCCCACCTGAACGGCAGCTAGTCCACAGCCATTATTTTTAATCATTGTCTCCTTCATATCGTCTAGCAAATCCCATAATTTCTCGTCAAATTCTCTGACAGGTTTGCTCTTTTTCCTTAATATTTCATCTCCAATTTGAACAACATTTCTGATTGCCATATTTCCTCCTAACTAAGTGACTGAGGGTTATTCTCTACGAATATGCTCAGTTTGCTATTTCTCATTTCATCTAATAATTTATATATTTCACTCATTACTTCGTCTGTAATCTTATTTTCAAATCTCATTACAACCTGAAATCTGTGCTTATTTTTAATTCTACCCACTGGCGACTTCATAGCCTCCAAAAAGAAGAAATCTTTGCCATATTTCACCCTAAATTTCTTAAGTTCCATAATAAGCGAGTGAGTAGCATTTTTTACCATATCCTCATCTTCGCTAGTAAGCAAAACCCTTACTAATTTAGCAAAAGGTGGGAATTTAGTGGTCGCTCTCAAGTTTATTTCCTTATCATAAAACCTAGGATAATCATAATTGGCACAGGTTAAATAAACGGGGTTATTAGGTACATAGGTTTGTAGCACTACCTCGCCCTCAGTTGCACTCCTACCTGCTCTACCCGAAACTTGGGTCATAAGAGCAAAGGTAGTCTCATTAGCCTTGTAACTATAATTAAATAACGATATATCTGCATCGATTATACCCACTAGCGAAACCGATGGAAAATCGTGACCCTTGGTTACCATCTGAGTACCTACTAGTATAGAGGGCTTGGTAGCACCAAATTCGCCTAGTATCTTTGAGTACGCGTCTTTGGTGGTCACTACATCGTTATCCAGTCTGAATACCTTAACATTAGGGAATTTTTCGTGCAATAGCTCTACTACCTGCTGAGTGCCTGTAGCTCCCAATTTGATACTATCACTGCCACAATCGGGGCATTTGGTAAGAGCCCTAAATTTCTTGCCACAATAGTGACACTTTAAAACTCCCTCTTGCTTGTGATATACAAGATTTGCATCACATTCGGTGCATTTAGGTATGTACGAGCACTCCCTACACATTAGATACGAACTAAAGCCTCTACGGTTAATAAATAGTATCGCCTGATTATTATCCTGTATGGTTCTATCTAGTTTCTCCATAAGTGTGCCCGAAAGCATTGTATTATTGCCTAGCTTAAATTCATTGCACATATCTACTATTTCTATCTTTGGCATAGGCTTAGCATTTACTCTAACCGGCATTTCGACTCTATTGTACCTGCCAGTAGTCGTCTTATAAAAGGTCTCTATAGATGGTGTAGCACTACCTAGAACCAGCGAACACTCATTGTATCTAGCCCTAAATTCGGCTATATCGTGGGTTAAGTATCTAGGATTGCTATCGCTAAGATATGAGCCGTCGTGCTCCTCATCTATTATAATAATGCCAATATTTTCAAGGGGAGCAAAGATTGCCGATCTAGCACCAACAACTATTTTGGCTTCACCATTAAATATCCTAAACCACTCATCGTGCTTTTCGCCTACCGACAAGGCACTATGAAGTACTGCCACATCTGAGCCAAATCGCATATTAAATACTCTCGCCATCTGTGGGGTCAAAGATATCTCGGGAACTAGCATAAGTGCAGTTTTCCCCTCTCTCAAGGCATCTTCTATAACCCTCATATACACTTCGGTCTTGCCACTGCCCGTTACACCGTATAGCAGTATTGGCTTATCGGTAGACGACTTAATCTTATCTACAGCATTCAATTGTAGGTCGGTTAGTATGCAGGTAGACCTAGGCAAATCCTCTGAGCTAAGCCTCCTAACCTTATTTTTGACTTCCTTTAATACTCCACACTCAAGCATTTTATTGATAGTCTGATTAGTGAATTTTTTGGATAGAGTAGTATAGTCTACCTTGCCACACTCCTGTAAATACGCAATAACTAGTGGTGCATTTTTATTCTTTTTATTTAACCCTGCTAAATACCCGGGAACTACCTCATCGCAAAGGGAAATAATTCTTACAAATTTATCCTTTACTCCCGACCTAACCTGCGATGGAATGGCTAATCTAATGCCATCTAATAGCCTTAGATATAGCTTTTCTTTCATATACTTAATAAGTTTAATAAGTTCGGGTTTAATAAGTGGCTCGTCATCTAGGATAGATATGATAGACTTAATCTTATCCACTGGACAATCGGTTGTATCCTTTATAGATATTACATAACCCTCTATCTTCCTATTGCCAAAGGGTACTAGGACTCTAGAGCCAATGCGTAATGTATCCAAAGAAGAGGGTATGCTATAATCAAATACCCTATCTACTTCACTGGATAATACATCTACAATTATTTCAGCAAACAAGCCCCTCTCCTAAAAAAAATCTATTGCAACCCCTAACCTATTTAAAATCTAGGTAATAGTTTGCAATAGAAAAATATTTTACCTATAACTTCTACAAATGAAACTATTACAAGTTCTCTTCATTATCAAGAACAATAGTACCTTCATTTACTTCGTCAACTGCACGAGTAACCTCTGGAATAGCCTCTTTCTCTTCCTCAGTCAAGGTTTCGTTTAAAAATTTTGCTCTTTTACCAACAATTACTGCTAGTTTATATGGATTACCCATTTTATCTACTAATTCATCAATAGGTGGTTCTAATAACATTTTTCGACTCCTAATTATTTAATACTTATATATTCTAATATATAAATAATATTTTTTCAACACTTTTTCATAATTTTATATGCAAAAATATTTTTTTGCACCTAAAAAACTATATTTAATCTATCTAATTCCGATTTTAAATCGTCTAGCGATATAATCTCGACCCCTAGACTTTGGGCTTTACTAAGTTTACTACCAGCATTTTCTCCTGCCAAGACATAATCGGTCTTTGAACTAACCGATGAAGTGACCTTAGCACCTAATTTTTCTAGCAAACTAGTGGCATCGTCACGCGACATATTATCTAGTGTTCCGGTTAGAACTACAGTTTTACCTGTAAACTTACTTGTGTAAGTCTCGGTCTCTTCACTCCTAATATTGATGCCTAAATCTAGTAGCCTTAGGACTAATTTATCATTATATTCATTTTGGAAGAATTCTACTATATTACTAGCGATAATATCACCCACATCTTTTATCTCGGTTAACATCTCAAATTTAGCACACCTTACTCCATCAAGGGTAACAAATACTCGGGCTATATCTTTAGCCGTTTTTTGACCAACACCATTAATGGATAGCGAATAGATAAAGTTGCTTAGTTCGCAATTTTTGCTTTTCTCGATATTTTCTAGTAATTTGGTGGTTTTTTTATCCTTAAAGGCTGTTAATTTCCTTAGGTCTTCGCTAGTTAGAGTATATAATTCATCAACCGATTTTAGCCCCAAGACATCGTACATATTCTCAATAGTCTTTTCCGAAAGCCCCTCTATATTCATGGCATTCTTAGATACAAAGTGGCTAAGTCTAGCTATCGTCCTTTCCTTACACCAGTAATTAGTACAATAGATATTGACATCATCATACTCTAGTACACTACCACAACTAGGACAAATGGTTGGTTTCTCTATTTTGATGCTATTATCAAAGTGCTCGGCAACACCTAGAATTTCTGGAATAACCTCGTTACTCCTCCTAACAAAGACTGTGCTACCGATGGCGACATCTTTCCTAATAATATCGTCATAATTATTAAGTGTCGCCCTAGATACTGTTACTCCGGCTATATCAATAGGCTCTATCTCACACACAGGAGTTAGTTTGCCCGTCCTACCCACCTGCCATATGATATTTTTAACAACACTAGTCATCTCCATTGCCTCAAATTTATATGCTAGTGCCCACTTAGGATATTTCTCGGTGTAACCGACCTTTTCCCTAACTGCATAATCATCAACCTTGATAACCATTCCATCTATCAAAATATCTAAATCCGATTTTATCTGGTCTACCTTCTCAATTAGCGACCAAATATCCTCAAAGGACTCCACTAGATTATAAAAATTATACGTATCGAAGCCATTTTCTTTTAAGAAATTATTTACTTCTGTTTGACTCAAAATTTTATCATCACGAGTCAAAATATCGTACATAAAGGCATCTAGATTTCTACTAGCAGTAACCGAAGTATCTAAGTTTCTTAGTGCTCCTGCTGCTGCATTTCTAGCATTCTTAAGAGGCTCCAGGCTAGTCCTATTGTACTTCTCAAGGACTGATAGCCTCATCATAACCTCACCCATTACAGTGACCTTACCCCTGTACTTGATAGTTTTAGGCACATTTTTGATAGTCTTTACTTGGGCAGTAATATCCTCACCAATTATGCCATTGCCTCTAGTTGCACACCTTTTAAGTAGTCCATTCTCATACTGAGCAACCACCCTTAGACCATCATACTTATACTCAACCGAAAATTTCTTTGCACCATACTTTTGCATATCATTAAACCACGCTTCCAATTCTTCCCTAGAATTGGCCTTATTTAATGAATACAATTTTTTCTCGTGCTTAACCTTTTCAAACTTATCTAGTACTACATCGCCTACTTGCTTAGTAGGGCTATCCTCTAGTGTAACCCCTAATTCTTTCTCTAGAGCGACCAATTCATAATAAAGGTCGTCATATTGTTTATCCGAAATCAAAGGGTTATCTAGAGTATAATAGTAATAATTGTATTTCTTTATAAGTTCTATTAATTCTGTCATTCTAGACATTTTATCCATATTTAAACCTACTTTTTAAGTATTTGTAACGGTGCAAAATTGAGTGAAAGAGTCTTTACACCTAGTGTTCCAAAATCCACTGATACATAATTATTGCCACCGGCATCTTCCGTTTTTACTATAGTGCCTACACCAAACTTTGTATGCAATACCTGCACTCCCACTTTGTAATCATCTAGTTTTTTCTTCTGCTCAGAAATCTTTGTATTATTGATACTCTGTAAATTCTGGAGGGTCGCCATATCGGTCTTTTTGAAATTGCCAAATGACGATTGAGCCTTGGAATAAGTATCGTAAGAATTGTACGAAGTTTGGCTAGATTTACTACTATAATTATTATCAAAATTGCCCATATTAGACCTGTAACCCGACGAATAATTATTGTAACCATTAGAACCAAATTTACTTGAATATCCAGAGTACTCGCTATCCTCGTTATAGTTATACTCCCTGTATTGAGGCTTTTGAGCCACCTGCATACCCATTTCTTTTAGGAATCTACTAGGCATTTGATTTTCCCTCTTGCCATATAAAAATCTAGATTTTGCCCTAGTAACATAGAGTTTTTTCCTAGCCCTCGTGATGGCTACATACATTAGTCTTCTCTCTTCTTCCAATTCGTCATTATCGTCCATAGCCCTAGATAAAGGGAATTTCCCCTCCTCTGCACCTATAATAAAGACATAATCAAATTCTAGTCCCTTACTAGCATGAACGGTGGATATGGATACATTATCTGTGCCATCATCTTCCTCTTCTATGCTATTTTGTAAGGTTATACCCTCTAAGTAATCTACTAGATTAGCATCGGGATTTAGATGCTCATAGCTCTTGACCGATTGAATTAATTGGTCTATATTTAGCCTTCTATCAATATCGTCTTCGGCACTAGTATTGTACATATCCTTGATACCCACAGTATCTATTACATATTCTACAAAGTCTACTAGCCCCTTCTCTTGATAAGCTTTCTTAAGGTCGGTAATTAAATCGCCAAATTCGGCTATTTTAGCCTTGATACTACCAGGCAAGTCACTATCCCTAAAATTCTCAATTAGGTCAAGCAGTGGCATATTCTTTTCCCTTGCCTCATTAACTAATTTATCAATAGTAGCCTGACCTATGCCTCTTTTTGGATAATTAATAATCCTAGTTACATTCATAGCATCTTTAGGATTGACTATCATACTAAGATAGGCAATAGTATTCTTTATCTCTAGCCTTTCAAAGAACTTGAAAATACCACTAACCTTATAAGGCAAGTTGTAATTAAGCAATTTTTCTTCAATTAGCCTACTTAGGGCAGATACCCTCATTAGTACACCTATCTCACTTAGTGCTACACCCCTAGATTTTAGATTATATATTTGTCTAGCCACATACTCAGCCTCTTCATTCTCATCATAAGCCTCGTTAAATGTGATATCTTCGCCATCTTCATTCTCGGTAAATAATGTTTTGTCAATTCTGGCAAAATTATTCTTTATTAGCTTATTTGCCGATTTTATTATAGCCTTTGTACTACGATAATTCTGCTCAAGCTTGTATATCTTACAATCATAATCTTTAGTAAAATTCTTGATATTCTCGATATTTGCCCCTCTCCAGCAATAAATACACTGGTCTTCATCGCCTACCACAAAGATATTTTTCCACTTTTCGGCTAGAAGTCTAACTATCTTATACTGAACAAGGTTGGTATCCTGAAATTCGTCTACGTGGATATATTTGTACTTATTTTGATAAAACTGTAGAGTCTCGGGACTATGATGGAAAAGTTCTAGTGTTTTAAGCAATAAATCATCAAAATCTAGTGCATTACTAGCCCTTAATTGATTTTGATACTCGGTGTATACAGCACATATCTTATCGATATTAGGCTCGTATTTACTATCTTTTAGATACTCAGTAGGAGTTAGCCCCTGATTTTTAGCCTTGGATATATGATAGCCACAGTACTTAGCTATATCCTCATCAACATTCATTTCCTTGATAACTTTCTTAAGTAATTTATCTTGGTCGCTACTATCATAAACCGAAAAGTATCTATCAAAGCCCTCTATTTTATAGATATTCTCCCTAAGAATACTAGCACAAAGTGCGTGAAAAGTCTTTATAGTAATCCCACCCGAATTAGGTATCATTTGGGAGATTCTTTCTTTCATTTCATTGGTAGCTTTATTGGTAAATGTAATAGCCAAAATATTAGCTGGATTAATATTCTTCTCCGAAATCAAATAGCATATTCTATGAGTCAAAAGCCTAGTTTTACCCGAACCAGCACCAGCTGTAACTAGTTTTGCCCCCTCAGTATCCATCGCAATTAATCTCTGTTGTTCGTTTAATGAATCTAGTAGGTACATAATCTCTCCATTTTTACTCTTATTTGGCTAATACTTTGAAGACCTATATACTCTATACCCCAAAGTACCCCTATTTTACCTAACTAGTGTATCACAAAAGAAAATATTATCAAAATAAAAAAGAGTAGACCAAAAATTCTTGTCTACTTTTCGTAAATAAAAGAAAAAACCCTAACCAAAAAGGATTAGAGTTTTTAGATTTTAGTTGTATGGATAGGTTATTACAGCAGAACCTACATTATTTGATTCTGTAGTACTTATCTTTCTTCCAATAATGTTACCTACATTATATTCTGTATTTGATGTGTAACCTTTGTAGTTTTGGGAATTGTCTACAATAATTGCTACATTCTCTATAGAGCAATTTTGAACACTAAGTTCAACACCCTCTGTTGCAGCATCTCCATTTACACAACCCACAATACCACCTAAATCACGATAGCCTTTGATAATTGTATTTTTTACCGAACAATTTTCAATACTTGCTGATGCAGAATAGCCAATAATTCCACCGACCTTGTCGCCGTTATCATACTCAGTACTAATTAATTCGGCAGTGCTTACAATTTCAGCATTTTCAACATGGCAATTTGTAATATGAAGTGAACCAGCAGTATCAGTTACATGTGCCACAATAGCACCAGCATAGTGAGTACTAGAAATATTTGCATAATTAATAGATAGATTTTTTACACTACCAAGTAGTGTTCCGAAAAATCCAGCCATTCCATTATTGGAACTAGATGTTGCTGTTACTTTAAGATTGTAGATAGTGTGACCATCTCCGTCAAATAAGCCCGAAAAAGCATATTGCACACGCTCATTATTTCCGATTGGTGTCCATTGGATATTATCAAGGTTGATATCAGCAATCAATTTAACAGTATAATCGTTATACGGGAAATCCTCAGTAGTTTCATTTACTGCTTTAGCAAACCCAGCCAATTGCTCACCGTTTGAAATTTCAATAACATTTCCCACAGCCTCTGGAAGAGCCTCTACTTCACCACTCCACTTAGTTGCTGTAATTATTGGAGTACCTCCATCATCACCATTATTATCGCCATCATCACAAGCAACTAGCCCCAAAGAAGCAAATGATACTGCTGCCATAAGGGCAAATGTCAAAAATCCTTTTTTAAATTTCCTCATTTATCTTTTCTCCTTAATATTTATTCAGATTATTCTCGTTTTAGTTTTAATCTAGCAATAAAAATATATGCTTTTACCCACAAAAAATTTCTCTCTATTTCTATCATACCCCCCCCCGAACAGATTGTCAAGTATGTAAAAAGGATTTTATCAAAAAAATACAGTAACATCGCATATAAGGCAAGATGGACAGCCCATGCAATTTTATGAAAAAATCGCATAATCGCATTTTTTAATACTAGATTTAGTATAAGTATAAGGTCAGTGTAATTTAGCTATAATTTTTCAATTTTATAACCTAATTAAACTACTAGTCTTTGTTCATTAAGTCTATTTTTTACCTCGTTATATTTATCACTAAGATTTAGGATATAAAACTCCCTTTCGCTGGTGCTTAAGGAATTGAAGTACTCCCTATCGCATAGCACTCCTAGTGGATTATAGCAATCCTCGTCTATAAGTTTCTTAACCTCTTCTACAAACGCTACATCTATAGAATTAGTTATAGTTACATAGTTAGTCTCTGCCTTTAGCCTCTTTAAAGCCCTAGCATTTTGCAAAAAGTAGCTACTCGCCTTATTCCTATTTTGTTTCTGCTCTGTTCCATAATCTTTTTGCATAAGCCTTTGTTTGGCTAGACTAGCCAAGAATTTTAATTCATTATTTTTCATTTTGTCATTTCTCCCTTTTTATAAGTAAAATTCAGTCTGATTTAATTATACTTTTTATAGAAGAAATTGGATAGCATATGGAGAGGCTAATTTAACGAGATTTTGTCGAATTTTAGTCATAATTTGCATCAAAAACAAAAAAACACCGAAATATATTCGGTGCAATTTTAATAAACAAAACTATGCTCTCTTTTTATTTCTCTTGATAGCTGCTTTTTGTTTCTTTTTTCTCTTAACACTAGGCTTTTCATATTGCTCATGCTTTCTTAGGTCTCCGATGATACCATCTTTTTGGCATTTTCTCTTGAATCTCTTGATAGCATTTTCAACATTTTCAGTTTCACCAACTCTAACTGTAGACAATTTTTTCACCCACTTTTGTTCTAAATTCTATAATATTATAAGCCAAAAAAAATATTTGTCAAGTCTTTTTGCCACATTGAAAGCCAAAATCAATTTAAAATCATATTTTATTAAATATATGGATATTTTTCATTATACTTTTTAATGATTTGACAATATACTCAAAAAAATTGTAGAATTAATAGATAAAAAGATTTTTGAGGGAAGTATGGAAGAAAATAAATGCCCAAATTGTGGTGCACCTATAGATGTAGACTTTTCATCTGCCACTACTAAATGCTCTTATTGCAATAGTACATTTATAAATGATGAAAGGAAATTTAAGGCAAATAAAATAGAAGAAAAAAGCGAAGAAGTAAAGCCAATTATAGATGGCAAGATTTTTGAGAGCAATTCTAGTAAAAATACTAAAACTGAGCAAAAGCCTAAAATTAAATTTCACTTTTTAATCTTTTTGATACTTATATTTACTTTCTGGCCTTTGGGTGTAATATATGCTATTTTGTGTGGGTCATCTAATAACAAATAATTCTTTTAGTTAGAATTATAGTGTAGAAGTAAAAAATAATATATAGTAAATCTAATATCTTAGGGTTTGACTTGACTATCACAGGTTAAATAAGATTACTCCCCGATTAAAGATTATTAATTATAGATTTAATTTATTACAAAAAATGAAGATGCTACATCATCTTCATTTTTTCATATACAGCCTGAAAATCGGCATTTTTCTTATCCATCTTAGGCCAAGTATCTAGACTATCCCCCTCTACCCTAGGGATAATATGGATATGGAAGTGGAATACACTTTGTTGTGCTGACTCTCCACTAGCATTCATAAGGTTAACACCAGTGTAGCCTAAATCATTTACATAGTGCTCGGAAATTTTTTTGACAGTTTGCATTACAGCCTGTAGGTCGGCACTATCTATAGTCATAATATTCTCGGTATGCGCTTTAGGAATAACTAGAGTATGACCTATAGCATCATCGGAAATATCTAAAAAGGCATAAGTTTTCTCGTCCTCATAAATTTTATAACTAGGCATCTCGCCCTTAATTATCTTACAAAAAATACACATATTACTTTTCTCCTTTTATTTTAACCATCATTCCATCTTGATAACACTCTACAAATTCTATTATGTACTCTTTCCCCGATTCCACATTCTCACTCGTGTAGCACCTAATATATTCGGGGCTAAAACCCTCAAAGTATTCTTTCTTCTCTTCTACCAGCATTGTAGACTCTCTGCCTATAAATTGCGACAAATACTTAATTCTATTCCTTGCATTGACCTCTTCTAATATATCCACTCTAGCCTTTTTTACACTCATAGGCAAGTCCTCATATCTAGTGGCAACCGTTCCTGCCCTTTTTGAATAAGGGAAAATATGAACAAAGGAAAATCCTACCTTTTCTACAAATTTCTTTGTATTCTCAAATTGTTCCTCCGTCTCTCCAGCGAAGCCCACTATAATATCTGTGGTTATATTTGCAAGTGGGAAATATTCCCTAATTAGAGCCACTTTTTCATAAAACTGCTCGGCAGTATATTTTCTATTCATTTTCTTGAGGATTTCATCGTCACCACTCTGCAAGGACAAATGAAATTGTGGAGCAAAATTAGGCATAGCCTTTAGGGTCTCTAATAGTTCCCTAGTAATGACCCCAACCTCTAATGAGCCTAGCCTAATAAGAGCATCAATACTTTCAAGCCTAGACATAAGCAAAGGCAAAGCAAGTACCCCATCAACCATATAACTACTAATATCTATACCTGTAAGAACTATCTCCCTACTCCTACTAGCAATTATCTTAGCCTCGTTTACTATTTCATCTATATTTCTACTTCTAGTCCTACCCCTTAGATATGGGATTAGGCAATATGTACAGAAATTATTGCAACCATCTTGAATCTTTATATACTCCCTAGTCGTTGTCTTTTTAGGTGTTCCAGCACTGCAATAAGTAGTATTTAATTCAAACTTACTAAATTTACTATTATCTATTAAGTCTAGTATCTTTTCTTTGCCCTCGGTACCTATAACCGAAAATACACCCTTTTTGCCCTTGAATTGGTCTACATTATTTTCACTAGCACAGCCACATACTATTATTTTTGCATCGGGATTTAATTTATTAAATTTGGCTATATATTGCCTACTTTTCTTCTCTGCCTCAGCTGTAACTGCGCAGGTATTTAGTATATATATATCTGCCTTGTCTAGTTCCTCACTGACCTCATATCCGGCACTTTCTAGTATTCTAGCCACACAGTCGCTTTCGTACTTATTTTGCTTACAGCCTAGTGTTATTATGATACACTTACTCATACTCCCACTCTCCCATCAAATACATTACAACCGATGTAAGAGCAATTGATGCCGTCTCTGCCCTAAGTATCCTCTTGCCTAGTGTAATAGACTTTGCACCAATTCCCTTGAGCCTACCTATTTCACTCTCGCTAAAGCCACCCTCCGAGCCAATAACGATAGCCACCTTTTTATCCTTGGATAATTTAAGGTCGGTTAACCTATCCTGCTTCTCACATTCATTTGCAAATATTATAATATCGTAATCTTTTAATCTATCTAGCACTCCATCAAAGGAAAGAGTCTCACTCACCATCATAGGTTTGCTCCTCTTGCACTGCTTGATGGACTGATTAGAAACCTCTTGAAATTTAGAAGTCTTGCCAAATTTATCCTTGCTAGTGATAAATTCACTCTCAAATGGAACAAAATTTGTAACTCCCAATTCAGTTAGTTTCTGGATAATAAGGGTCATATTATCCGATTTTACTAGTGCCTGAAAAACGGTTACATTCGATACAGGATTGCTGATATTTTCCTTTCTATCCTTGATAACGACCGAAGTATCGCCCTTGGACATCGCTATAATCTCAGCATAATAATCGTAATCATCACCACATACAATGATAATCTCATCGCCCACACCCATACGCATTACATTTTTGATATGATTATGCTCAATGCCATCAATTTTATATGTGTTGCCTATATTAAGTTTACCGTTTACAAAAAATCTCTTCATACCCATTATGATATCACAAAATCTCAATCTTGCAAATAAAAATAAACTATCAATTCGCCACGAATATTCTTTTTGTAAAAATAAATTGAAAAACTTTTGATTTACCTATTGACAAAGCCAAAATTTATAGTATACTAACATAATATTTTTTTAAAGACGCACTAGATATCTCGACCCCAAAAGTCTACTTTAGGGAGGATAAAAATGGAAACAAATACAAAGATTGAATTAGCAGAAGAAATAATGAATGCAATGCTAGGCACTGCCTATAGGAAAGGTTTCTCGCCTAGTAGTCCCAAAGTTAAGATGTTACTTAGGGAGCAAGATGAAATGCGTCATTTTAATATGGAGACGATAGATAAGATAATAAATGTTTATGGAAAATTAATTAGAAAGGAGGTAGATAGCAATGACTGAGGAAGAAAAAGTAATAGAGGAATTTAAACTAACACCCGAGGAAATAGAAAATATAACTAACTTTGCTATCACCCTACTTTCGGGCAATAAACTACCATCTCACAATCCAATTGCAACTATCGTTGGTGGTCAAATGGGTTCGGGCAAATCGGCACTTATGAATTACACCAGCACCGAATTCCCCGATGCCATACTAATAGATAACGATTCTTTTAGGGAATTGCACCCAAGAATCAATGAGATTAAGAAAAAATACCCTCAATATTATAGAGTAGCAACCGACCAATTAGGTATGGGAATTACCCCACACGTTATAGACTACTTTATGGGTAATAATCCAACCCATGCTAAGTACGACATCATCTTACACAATACTCTTAGGAGCAATACCATTGCAGATAATGCTATGACCAAAATGCACGATGCTGGATACATTGTAGGTGTTAGATGTCTAGCCGTATCGTACTTTGAGAGCAAAATGTCTCAGATTGAGAGATGTGAGGCTCAATACTCTACCCTAGGTTTCTGTAGATTTGCCGATGCTAAGGCACACAAAGATACTATTGCAGGAATACCTAATACTCTAGATTATATCAGAGACAGCAGAAAATACGATGTAATGCAGGTATATGCAAGGAGTGAGGATATTTCCAAACCCGACCTAATCTATTCCGAAATAAACCCAAAATCAACATTTATAGTTAGTTATACTCTAAACAAAAGAAAGCTAGATATGATAGGAAATAGACGCAATGGCTACCTAAGTGCAAGGGAAGCACTAGAGGACGTAAGAAAGCAAGATAGTGCATATTGTATAGAAACCCTAAATAAGAGACTAAGAAAAATCATCAAAAAAGGTGGATATTATATCCCCGGATTAGATAAAGATATAAATGAACTAATGGACGAAATGATTGCATACAAGCACAAAGAATTCTATTCAGATGAAAGGGAGTGCAGTTAGAATTTTCAATTCATTACAAAATATGTCAATCATATTAAACCTAAATAATTTTAAACACAAAAAGGCTATCTGATAAGATAGCCTTTTTACTTACTTTAATTAGTCTTAAGTTCTTTAATATTCCTTGCCCTTAATATGTCTACGCCATCATCAAGAAGTTTTTTATTCAATCCAAACATGGGATTATCAGCATCTGTAACAGGATTAAACATCACAAATCTCTTTTTACCATATTCTCTTGCTTTCTGCATTGCATGTCTTGAACCACTATCACCACACCCCTGCAAAAAACTAGCGACAAGAATAACAGTTCCTGGTAGCATTGCCTGTAACCTATCCCTCTCAATAAATCTCTTTATACTTTCATATTTATTTTTCGCTTCCACAACATATTCAGTCAAAACTAGTCCATTATTCTCCACAATCCTCTCAACGAGATTTTCATTTTCTTTAGGATATATATCACTTAGAGTGGTTGGCAAAATTGCAATAGTTTTACCAGAACAATCCAAAGTAGACTTATGTGCCACCGTATCACAACCTCTAGCCAAACCACTTACTATATTAATATCCTTTTCAACCAAAGACTTAATAATCCTTTTTTCTCTCTTCTCAATGTCAATTGTTGGCGTTAATACGCCAACTACAGCCACATTAGCTTTAATATTATTAAGGAGTCTACAATTTCCTTTGTACGCAAATAAATAAGGACGCTCACCATTTTTTAATTTCAAATCCAACTTTGGAAAATCATCATCAAACGCACAAATTAATTGAATATTTTTTTCACTTAAACCTTGCGCATACTTTTCATATTCAATTTCATAATTATTAATTATATCCAATGAAAAATCTCGCCAAAAATGTGCATTTGATTTTATTATAGATTCCTTGACCATTGCATATATTTTTAATGCTACTTTTGAACTCATATCATCACCTTGTTTTTGCTATTACATATAATATAACATTTTTTGCCCCAAAATCAATTATATGATTAATAAAATATACTAAGTAACATCATCTATTTCTAATATCAATCATATTAAACACAAAAAGAAGGCTAGTAAACTAGTCTTCTTTTACTTTATCTAAATCCTTTTTGTAATCTTTGTATCTAGAGAAATTATCTTCTTTTATAGATTTCTTTAGGTCTTCCAATGTCTTTTTCTCGCTCTTAGATAACGACTTAGGAGTCTCAGCTACAACTGTTACAATCAAGTTACCATAACTTTCTCTATTTAGATTCTTAATACCCTTCCCCTTTAACTTAAATATAGTATTAGATTGAGTTAATTCTGGTATCTTTAATTTAGTTGTACCCTTTGGCAATGGGATTTCAACCTCTCCACCCAAAAGCAATGTATAGAATGGAACATATAATTTAAGAAGCAAGTCATATCCATCTCTGGTAAGTATTCTATGCTCTTTAACAGAAACGATGATATGTAGGTCGCCATTTTCGCCACCCCTCTTACCAGCATTACCTTTGCCACGCATAGTAAGTACTTGACCATCATCAATACCGGCTGGTATTTTAACAGAAACGGTAGAATTAGCCTTTTTGTAGCCATTACCATTACAGTAAGTACATTTTTCTTTGATAGCCTTACCAGTACCATTACATGTTTTACATGGAGCTTCGGTATATGATACTCCAAACATAGTATTTACAGTTTGTCTTACCCTACCTGTGCCCTTACAATCGCTACAGGTTGTGTATTCTGTACCATTTTTAGCACCATTACCACCACAGTGCTCACAAGTCTCTACTCTACCGATTGTAATATCTTTGGTTACACCAAATACGGCTTCTTCAAACGATAGATTAATCTGTACTTGGATATCTTCGCCCCTAACGGCTGTAGACCTTTGGGATTTACCAAAGCCTCCAAACATACTTCCGAATATATCGCCTAGGTCACCAAAATCTTCAAATCCACCACTGAATCCACCGAAACCACCGTTGCCTCCAAATCCACCGAAGCCTTGTGGACCATTAGCCGAACCATATTGGTCATAATTAGATTTTTTAGTTGGGTCACTTAAACACTCATATGCTTCATTTATTTCTTTGAATTTTTCGGCAGCATCTGGCTCTTTATTGATATCTGGGTGATACTTTTTTGCTTGTCTTCTATATGCCGATTTGATTTCCTCAGGACTGGCATCTTTGCCAACCCCGAGTACATCATAATAATTTTTATTATCTGCCATTATATCTTAACCTTACAATTATTTATTATCCTTAGGGTCTTCTACGATAATTTCATCATCGTCTTTTTTAGAAGCGCCCTTATCTGCATTACCCTGCTCTGCTTGAGCTTTCTCAGCAGCTTTTTGGTACATCTTTGTTACAATAGCCTCATTATCCTTGGATAGTTTATCTATAGCAGCTCTTAATTTCTCGATATCGTCAGTTTCAAATTCTTTCTTTGCTTCTTCGATAGATGCCTCTAATTTCTTCTTATCTTCTTCAGAAATAGCGTCACCATTGTCTTTTAACATTTTCTCTAGAGCAAATACTAGATTGTCTGCATCGTTCTTAGTTTGAACTAATTCTTTTCTCTTCTTATCTTCTTCAGCATGAGCCTCAGCCTCTTTGATGGCCTTATCTATATCTTTCTCATTTAGGTTAGAAGAAGCTGTAATTGTGATTCTTTGCTCTTTATTTGTACCTAAATCTTTAGCGCTAACAGATACTATACCATTAGCATCGATATCGAAAGTAACCTCGATTTGTGGAACTCCTCTAGGAGCTGGTGGGATATCATTCAATTGGAATCTACCTAATGTCTTATTATCTTTAGCAAATTCTCTCTCACCTTGTAGAACGTGAATATCTACACCTGGTTGGTTATCTACTGCAGTAGAGAATACTTGAGATTTCTTTGTAGGAATAGTAGTATTTCTCTCGATTAACTTTGTAAATACACCACCTAGAGTCTCAATACCTAATGAAAGTGGAGTTACATCTAGTAACAATACGTCTTTAACATCACCAACTAGTACGCCACCTTGGATAGCTGCACCAATAGCAACACACTCATCTGGGTTAATTCCCTTGTATGGGTCTTTGCCAGATTCTTTCTTTACACAAGCCTCTACAGCAGGTATTCTAGTAGAACCACCTACAAGTAATACTTTATTGATTTCACTATAAGATAGACCTGCATCACTCATAACTTGTCTCATCTTATCTAGTGTTCTATTTACTAAATGCTCGGTAATTTGGTCAAATTTTGCTCTAGATAGGTCATATTCTAGATGCTTAGGACCTGTAGCATCGGCTGTAATGAATGGTAAACTAATAGTAGTTTTAGTTACAGCAGACAAGTCAATTTTAGCCTTTTCTGCAGCCTCTTTTAATCTTTGCATAGCTAGTCTATCTTGTGATAAATCTACGCCATTTGTCTTTTTGAAGTCTTCTACTAATAATTTGATAATCTCGTTATCAAAGTCATCACCACCTAGTTTATTATCACCGGCAGTAGCT
>CAYTNS010000016.1:0-22188 GCA_964439345.1 uncultured Christensenella sp.
GAACAGCATCATTATAACACTTTGTTTGGTTTTTTGCAAAGAATTATTATTTATAAAGAAAATATATTTTTATTTTCACCATCAAAACGCATAATTATCTAGACATTTCACCATACTTTTCTCTTAAGTTACTTTCGTAACTAAGTATCTTATTTGCATAATCTGACGATGTTGTGCCATTTTTTACAAGCCTATTTAATGCGCCCTTTCCCCCATAATAATAGGAAGAAAGCATTAATTTCTTTTGTGCATCTTGCGAAAAGGATAAGCCACTTTGACTAAAAGCATTGCCCTTTTTAGTTGGTTTATAATAATTTTCGGCATTGGTTGCAAGAACTAATGCAGCGACCTCTAGGCTAACTCTAGGGTCATCTAAATCTTCAAATTTGTAGTCTAAATCCACACCTAAAACGGTCTTAGCATACCACTTAACATAATCTAGAGTATCTTCCTTACACTGACACATTCCTCTAGCCTTTACAGACGAATAAAGTGGTTCGCCATCTGCACCTTCACATCTAAGACTAGATTCGGTACAAGCTAGACCCACTAGCATATATTTATCGAAATAATCTGGCAAATACTCATCATCACCCTCAACTAATGGTTTCATACCAGCATTGCCAAATAGTTCATTTACATTTTCTATTGCGTCCTCAGCCAATTGCAAAGCATACTCTTCGGTACAATATTTGTATTGCTTACTACCATAAGAAGATATGTATATTCCCTGCTCCTCAGATATTTCATTATCGTCCTCATCAAATACAAAATCCTCGTCTAGACGATTATCCCTATCTATGTGTCCAGTTTCTACCATTGCAGGAGGTGTGGTTGTATGTGTATAATTATCCTCTGCCACGATCTTGCTCCTAGTAGCAAGTCCTACGGCAGTAGTAATTCCAATAGCACCAACCATTGCAGTAACCCCTAGTCTTGCAAAAAACTTTCTGCCATAAGGGGTTAAGATATGTTTCTTTACCTTTCTTCCATTCTTAACATAGCCGGTTCTTGGTCTACCCATAGTACTAGTTGCACTAGTAGACCTTCTTGCATTGCCACTATTCTTAACGGGCGATTTTGCCCTATTGTTGCTCGTATTTCTAGTGCTAGATTTATATTCTCTATAATCTTCTATGCTCATTTATTACTCCTTATTTACTAGATTTTTATAGATATCTCCTTTTTTTAGTCCACTTACCTTAGCTATTACTTTACTAGCCTCCGTTTTAGTAAGTCCCATATCCAATAAAATCTGTAAATTTTTATCTAGGTCCAGAGATTTTTCATTCTCTTTAGGCTTAACTAGTACTACAAATTCCCCCTTGATAGTTCCAGTAAAGCCCTCTTTTAGGGTAGAGAAATTAACTTCTTCAAATTTTTTGCTAATCTCTCTAACTACACAAATCTCCCTATCTCCCATTATATTATACATTATTTCTAGGTCTTTTTCAATAGCATAAGGAGAACAATAGAATATTAGAGTACTTTCATATCTAGATAGTTTCCCTAGCAACTTTTCCCTATCCACATTACTATCTGGTAGGAAACCAACAAAAGTCATAGGTGTTGGGAAGCCACTTAGGACAAAGGCATTAGTAAATGCCGATGGCCCAGATACTACTGTATACTCTAGCCCCTCGCTAATTAATTGCGATACAAGCACAGCCCCTGGGTCACTAATCCCCGGCATTCCAGCATCACTAATAAGGGCGATATTTTTGCCAGATTTTAAATCATCTATTATATCCTTTGATGCCTTTTGCTCATTAAATTTGTGATAAGCGACTAGTCTTTTTTTAATATTATAATGGTCAAGTAGCACCTTGCTAGTTCTAGTATCTTCACAAGCAATATAATCTACTTCATTTAGTACTTCTATAGCCCTATATGTAATCTCCTTTAGATTGCCTATAGGCGTTGCAACTAAGTATAACATATTCCTTATAGCGAGATTTTAATCCCACTTTTCCCTCCCTTTCTAGCTTTTATCATCACCACACTAGCCCCTTTGGGACTAGGCAAAATTTTTAGTTCTTTAGGCTCTAAATTATATTTACGCATTAGCACAAACATATCCACTAGCCTTTCTTCCTTATTCACGATATAAAAGTCGCCACCATATTTAAGAAGTTTACTAGCCTCTAATATTATCTCTTCTAGATTTACCATTATCTCGTGCTTGGCAATAGCAATGCTATCTAATTTACCTATATCACTGGCAGTACCAGATTTTTTGTAAGGTGGATTGCAAACAACCACATCATATATATTATCCCCAATACTCTTGTGTACACCTTGCAATGGAGAATTGACTACACTTATCTTATCCTCAAGATTATTGTACTCTATACTCCTACGAGACATATCTGCTAAGTTCTCTTGCAATTCGACTAGGGTCACAGAAGAAATAGGATTCTTTGCAGATATAAGAATCCCTATTACTCCACTACCACTACACAAGTCTACCACCCTGCCTCTAGACTTTACTTTTACAAAATTAGCTAAAGCCACTGCATCACTAGTAAATCTATAACCATCTTTTTCTTGTATAATGAATAGATTATTACATTGTAAATCTTCTAAACATTCATTACTTTTTATCATTATTATTTTTCTTTTTGAATTTATTAAATTTCTTCTTTCCCTTGTGATAATTATCTGAGTTATGATGATTATCCTTTTTCTCTTGAGGAGTATCTATAGCCTCAGTTTTTTGTTCTTTTACATTATCTACATTAGGCTTACTCTCTTTTTCTTGGGTCTCTTTTGCTTTAGGCTTGTTATCCACTGGTCTAGCTAAAATCTCTATCTCAGACAATGGATACTCACCAACCTTTATATCCCCATCATTATCTATTTTAACAGTAACCACCTGCTTTAGGATATTATTATATACAACCGAACCCACACCATCACTGGTTTTTACTTTAGCATTAAGCTTAGGCATTTTAGTCGCAATATCTGCATACAAATCATTCTCGTATGCTAGACAACACATAAGCCTACCACATATTCCACTTATCTTAGTTGGATTAAGCGAAAGCCCTTGAGTTTTAGCCATCTTGATACTTACTTTATCAAAATCATTTAAGTACTTTTTGCAACAACACTCCTTGCCACAAAAACCTATGCCACCTAAAATTTTGGCTTGGTCCCTAATTCCAATTTGTCTAAGTTCAATCCTAACCTTTAGATTACTTGCTAGGTCTTTTACTAATTCCCTAAAGTCTACTCTATCTTCGCAAACATAATTAATTATTACCTTGCTACCATCTAGAGTAAAATTGATATCTACTAGTTTCATATCTAATTTGTACTTAGCAATTAAGTCACTAGTTAGTTTCCTAATATCTGGAATTTGCTTTTTCAAATCTTCCATCTTACGCAAGTCTCCATCATTTGCCTTACGGATAATTGCTTTTACCTCATCGGTAACCTCTTCGCCACTAGGGGTAGCAACTGTGCCTAGTTCTAGTCCCCTAATAGTATCTACTACTACAGTATCTCCCACTTCGTACGATTTACTGTCTTCTATATTAAAAACTTTGCCACTTTGGACAAACTTGATGCCTATCATTGACATAAAAATCTTACCTCCAAAATCTTGAGCAAGAACTCATCTATTAACCCATTTATATTGGCATTAAATTCTAGTCTTAAAAACATTGTAGATATATGCTCTTCTATCTTATTAATAGCCCTAGCACTATACCTAGATTTCAATACCTCAAAATCTCTATCCCTGCCACTAAAATTGCGATACTTACTATCTACCAATATATCCCTAAGCACGGATACTATTAGATTTAAAAATAATGGTACATTTTTCTTAAGAGCTACTATCTTGCTACTAAACTTAAGCACATCACTACTAGCATTTAAACCCATCAAAACCTCAAAAGCTAGATCGGTAAGACTGCCTGATTCTTTTGACTTAGATAGAGTTAATGCCACTCCTAGATTAAACCCAGATATACTGGCTAAATCACTGGCATTAGCAATACCCTCTTTAGTTAGTACCTCCACAATTTCCTCTCTGCTAAGCACGGGGATATCCACCTTTTTTGACCTACTAAGTATAGTTGGCAATACTAGCCCCACACTGGTAGTTGTCAAAATAAATATAACATTCTGTGGTGGTTCCTCTAAAGTTTTAAGTATTTTATTCTGAGCTTGAATAGTACACTCGTCAAAATTTTTAAGAATATACACCTTGTACTTACTCTCTATAGGTCTAATAAAGCAATCACTGACAATCTCATTGATATCGTCAACCATTAATCCCTTATCCCCCTTAGGATAGGTAATTACATCGACCATATTGCTGTGATTAATCTTATTGCAATTGATACACTCCTCACATGGTGCATCACTGCCCATACAGAATATCTCTTTAGTTACAAGATAAGCAAATTCATTAATAACCACACTATCCATACCAGATAGCAAATAACAGTGGCTAAGCATACCTGCACTTATGTCACTGGAAATAATCTTATGTAATTGAGATTTTTTATAAATAGATGTTAGTTCCATAATAAAAGTATATCACATAAAATACCCCAATGTAAACTTTTAATTTGCCAAAAATCCACGTGAATAAATATAATTTTTTTACACAAAATATCACAAAAAGGGGAAGAAAAATGATAAATAATAGGTCAATAGCCGGAGCCAAAGAAATGATAGAAAAATTAAAAGGCAAAAATATTAAACTAAAAGTAAATAAAGGGAGAAATAAAATTGTGCATCTAACTGCCACAATAGATGAGGTGTACCCTAGTATGTTTGTAATATCCCCCACCAGCAAAGTGGAACTAGATAGGAGAAGCTACTCCTACTCAGATATCCTATGTGGAGATATAGTGGTGCTATAAAAATAGAAATTAATAAAAATGTAGATTTAGTAAAGAAAAAAGAGTGGGCAAGAATAACCAAAATCGGTTAAAATTTCCACTCTTTTTATTATAAAAATACCTTATCCAAATCAACTAGCACTTGTCATATAATAGCGATAAAGTTCTTTTTCAAAAGCATTGGTCATTATATCCATTCCACTAGCCGTTGGGTGAACTCCGTCACTAGTATAAGTTCCATAATTTAAACTTAATTGAGTTGAAGCAAGGTCAACAAGCCCACAGCCAAAATGTTCTGCAATAGCCTTGATTGCGATATTTTCATTTGCAATGTAAGTCAAATTTCGGCTTCCCGCATTTGGGATTGTAAAAAGGAAAATATCAGCAGCCGAGTATTTTTGTGACATTTTGTAAATCATAAGTGCATATGCTTCGTCAAAAGTCGTTGGAACGAAATCTGCACTTGCGATCCTTTCCCAGTATTCGTCATCAAAAGTCATCTCGCTAAATGTAAGATTTGCAGAATTTACAGCGTCATTTATTCCTAAGTATACGGCAATTATATCTGGATTTGTTCCACATTCAAAAGTTTTAATTCCATCTGCGTCGCCATCAGTATTGTCGTGCAACTGCACACATCTGTCTTTATATGCAGCAGGTGCATTATTGTAACTTGTGGCATCTGTAAACACTTTTGAAGCCCCAAACGCATTGTTCACAAGGAGTTTCATGTTAAAATCATTTATTGTCTGCATCCACCAAGTATCATTTACCGAAATGCTTGTATTCATATTTCCATAATACACGTGATTATTTGAAAGCGTATCATTATTGATGGTTGAGTTTGAATAATTTTGATAGGTGGTTATACTATCACCCAATATTGAGACTTTTTTGCCCTCAAAGATGCCCCCTAAAGATTGATTGTTGTTCCTTTTCTTTCAAAGTTTCAACATACTCTTTCCATGTTGTCGAAGTGTCTGTTTTCCAAACATTTATTGAAAGAACGGTTGCTCCAGAATTCCCACCATTGCCCGTATAATAGAAACCATTAAAGCTATTGGTTCCAGTGTTTGTGCCACAAGTATAGGCAACTGGATCATTAGGATTTCCAAACACCAAAGTTTCATCACTACCAACTGTAACGCTTTCACTGCAATAGAAAGAAACTAATTTGTTTACATTTGACATGTCCGAAACATCTTCCCAATTTGAAGCACTTGCATAGAATTTATATGTGCCGACAATATTTGATAAATATTGCTTTGCTTCAGTTACTGTTGATTGTTTAACTTTGTATACCGTAATATATTGATTTGCATCTTTTGCTGTAATTGACTTGACTCCAAAATCAATATGATGAACGGTTATTCCAGCATATTTAGTCATGTTTTTTATTGTGTAAGGAGCATCATCCATAACAACGCTTTTACCGAATGTATTCGCACTTGTTTCTAAATATGCTTTCAAACCTTCTTGCGTTTCGACTGCTGTAGATATTGGAGAAACAGTAACCTTTATTGCAATTTTATTCTTAACTGAATTTGTTGTTGAATACAAGTCCATATTACTCAAATTTGCAAATACACCTTGATCATCATCCGTTTCTATTCCACTGTAATAAACCAAAGAAGAAGTGTCTCCAGTTTTACCCAAAACCAAAGTATCAGTTTCTGCAATCGAAAGTGGGGTTGTGAATGTTAAAGTATTCAATCCAGCAACAACATCAAATGTTTTTTCTTCGCTTACTATCACACTTCCAGTTCTAGAAACAATATCTTCAACTTTTGCAGTTCCAATAGTTAATGTTCCTGCTGTTTTTGCATACACTTGAATTTCGCTTACAGTGACACCTGAATATAGAGTCTTTCTGATGTTTGGCAAATATGTGTTCATAAGTGCAACCTGAGTTTCACCCATTTTAATTTCCGTGCTATCAAAAGCAGTGTTTCCACCAAGCAAAATTGTGTTTTCACGAACATTATCACTTAAAACATCAACTACCTTTGCGTTACTTCTTTCTCTCTCCGTCCACATATAACCGTCATAGCCAACATAAGGTGTTAAACCGTTTTCACCCTTAATTGAACCTAGGCTTACCCACTGACCATTAACCTTTTGGTAAATTACATAGTCATCGGTATCAAAGTAAAAGTCACCATCTACACCATAACTCGCTACTGGTGTATTTGTTCCACTTAGCCATTGAGTTCCATCTTTTCCATTTTTCCCATCTGTACAACCTGCAAGTCCAAATGCCGAGACCCCTAGAGTCAATCCAAGTATTCCAGCAACTATTCCCTTACGGAATGTATTAAATGGAAGTTTTTTATCTTTCTTTTCTTTATCCATTATTTTCTATTCTCCTATGTATTTTTATTAGACGAAGCCTAGGGGCAAAATATTTTCCTCCCCTATACACCACCTCTATACAACTATCTTACCCCCCCCCCAAGCCAAATTGTCAAACAAAAAAGGCTTAATTTTTTATTTTATAAAACATTATTTTACATCATCATTAAATATAAAAACAAGATTAAAATCTCTACCACGCAAAAACACACATACCCTCTTTCTACAAGCATTACATTTACACATTTTAATTTATTTTTAGTAAAGAGTCTAAAATACTTATCCACAAAAAAGAGGTGTAGATAAAGTAGTTATTCTACATCTCTTTATTTTTTTGTTTTTATTATATGCTTAGTTATCCACAATTCAATGTGGATATGTGGATAACTTTTACTTTTTGGCAGTAATTAGATATAAAATAGACAACAAATATATACTTACTGGCAATTTATATCACTCTGCATATCCAACAACTAAATACTGCACCCCAAAAATTTGCCACTACTCCTACTGGGATTGCATATCTAAATTTAGTAACTTTGGTCTTACTAAAATACACAGCCGTTATGTAAAATATAGCCTCGCTACAACCAGCAATACAGCACCCTGCCCTAGCAATATAACTATCCACCCCGTATGTTGCAAATATATCTTCTAATAGGGCTAGTGACCCACAACCAGTGAAATTTTTAAGAATAACTAATTGAGATAATTCCTTAGGTATGCCACAAAATTCAAAGAAGGGAGAAACAAAATCGGCAAACATTACACTTAGTCCACTAATATTAAATATCTCAACTGCTACAAATATGGCTACTATATATGGTAGCGATGTGAGCACTAGGTCAAAGGCTGAACTAGAGCCCACAACAAAAGCATTGTAGATATTTTTCTTTTTTATAATCCCATAGAGGAGAATCAAGATAATTAGTATTGGTAAAATATACTTGCTCATAATTATGTCTTATCCTTAAATATTTTTCCACATATCTTTACAAATAGCGCTCCTACTACTGTATTAAAAATAGTTGCCAGTAGTGTGGGCACTATTATATCTGTAGCACTATTACTACCAGCCATAACCCTAAGCCCTATTACCGTCGTAGGGATTAATTGCAGACCAGTAGCATTGAGGATAAGTATCATTATCATGGCAGTGGTGGCATACTTGCTACCCTTATCCAGTCCAGCGATAGCATTTATCCCACTAGGAGTACTGGCATTCCCCATTCCTAACATATTGCTAGTTAAATTAATCGCCACTTGATTCTCGGTATACTCATCGCACTTGCCTACTAGCAATCTAATGATGGGTTTAAAAAGCTTAGTTAGTTTTTTATCTAGCCCCGTCTCTTCTACAATCTTTAGTAGCCCCAGCCACACGGCATATATGCCCCAAAGTTTTAGTCCCAGCGTTATTGCTTTTGCCCCACCATCTAACATACTACTAATAGCCGTATCCACATTGCCCAGTAGCAATAGCCCCAGTCCAAAGACCATCACTCCACTCCACACCAGATTCATAAATTCCCCCTATTATTTCCTCATTTTTTGTGGGTTTTATTTTTACTGAAACCCTTTACAAATATAATATATTATTGTAAAATTATATGTATGAAAAAATAATTTAAGAAGTGTGAAAAAGTCTTTAATTTATTAAGTAAGTAAGTTTTTAGATTTTCAAGCAATCTTAAATTGAAATATTAGAGGTAAAGATATGGAGAAGAAAAACTATTACATTACAACACCTATTTATTATGCCAGTGGCAAATTAACAGTAGGTCATTGCTTCAGCACTATACTTGCAGATATATGTGCTAGATATTATAGACTAGACGGCTACAATGTTTTCTATGCAACAGGTAGCGACGAGCACGGATTGAAAATTGCTAGAGTTGCCGAGCAAAATAAAATGACCCCACAACAATTCGTAGATAAGACGGTTGCCGAATTTAAGCACATCTGGGATAAATTAGGTATCACTTATGACAAATTTATTAGAACTACCGATAAGCATCACGTAGAATTGGTTGAGAAAGTTTACCAAAAGCTTTTTGACCAAGGAGATATTTATCTTAGTCAATACGAGGGCTTATACTGCGTACCTTGTGAGACATTCTTTACAGAATCTCAATTAGTAGATGGCAAGTGCCCCGACTGTGGCAGACCGGTAGAACTTACTAAAGAAGAAAGTTACTTCTTAAAATTGAGTAAGTATCAAAAGTTCCTAGAGGATTACTTCAAGGAGCACACCGATTTCTTAGTGCCAGAGAGCAGAAAAAACGAAATCTACAATAACTTTATTAAACCGGGGATTACCGACCTATGTGTATCTAGAACCACATTTGATTGGGGTGTAAGACTACCATTCAATGATAAACATGTAGCATATGTATGGATTGACGCACTACTTAACTATCTATCTGTACTAGGCTATGGCACAGAGGACGATAAGAATTACAAAGAATTTTGGCCTTGCAATGTACATGTAGTAGGTAGAGATATCTCTAGATTCCACTGCATCATTTGGCCAATACTACTTAAGATG
Organism: uncultured Christensenella sp.; assembly: GCA_964439345.1. Taxonomy (GTDB): domain Bacteria; phylum Bacillota; class Clostridia; order Christensenellales; family UBA1242; genus UBA11490. Next base: position 9,760 of record CAYTNS010000016.1, read on the forward strand.
CTTGATTTGCCATTACCTAAACAAATCCACTCTCACGGTTTTATAACTCTAAAGGGTGATAGGATTAGCAAATCAAAGAGCAATGGCTTTAATCCATTAACACTTGTAGATAAATATGGTGCAGATGCACTTAGATATTATCTAGCTAAAGAGGGTCCAATATTTAATGACACTCCTTACACTGCCGAGCAATTTATAAATACTATAAATTCCGACCTATGTAATGACCTAGGTAATCTAGTCAGCAGAACTCTAGCAATGATTACCCAATACAATGGTGCAATTATTCCAGAGCCAAAGGTAAATGAAGATAGCGAAAAAATGCTAGAAGATGCTTGTAATGCACTATATGGCAAAGTTAGTGTTCTTATGGCTGAACAAAAAATCAATGAAGCAGTAAACGAGATATTCTCAGTTATTAGACTAGCTAATAAATACATTGATATGACCGAGCCATGGAGACTAGCTAAAGACCCAGAGAAAAAAGACAAATTAGATACCGTTCTTTACTATTTAAGTGAGACTATTAGAATTTGTACTACCCTACTTCAAGCATTCTTATTCGAAACACCTAAGAAGATTTTTGATAAATTTGGTTATGCTGAAAATCTACAAACTTTCGATAGTATTAAAGCATTCTCACTTAAAAATTATGGAAATACTGTAAACAAGGGTGACAATCTATTCCCTAGACTAGATGTAAAGAAAGAAATAGAATTTTTAGACACTCCAAACGAAGCACAAAAGGCTGAAGAGAAAAAGGAAGAGCCTAAAAAAGCAGAAGAGAGCAAAGAGGAAAACACTGAAAGCGAGTACATTCCTTTTGATGATTTCCTAAAAGTAAAATTACTAACAGGCAAGATAATCGCTTGTGAAAAAGTGCCTAAGGCAGACAAATTACTAAAATCTACCGTAGATATGGGAAATGAAACTAGAACTATAGTTAGTGGCATTGCCGAGCACTATAGCCCAGAAGATTTAGTAGGCAAGAACGTAATAGTAGTTGCAAATCTAGCACCTAGGAAACTAAGAGGCATAGAGAGTTACGGAATGTTACTATGTGCCGAGGACGAAAAGACAGGCAAAGTAAAATTACTAACAGTAGACGATGAAATCCCTGGTGGTTCTGAGGTTTGCTAAGATGTTAATAGACACTCACGCACACCTAACGGACGAAAAATACGATAGCAATCGTGAAGAAATAATAAATAATTTAATGGCAAATGGAGTAGATAAGGTATTTACTGTGGCATACGACTTAGGTAGCATAAAATCTGCTATTGAACTTGCCCATAAATATCCTAATATCTATGCCATAATCGGCTTACACCCCGACCATATAGATAAACTAGATGAGGCTATACCCATTATAAAAAAATATGCCTCTGACCCAAAAGTTATAGGCATTGGCGAGATAGGACTAGATTATCACTGGAATACTTTTAGTAAAGACAAGCAAATTGAAGCATTCGAAAGACAAATAAAATTGGCTTACGAACTAAAATTGCCTATATCTATCCACAATAGAGAGAGCATTGGGGATATGCTAGAAGTATTAAAAAGGAATAAAGATTATCTAAAGTATGGTGGTGTATTCCACTGCTTTAGCGAATCGGTCGAGGTTTACAGAGAAATAAAAAAACTAGGACTTAAAATAGCCTTTGGTGGCACTCTAACATTCAAAAATTCGGTAACTGCACCCAAAGTATGTATGGAGGCAGATATGAGCGATATCCTACTAGAAACTGACTGCCCATATCTTACCCCTCACCCATATAGAGGCACAACTAATGAGCCTAAGATGACTAGACTAGTTGCCGAAAAAATAGCACTAATTAAAGGGATTGGCTACGACCGTGTAGTGGAGATTACCCACGATAATGCACTTAATTTATTCAAAAAGGTTAGTAAATGAGTAATTTAGATATTTTAAATAAATATGATTTCAAATTTAATAAAGCCTATGGTCAAAATTTTATCTTTGATACCAATTTTCTAAAGTCATTCGTAGATGGAATAATAGATAAAGATACTGATGTACTAGAGATAGGCCCAGGGGCAGGAACTCTAACCCAAATACTATGTGAGTATGGCAGACGAGTAGTATCTTATGAAATAGATAAAAACCTACAACCTATACTAAAAGAAAATCTATCCCGATTTGATAATAGTACAGTTATCTTCCAAGATATTATGAAAGTGGATATAGATGCAATTGAGAGCAATTTCGATGGCAAATATACTATGGTCGCAAATCTACCATATTACATCACAACACCCATTATCTTTAAGTTTTTGGAGAATGCCAAGAAACTAAACTCGATGATAATTATGGTGCAATTAGAAGTAGCTGAAAGGTTAGTTGCAAAGAGTGGTTCAAAGGACTACGGTGCTATAACCCCTGCTATAGATTATAGGGCTAATGCAAAGATAATAAAGAGGGTTAGCAGAAAAATGTTCACCCCTGTACCTAATGTAGATAGCGCTATAGTAAAGATTGACTTTGTAGAAAACAAATATGATATCGTAGATACAAAAGTATTAGACGATACTATTAAATCTGCATTTGCAATGAGAAGAAAAACACTAGAAAACAATCTAAAAACATCATTTGGCTTGAGTACCGAGACAATTAGACAGATACTAGATAACATTGGTCTCCCACCACAAATCCGAGGAGAAAAATTATCTACCGAGGACTTTGTAAAATTAAGTAACGAAATACAAAAATATGTCAGAAAATAATCTGACATATTTTTTTACTCTATATAAAAATTGCATTTAAAACATTGCAATAATATTAAAAACAAAAAAACTACTGGGAAATCCAATAGTCTTTAAAAAAGGAGTTATTTACAAAAAACTAATATATTCATCTATATTAGCTCATAAATGATACCATAGTTTTCAATCCCTGTCAAGGGTAAAAGCACAATTATTTAAAAAATTTCAAAAATAATTAAAATCGACAGTTTAATACACACAAAAACATTATTACCCAAAATCGCTCAGCTTTTGTGCACAATTCCCACCACCCAAGTAATATATAATAAAAGTAAGCATTTTTATTTCATATAAATCAAAGGTGGCAATATGAAGACATATAAAAAGACAATTATTCTATCCGACAGAAAAGATAAAAAAAGAGTAATGACTCTCGACCTAGAAAACAAAAATAATATGATATTTGGCTACATAAAAGCCTATGGCAATTCCTACCCTACTAGCCTACTACTAGGCATAAAAGAGGGAGTAAATATACATAAACAAAATATAAAGTTAATAGATAACAAATGCCAATTCAAACTAGCAAGTAGTATCAATTTAGACGATGGTATTGATTGTGCTATGGTAGATGTATCGGAGGATAAATTTGAGCCTATTTTGTGGGGGTCTAGCAGGTCAAAAGAGACTCAAACTAATATCTTATCGGCTTTAAAAAAATCGGCGTCAAAACTAAAAACAATGTCATCACAGAGTATCAAGGCTACTACAAATACTCAATCTGAGAGCAATAATAACAATCATTCTTTAGACTCATGCAAGGGCGACATTGCAGGTGTGTACGATACTAAAAACTCGCAAGAAAATTCTCTTGCAGGTAGTCAATATAAGTATAACCAAACTCCTAGTAACCCCATAAATAACAAAGAAGAAAAATTACTTTCACAGATTTCACTAGAGCCAGAAAGTCTACTAGATAATAACAACCATTTAAAAAATGAAAGAGAATCAAATATCGCTATGGCTAGTAGTATGGTCGCCCGTCCGGAATTATTCGAAACGGACGAAAATGAGCTTAATGAAATAATAGATGAAAATATAAAACCCGACCACGAATTTTATAATATGATAGCCGACCAGATAGACGAATTATTCGCTAGATACCCTAGAGAAAAAAATCTAGAGAGCCTAATAGATAATAGTATGTGGTGTAAAATAGATACAGATACTGACAATAAATACTATGTAGTTGGCATTATTAAGGAAAATAATGACATAAAATATATTTGTTACGGAGTCCCAGGGAATTATAATATAGAGCCTCCACTAGAGCTAAAAGATTATAGCCAGTGGCTCCCTACCGACCCTAGTGCCCCTTATGATAATGGCTACTGGGTGATGTATCAAGATAGCACTACGGGTGAAAATGTACTGTTAAACTAGTTCCATTTTTAATGGAAATTGTAGTTAAATAAATAACACACTGGTAGTAGGAAAGCACATTGGTAGTAGGAAAGCACATTGGTAGTAGGAAAGTGCATTAGTAGTATTATACTTTTAATACACATAATTTTCCCCCTTAGCAATGACGATAAGGAAATTGTAAAATATGTATAATAAGTATATCAGATGCAATAAGCATAGTAAGTAAAACAAAAAAGGAGGTCACCCTCCTTTTTTATTTTACTAAAGCACCGTTTTTAAATTTAAGTCCTTTTTCGATATGGTCTTTATTGTATACTACTATTTGCTGACCTTTCGCATCACCTTGATATCCAGGGATTTGTACGGCTTCAGCATTAACCCATTCTTCGTAACTAGCGTTCTTGCTGAATTGCAATAAGTCCATCTTATTTGCTCTAGTACCGATATTGACTTTAGTCATCTTGACATTACTATATTCATTAAAGGTATTTACCATAGCTAGAGTACCTCTATAGAAAGTATCGTATAGTTCTTTCTGTTGTTCTTTGCTAAGATAAATAGTACTAGCTATCTCGAAGTTATTATATAGACCTTCGCCACTCTCTCTATTTAGCATAAATGTAGCTTTACCGATTGGGAAACCATCTTGATACAAAAGTAACATCTGGATATCTTTTGCCCAAGCAGTATTATATAGGATTGCCCTACCAACTCTTTCTAGAGTACAGCATGTACCAATTAGGCTACTAACGGTTAAGTTATCTACATTACCCTCGTATTTGCCGTGGTCTTTATTAAGTATAGTCTTAGGAACCCACTCGTATGTAAATTCGCTCGTCTCCTTATCTCTTAATTTTTCTTCTATTGTCTCTACCACTGCAATATTTTCTTCTGTAGCATCGATATAATCTACATCGATTTCGTAGTCTTCATCACCATCTTCTATTAGACTAGGTGCAGTGTAATGCAATTTGCTTTGCTTTACATTTTCTCTAGGCAAACAGATGTGTGGTGCCACATTCTCGTCTACAATTTCGCATATTTCCTTGTATGCTTTTTCTGTACTGTAATATGGAGAAATCTTCTCGGCTAGTTCCTGTCTATCCTCTGGAACATCTCCAAATTTACTAATATCTTTGTAATTAAAGCAGTAATCAAATAAATCAAATTCGTTATCACCCTTACATGTAGACTTGTATCCCTCGTAATCGGCAAGGATTTCATCAAAGTGATTGTGAATCTTACATATCTTCTTTTGCTTATCTCTAGGCATCTCCAAGAATCTATTGATATGCTCTACACCCATTGTATTATTTAGGAATAATTTGGTAAAGTTAGGATTGTATGGCTTAAATTTAATTCTGCCGAATACTTCCATAAACTCTTTGAATGTAAGACCGTTATTTATCTTTTCTTTGGTTTCTGTTCCGTCTTCATTCTTAGTAACCTTGTAATCCTCTAGGTAACCCTGCTTAATAGCATTAGCACCCTTAGTTCTAGTTGCCTCGTCATCATCAAATAGACCCATAGCATTACATACTTTAAATAGACATTCCCTCTCAAATAGGTTTAAGTCCTCTCCATTTAATGCTGTAGCCTGTCTAACTATGGCATTGAAATTCTTACCATATCTAATTATATTTTCTTCCATTCCAGCAGGAGCAGTAGCCATAACTACACCGAAAGGCATAAATACCTTAACTCCAGCATCTTTTAGCCTTTGATATGTTTCCTTAAAGGCATAATATCTATGAACCTGCATAGATTTAATAAAGATAAATCCATCATCTAGAGTATCCCTAAGTTCACTCAATGGTACCTGAATAAATTCCTCTCTATCTGGGGCTTTAAAATAGAAGTTATCTTTAGTTTTTACGATAATATTATCGTCAATTCTCTCTACTATCTTATGTGGGTGAGCAAAAGGTCTAATTCCCACCTCATCATTCTCTTCTGGCTTAGTATTATCTATGATAAGTTTATCAAAGAAATTTACTTTTCTTAGTCCAGTACAATATTTAAAGGCATTTTCTCTAATGCTTATAATTGACTCTGGAATATATATTTTTTCTATATTAGGACAACCTGAAAAAGCCGAACCTTTAATCTCTTGCAATTCACCCTTTATAAATAAACTGCTAAGATTGGTACAATCTAGGAATGTATGCCAACCAAACTTGTAACAAGTAGATGGGGTTACTATCTCCCTTAATTGCTTGATATTTTTAAATAGGTTATCTCCTAACATCTCTACACCCTCAGGAATCTCTGGTGCAGTACCATTATGCTCTGCTAGATATACATAGAAATCCGATCTCAATCCATAAAGAACATTTTTGGCATTAATTTTGTAATATTGATTATTCATAATCTCCTCTAAATATAAGGATTTTCATTAGTATTTGTAAATACACTGGGCAAAAAAAATACGGCAAAATATTGCTATTTCTTAATATTTAATTTAGTATATTTATTTTAAGTGGTTTTCGCCACAATATATTTACATAAAAATCCTTTTTCTCGTGCATATAAAATGCACTAATTATAGCCGTAATTTGCAATAATACAATCAGTAGTCTTCCACACTACCGAGTATATTATATCACATTTTAATACAAATTGCAAGTTTTTAGCCCTCTTGCCCCAAAGTGAGAGTTTTCAACCCAAAAAGAAAACCCCACCAGTATATTACCGGCAGGGCAAATAATTAAACATCTAATTCCAATGTTCTTACATATTCAACTACTTTTTCGTAAAGTGGTGCAACTTTTGCGTGGTTGCTATATTTGTGTACTAGGTCATAACACTCTTTCTCGGTTAATTCCTCGTCACTAGCTATAATTGAGTGAGCCTCCATTAGGTCGGTTTCCTCTTTCTCCATAAAGTCAATAAGTCCCTTGTACTTCTTTCTAAGAATAGGATTGGTCATATCGGTCTTTAGGAATTTATCTAATTCTGCTATTGCCTTAGGATTATCCCCTATTAGGGCATAAGTATCAAGTATTGGCTTATAAACCTCTTGCCACTTTTTAGCATCAATTGCTATTCTTAAATCGCAACCGAAAGTCTCCTCGTATTCATCGTACTCTACTACAATACTCTTTACAGCAAAGAAAGAACTCTTATTATCCTTGCACATATCATAGCCGAATACTACAACTACTTGGGTATCCTTGTAATCCATAATAAATGGTATAGATACATTTTCGCCATCTGGTATGGTGGATTCCTCCATACCCTCTAGTTCATCTCTAAAATAAGCATTTACAGCAGGAACTGGGTCACTAGTCTTGCCATTCCTAGCATTCAATTTGCAATAATTCTTTTCCTCTAGATTGTAGCAAATTTTAATATTATTCTCTAGTCCAAAAATTGGCACTAATTTAGTACTAGGATTAGATGCACAAACTTCATCTATATCAAGTAGACTTACTCCCCCCTCTAATACTAATGGGCTTTCCCCCATACTATTGATAAGTTCTCTAGTAACTATATCCTTAATCTTTGCACCAAAAACTTTCTCCACCCTTTTAATATTATCGCTAGTATCTTCCATAGTAGCTAGAGTTTCAAATAGTTCGGCAATAGTAGTTATTTTATCTTGCATATTTATATTTTCCTTTCATTTTTCATTCCACTATTAATATATTCATTGTATCAAAGTCTCCCACGGATAGTCAAGCAACTTTTACCCACTTGCCTACCTTTTCATTTTAGCCCAAACCTGCACAAAATACTCAAAACATTTCATATATATTCTAGTGCTATTTTAGTGGTTTTTGTGTACAAAAAAATGAAAACAAAATTAGATAAATTAATACTTAAAAAAATTTTTAAAATTATTTTTAAATTTCTCTTGATTTTCCTTCCCCACTATGGTAGAATAGCCCTCGACTGACCAAAAGGAGGATACATTATGTGGTTTATTTTACTATTTATCGTATGTCAATTAATAAACGTTATCCTTAGTACTATCAAGAGTATTATTACTATCAAAGGTACTAAATTAATGGCATCTATATTCAGTGCTGTCAATTATGGATTCAATACCGTTATTATCAAGGCAATATCCGATGTAGAGTTATACGTAGCAGTAATCGTAACCGTTCTTTGCAATTTGATTGGCGTATATGTGGGTATGATGATTACCGAGAGAATGAGAAAAGAGCAATTGTGGAAAATCACCGTTACCGTTCCTACCGAAAAGCTAAGTGAATTTAAAAAAGAACTTGCTGAAAATCAAATAGACTTTATTGCATACGAGACTAGCTGGGCAGATTACAAAGTAGTAGATATATTCTCTAAACACAAGACTACTAGTAAGACTGTAAAGAAAATATTCAATAATTACGATGTCAAGTATACTATCAGTGCAAATGTAGGCACTCTATAAAAAAATCTAACTCGCTATAATATAGTGTTCCCTTGTAATCTAGGGTTCACTTTCAATTGAGTTAGATTTTTTTATTTTTATTTAATTAATCTTTTTTAGTCTCGGTAGTTTTTTCTTCCTTTTTCTCTTCTTTATTCTCTACCTTAACTTCTTCTTTTTTCTCTTCTTTAGCATTTGCTACTGGAGCATCAATTTTGCCAGTATTAGGCTTATTCTTGCCCATTTTTACCTTATCTTTCTTTACAGCATTCTTTTTAAACAATGCAACAAGGTCGTCTTTCTCTAGGTCTATCATCTTTTTCTTCTTGATTCTAACCTTTTCTACTCTATCCTGCAAAGGTGCTTCAATTACAGGCATTTTTACATCATCAGTTCTTTGTCTTACCTCATACTGGGTATAAGGAACAGATATACCGTTTCTCTTAAACTCATTGTAAACATTCTCTACTACATAATAGTAAACGTCCCAATAATCCTCGGCATCTACCCAACAATTAGCAAAGAAATCTAGACTGCTAGTATTAAGTTTCTTTAGTCTACAGAATGGTTGCTTCTCCTGAAGTCTTACTTTGCCATTGCTCTTTATAACATCTACTATAACTTTCTTTACTAGTTCCACATCGCTCTCATAAGCTACCGAGAAAGTAAAGTCTACCCTCCTAGTAGGATTAGCACCATAATTGGTCATAGCGCCATCAACTATAGCAGAATTAGGGATTGTAACCCTTTTATTATCGGTAGTAGTAATAGTGGTGAATAGGAAATTGATATCGTCTACACTACCAGATACCCCATCAACCTCTATAAAGTCACCTTTCTTAAAAATCTTAGATGTAATGATAACCATACCATTGGCAAGATTGGCAATGTTATTCTGCAATGCCATACCTATAGCAAGTACACAGGCACTAATAGCAGTAACCAGTCCTGTCATAGATATGCCTAGCATACTTAGTAGTATCATTACATATACTAACCACAATAAAAATTTAATAATCTTGTAAATAAAACTCTGTGTAACCTTCTCCATTTTACTGGCGTCCAAGAGTCTACGGATAAGATTTAGAATTAATTTAACAGCAACAATGCCAACAAATAATACAGCAAAGAATGCAATTATATTCCAAACATTATTCGAGAAAAATGCTTTGATTGAATTCCATATTCCAGCCCAATCCATATTAAAATCTCCTTTTAAATTTTGCACTTATTTTATATTAAATATATTATATTACTTTACCTTAAAAATCAATATTTTTGTAATAATTTTTTAAAAAAATCATAGCTACGATGTAAACAAAAGTCTACACCACAACTATGATTTTATTTAATATTTATTTTAACAATTAAAGTATTTATTCCTTTGCTAGATTAATACTGAATAAGAAAATTGAAAAACCTCTCCATTTTTTTAGATAATGTGTTTTAGATAATAATACATCTGTTCACCTAATTGATTGTATCCTGCCTCTGCTGGGTGAACATCATTACCTTGATTATTATATGCATCTATAGCAGCATTGTACCACGACAAATTAACATTACTATTTTTTGCAAATTTTTCTATAAGTGCCATATTTGCCTTGTACATATTGTATTTAAAGCCCCAAACAGTTTGTTGTGTGCCATAAACCGTGGTGAATTTATCTTGATCTAATTGACTAGGAATAATAGGGTTTATTACAATCTTTACATCGGCATTGTAATCTTTTATACTATTAACCATATATTCTAGACTATTAATATAATTAGTAATTGATGCTGTAAGAGTTGTCTCGTTTGTAATACTAAATACATCATTAATACCCAATTGTATATACACCACATCTACCTCATCATAACCTTGCTCTGTCATATAATAAGCAAAATCAAATTTAGATGTGGCAGGATTGTAGAAAGGATTGGTATAGGTAGTAGTGCTTTGAGTATTTACATACTGACTAGCTGTCCAGCCACCACGCCCCTCGTGCAAGTTTTTATTACTTCCTCTAGTTCCAAGGAGGGTTAAATCAAAATCATTATCTGCCTCGGCTAATGACAACATCTTAGCAGTCTCCGTTCCTGCATTAACTGTACTATCGCCAATTACAAGTACTTTAGCCGATGTCTTTGTAGAAGAATCTTTAATCTTTACAGTGTGTACTGATTCTTTTAATAAATCAAAATCTTTGGAATAAATAGATATCTTTAATTCAAAATTCTCAGCCGAGGTTGGAGTATACTCCCACCTATCATTATAAAGGCTTCCCCTTTTACCCGAAGACACCCTGATATACACATCATTTAAAGTATATGGCATTATATTTTCAAAGTAGATTTGAATTTTTTGACCAACGAAACCATTTATAGAATTAGTCAAACACAAATCAATATCGCTATAATCATATACATTAGATTTTTCTAGTAATTCCTTTAAAACACTTTCTTTTAATACAAATTTGGGTGAAGAAGTACCAGTTTTAACATTAAGATAATGTGGTTCATTATTCCCACTCATAGGTGTGCTATTGCCATTTTTACCATCTGTAAAGTACTCTGCACATACTTGAGGCTCTCCATCTGGAATTCTACCATCGCCAGAAGCTCCAGATAGCGATGTTCCATTATAACAACATAAGTTATCACAGGCATAAGCAAACCATAGATTAACTTCGTCGGCATTTTCTATATCTTCTGGCAATTTCCAATATATAGTCTTTTCTTGATTAGGCTCGATATTTGTTTCAATAGTCTCATAAGCCAATACATTTCCTGATTTATTATTTTCTTTTAGATATAGAGTAATACTATTTATACTCGTATCTCTTGCTTTTACTTTAAATGAAATAGTGTTAAAATTGGTAGGTCTGCCTATACTTCCACCCCAACCTGAGAAAGTAGACCAATTATAAGTCCACGCAGAATCCAATCTTGACATAATATTTACATCATTCAAGGCATAAGGGTGGTAAGTCATAGTAAACGCATTTTCACTAGACAATTCCATTACGCCACTTAATTGCGAATAAAGTGTATCTGCCGAGCATTGTGCCTTGTATTCAGTAGTTTGATTATTAATAACCCAATATCCATCATTGCTAATAGATATTGATGGAGTAACGCCATCTTTACCAATAGCCTTAATGCCTGTATCCGTACTACCTATCCACCAATTTCCATTTTGAATATATGGAACATCTCCATTTACACCATTTTCACCGTTTTGACCATTTTCGCCTTTATCACCTTTATCACCTTTATCGCCCTTGTCTCCGGGTTTGCCAAAGTTCTCCACCTTTAGTACCCACTGACCATTCTCTTTTTGGTACAATTTGTAATCGTCTGTATCTAGATAGAAATCACCATCTACACCTTGACTAGCCACTGGTGCATTAGTGCCACTTAGCCATTGAGTGCCATTCTGTCCGTCTTCTCCACCCAATGAACAGCCAGTAAGACCCATAGCAGACACTCCTAGGGTTACACCAAGTAAACCTGCTACAACACCCTTTCTCAAGGTATTAAAAGGCAATTTTTTATTCTTTTTTTCTTTACTCATCGTTTTTCATTCTCCTATGCACATTTATTATGTGTGTAAATCATATTTATATCCCTCACACACACCTCTATATACCTAGTCTACCCCCCCCCAAGCAATTTTGTCAAATGAAAAACAGGTGTTTAATATTTAAAATAAAAAATTATTCCTATATCTTATGGATATAAGAAATGAAACTTTATACAATAACCAACAATAAAAAATAATTTTGCAAAAACACTTGCAAAATTAGAATAAAATGTATATAATAAGGAAGTTCTGGAAGCAAAAAATATTGACGGAACAAAAATTCTAATATGGAGAGTTGGCTGAGCGGTCGAAAGCGGCGGTCTTGAAAACCGTTGAAGTG
>CAYTNS010000017.1:0-10722 GCA_964439345.1 uncultured Christensenella sp.
CCTAAAAACCTTTAGTGCATATATAGATAACAAGCGATTTGTCTATAGACCATAAAATGCCCTTTGAAAACCGTTTTTAACATTTTCAAATGGGTCAAAATTCTTATAAGTCCTACACTTTACCGTGTGTTTTCTAGCCGTAATCAAAAAAAATATGCGAGTTTTTAGTCGTTTACGATCAACGTGTAAACACTTCAAAAATGTAAATTATCCCTATAATTCGGCATTTTATTGGGTAACTTCACATTATGCCTCATATTACAGCATACATAGTTTACAACAAAAAAGTCTACAAGTCAACACTTTTTGTAATTTTTTTTATTTTTTTAACTGTAATAAAAATTTTAGTGTTTTTTCCTGAAAAAATATCTAACAAATCCCATATATATTTAATATGTTATTTATTACATATAATATATTATATTATTATATATAGGCTTTGTCAAGCCCCTACATATAAAAACATTAAATAGTAGCCGAAAACAAAAAACCACCCCTACTCTTAGGCAACCCCCAGAATAGAAGTGGTACAAATATTTAATTACTTATTCATATCTTCTGTTAATTTCTTTACAATCAAATCAACATCAGCGCCGTGAACTTCCCCTGCCTCAGCAAGAGACTCCATCTGACTCATTGGACAATGGAAGCAGTGCATTCCAAAGCCTTGCAAAATAGTCTCAGCATTTGGACAAAGTTCTAATACTTCACCAATAGTTGTATCTTTAGTTATTTTAGCCATAACAAATCTCCTTTAAAACTTTAGTATACTCAATTAAAATATCTGATTGGTATTTACACACATGCACCCAACCATCACTAGATAGTTTAACACAGATACACTTTAATATCAATCAAATCAAAAATTTTTACCACAATATTTGCAAATCTTGCTAGAAATATCGTTTTTAGCACCACACCTATCGCATTTTTTGTATTCTAGAGCTGGAGCTTGTCGCTTTACGGTGTTAGAAGGTACCGGTTCGGATTTCGCATTAGTTTGCACCAAAACATTTTCTTTTATCTCAATTTTATTAAGTGATGCCGATGGAATACTAGGCAAAGAATCATTAGAGATGGTAGTTTTTACAAACTTTCTATGCTTTGCCATATACTCGCCCACTCTTTTTTGATATCGCCTAGAGAAATTCACCGACTTTAGCTTTACATTTTTTACAAAAAGCCCCTTTTTATCATAAGCGTCTTCCAATTCTCTATTTAGTAGTCCCTCTAAACTTTCAGCATTAGTAAGTAATTCATTGGCAGAAATTTTTAATTTCTTTATCTTTTTATTTACATTGTTGCCCACCCACAAGGCAATTAGATTATTAATCCCCTTGATTTTAGGCTTATTAAATTTGGCTAGTATATTCCTCATTAATTGCTCGGAGTCAATTACTTTAAGTGTGCACGTGCCCTGCATACACCCCTTAACCTTACCCATCTCATACGATTTAGAAACAAATGGACTATCGGATAGAAAATAAAAATCTTTAAATTCTCTTTTATTTACATAGTAGATATCTGCACGAATTTTTTTAGCACCAAAGCCTTTTCTCTTGTGCATCTTAGCCCTTGCAAATGTTTCGGGCAAATTTTCGCTATTAATTTTATATTTCCCCGGATTTAAAACATCGGTCACTTTCCCCCTGCAAACTATAACACACGAGGAATTATCCCTAACGACAATATTTTTCTTTACATACAAATATTTCTTTTTCTTCAAGGGAAAAACTATGTGATTATCCCCCTCGATACCACATTCAATATTTTTATTAAATAAATTTTTTAATTTAGCAATAAATCCCATATCTTTAATATTTTATCACATTTACTAAAAAGTTACAAATTTTTGAAAATAATTATTTGGACAAGTAGCATAAAGATAAAGCCAATCTTAATATAATTACTATATGAGAATAAAAATGGAGAATACAATGAAAAAAATATCCGAGATTATATCATCTAATGTAATAAGCCTATACGAGGGAGAAGAACTAGGCTATGTTCATAATATTGCCTTTGATTACAAAACAAAAAAGTGCAAATATTTATATATATTAAATGAAGAAGAAAACCTAATAAATGTCGCCAAATTCTGCGACATATACAAAATCGGGATTGACTGCATATACATAAAAAATTCCTCACTAATAGAATTAGAAAATAATCACGAGCGTGACCTAAGCAAATGCAAATCCCCTCTTAATCTAAAGATATATGACACTAGTGGCAAATACCTAGGCGTATGTCACGATATAGAAATAGACGACAATAATTCAATTATTAGTTTAATTCTAGATGAAGAGAAAAAGATAGATGCCGATAATATAATAAACATTGGTTCGGTAATAATTATTGGTGAAAAAAAGATTGCTTTAAGCAAATTTAAGCCAGACAAATCAATTAAAGTAGCAAAAAAGCCTAGCAATGAAAAGGTTGTAATACTAGATAAAGAAGTAGAACCAATACCCAAAGCAAAAGATATCACCCCACAGAATAAAATAATAACCGATTCCAGATTTCTAATGGGTAGAAAAATTATTCAGGATATAATTGCCTTTAATGGCGAAATGATTGCCAGATGTGGAACTACAATAAATAAAGATATTTTAAATAAAGCTAGTCTATATGGTAAGCTAATAGAGGTGGCTAGATTCAGCACAAATAAATAGCAACAAAAAATCCGAAATTAATCGCATAATTTCGGATTTTTTTGAGTATTTGCATAATACCTACTTTTTAAGTTTTTTAGCTGAGTCTAATAGACCTTGAAGTTTATTGCCGGACTTAGGTGCTTCTGCCTTAGGTTCAGCCTTTGGCTCTGCAGGTTTGCTCTCCACTTTTATTTCTGTAGCAGGTTTAACTGCTGGAGTCTCTACAGCCTGTGTAGCATTAGCCAAATCATTTTGATTATTCAAATATGCTTGGTTCTCTTTCTCGATATCATTTTGGATATTAGTGAATGCTGCAAATGGATTATTTGCTTTATCATCTTTTACTCTTTCTCTTTCTTTTATCTCAGCTAGTTCTTCTGAATAAGGAGAATTTTGCATATTAACTTCTTTTAATTTATCTAGAAGTTCATTGCCCTCTTGTTCTATTCTAGATGCACTATCTGTAGTTACAGATATTTTTGCTAGAGAATTATTAGATGGCTCGTAATCTTCCTCGTCCTCTGGTCTTCTTCTCTTCTTTTTATCGCTTACTCTCTGTCTAAATTCTGGAGTATTGAAGTAATCTCTAACATTATTGATAGCCTCTATCTCAGCTAGTCTAGTTTTGATATCTTGCTCTAGTTTAGAAATATACTCTTGTTTTGCTTTAATCTCAGCATCTTGGTCAGCCACTAAGATAGTCATCTTATCAATCTCATCTTGTAAAGCAGCTGCTCTTTCTTCTTTCTCTCTTACAATAGGTTCTTGTTGAGCAGTAAGTGTTTTATTAATTTCACCCCAAACTTTATTTGAGTAGTTTCTACACTCACTCATCATATTAGTCTCAACCTGAGTTTTCTTATCCTTAATCTCAGCATTTAATTGAGCAATTTCTTGTTCCATTTCTTGCTGTTGTTTAGTAAAGTTGATTTGAGCATACTCATAATCTTTCTCAAGTTGTTGTTGTTTTTGTTGTTCTTCGTTAAGTCTTTTCTTTAGATAGTTAGCCTCAATCTTAACGCTAGTAGCATTAAGTTGGTCGGTAAGAGATGTCATATTTTCTCTAACGGCTTGAGATTTTCTATCATATTCTTTTGTTACTTCATCAAATTTCTTTTGGAAATTAAATTTCTCTTGTTCCTTTGAAACAATTCTCTCAGTTAATCCCCTCTTGAAATTAAAGTACTTCTCACCCTCAAGCATTGCTCTATCTAGTAGTAATGCACTCTCAACACCTACTGGGTCAAAGTCAAAATTCTCAAAGTGATTAGCATTTAGTTCTGCCTCTTCAGCCTCTTTTTGGTCTAAAGCAGCCCTTTTCTCTAGATACTCTTGTAGAACTGGGATAGCCTCTCTAATCTCCTTAGGAGTGAATAATACCTCATAATCTACGAAAGATGGCATTGTAGAACAAGCCTTGTCTAGATATCTCTCAAATTCGTGGAATTCAAAATACAAATCTGCATATCTGCTAGATTCCATAAGTTTAAGTACTGTTACAATAAATGCGCCAACAAACAAATATAATAGTGGCATAAGTAGACAAGGGAATATCCCATCGTCAAATGTCATAGTTTGTTGAATACTATCTGTACCTGCACCTACAGTTAGTGCATAGTTACATACAAGGTTAGCAAATAGTGTCAAAACAGATATCATAATTGTTATAAATAAAACTGTATTAGATATATTTTTGTAAGCACTACTTCTAGTTGGTTGGTCTATACAAGATACTGAATTGATATATTCAGAAGGTTGTCTATCCCTATTAAGCATATACTCATGCCAAGAGTGTCTAAGGGTCTTTGGCACTTGTTTAAACTTACTATTAACCTCTACTAGATTGTCCTCATTGATATATGGATTCTTTTTGAAATATCTATTGAATCCAGATACTGATTTGAGCAATTTTGATTCATAAGTCCTACTGATACACATAAGGCATATAGCGATAGATACAACAAATAGTCCCAATGAAATGAATAAAATATATTGCAAACCATCTGATAATCCACCTGCGAAAGTACCTAGATTTTGGAATACTTCGAGGATTGAATCAAATACTGTGTTTGCCATAAAATTAATACCAAACATATTTTTCTCCTATTTTCATTCAATAATCATAATGTATTATAACACAAGAGTTGTTTTTTAACTAACGAATTATTATTATATTTTTAAAATTTTTATTATAATATTATCTTTAGTCTACTTCTATTAGGCATCTTTGATAAAAAGAATATATGTATTTCTTATCGATTTTAATGCCTGTGCCTAGCTCAAAAGCCCTTTTGTAAATATCTAGTTGCAAGGAATATTCGTTTTTTAAGACCTCTTTATCTCTTATCTTATTAGTCTTGTAGTCTATAAGTATTGCCCCACTATCTAGAACCACCACTAGGTCAATTATCCCCTGCACTACAACCTTAGTTTTATTATCGCTATTTTTGACTAATTTATTATAATTTTCCTGCATTACGAATTGTTTTTCTTTATAAACGGCTTTGGCGTTTTTTATTATCTTCCCGATATTTGTACAAGCATCTACTATCTCATCTAGATTAATGTGCGACCTTAGTTCCTCGTCTAATTGTCCATCGGAAATGAGCCCATCTATTAGACCCTCGATATCTTCCCTGCTCTCATTAAAATTGACATTTTGCATAATCAAGTGATATGCCGTACCTAGCTTAAGCGAGTCTACACCATCTACCCTATCACTAGTATTTAGTTTCTTAGGAGTAGATATCAAATTTTCATAATCTACCTCTTCCTTTAAAATATTAGTAACTGTATTTTTGATGGTAAATGTTTCACTGCTAGGTTTGTGCTTATAGATATCTCTTAATTTATTTTTTAGACTCTCATTAGGATTAGATAATATTACACTTCCCTTTTCCTTATTAGACGACACTTCGATATCGTCAATATTTGTAATCTCTATATTGGATTGATTTTCTTCCCCCTCACAAATAACGATATTTTTGCCATTGGCAATTTTCTTAATGTCAGTCTTTGAATATGTTTTTAGAATCAAATCTAACATACTGGTAGATGAATAAATGGGTGCTTGGCTATTTATCTCTAGACTGGCTAGATTATAAGAGCCTATCATAGTTAGATACTCTCTAGGTCTAGTCATCGCTACATATAATAACCTTATTTCCTCATCAAATTCAGATTTTGCATTACTAAGCCTACAAGCCTTTCTAATAATAGTATCGCCCGAAGTTCTTTCGGTGGCATCAATGCTCTTAAGGCCCAAGCCAAAGTCATTGCTAATGATAATATTTGAACTATCCTTATTGGTTCTAATCTGCCTACCTAGTCCACATAGAATTACACAAGGATACTCCAGCCCCTTGCTATGGTGAATGGTACATATCTCTACGGCATTACCCTTTGCACCTATCTCTTGCTTTAGATTTTTAAGAGTGGCAAATTCTATATATTCTAGGAATTTATCTAGATTGTATTTGTAAATTTCGTTATCGGCAAAGATTACAAAGTCTATAATATTCTTCTCTCTCTCAATGCCATTAGGAAGACTCTTGTAGTAGAATATTAGTTTGTATCTATCTATTATATCCCACAATGTTTCTGAAACTGTATGAGAACATAGGTACATTCTATAGTAATCAATAAATTCTATAAACTCCCTAATTTTAGCACTAATTCCATCGTTTGCATTGTACTCTAGCATCGCCTCATAAAAGAACTTTTTGTCACTACTCTCTCTAATACACAAAAGTTCATCTTCGGTTACTCCAAAAAGCAATTTTAGTGTAGTTGCTATAGATAAGTCATCTTTGTAATTGGATATAACCTTGAGTACTGCCACTAACAATTTAATTTCGTTTGTTCCGAAAAATTCCCTCTCTATCTCTAAGGTAACTGGAATTTGTAAAGAAGATAAAGTATTATAAAGTATTTGAGCAAAGTCGCCTCTAGATCTAAGAATAATAGCAATATCTTTGTATTCAAACATACTGCCATCTTTTTTCTTTTTAGACATAGTATCTACTATCTCTTTAGCGACAGCCATTGCCTCGGCTTCCATCTTGTTATTCTCAGAATCGCTAGAATTAAGCAAATGCAATTTCACCCTGCCCGTTTCTAATTCTTTATCGCTCTCAAATCTAGCACTTTCTTTGTAATTAATACCTATAGTATCCTCGGTAATTAGGGTATCAAAAACTTGATTTGCAAATGCCAAAATATTCTTTTCGCTTCTGTAATTTTTATTAAATTTAATTAATCTATTGTCCTTGCCATCGCCAATAAACTTTTGGAATTTGGATATAAAAATTTTAGGTGAAGCCTGACGGAAAGCATATATACTCTGCTTTACATCGCCTATCATATAATAGTTATCACCCGAAGTTAATTTGGATAAAATCAATTCTTGCTTTTCATTTATATCTTGATATTCATCATAGAATATAAAACGATAATGCGACTTTAATTCATTTCTAATATCTTCATTTTCTAGTATCTTTAGCATTGTAAATTCCAAATCGTTAAAATCTAGGGAATTTCTATCTTTTTTAAGGTTTGCATAGCACAATTCTATTTCATCAGATAGGCTAATAATTTTATGTAAATTATTTTTAGCAATATGTATATCTTCTTTTATGCCATCATACTCGGTGTGTATAAATTCCTTCTTTAGGTCGTCGTAATATTTCTTCACTATTCCCTTAGCATACTCTAGTCTTTCTTCAAATATTTCCTCTTCTACCGATGGATTTTTTATCTTATTAGGCTTTTTAGGATTAGGGAAATTATTATAAATTTTTAGTGCCTGACTAAAGGATTTTGCACTGGCAAATTCATTAATAAATTGTATCCAAGTACTTAGATAAGTCTCGTAAGAAACTAACCCCATAGGAATCGCTTCTTTTCTTAATTCATCTAATGACACCAAAGTGCTATTAAACTTATCCTTATACTGAGATATGATATAATTACAAGCCGTATTATTATCTAAGTCTTCATTGTAACTATCTTTGCATACCCTATCTCGCCACTCTATATAATCGGGTTTTGAACCTAGGTAATTATGTAATTGCGACATCATTTGTCTTATACTCGTATCTTTTCTATCCGAATTGTATGAATTATATAATTCAAAGAAATCCTTATCTTTATCGGATATGTGCTTTCTAAATACACTCTGCATAGCATTATCAAAAAGATAATCAGCCTCTTTATCGGTAAGCAAGATAAAATCTGGGCTCTGCTCTATCACATAAAAGTATTTAACAATCAATTTTTTGCATATTGAGTGTAGTGTCCCTATCTCTGCATTGCCAATATTTTCTAGTTGATTTTTAAAGTAGTCAATATCCTCGGGATTATTAAGTGTCGCTAGATGTTCAGATATTGCAATGTAAAGCCTCTGTCTAATCTCGGCAGCTGCAGCATTTGTAAATGTTACTACCAGTAGAGAAGATATGGGAAACTTGTACTTATCTAAAAGCGTTAGTAATTTTTGCACCATTGTAGAGGTTTTACCCGAACCGGCAGAGGCAGACACTAGGACATTACAATCGCTAGAATTTAAAAATTCTTTTTGTTCTTCGTTTGGATTAAAATTACCCATTACTCTCCTCCTTTTAGTTCTTCAACTGACGCAACTTTGCTTACCACTCTTTCGTTATTATCCATATAATTACATAGTCCCCTGTAATTACACTTATCACACGCCATTCTACTATCCGATTTTAGTGGATTGGTAATTATATTATTAGCAATTATATTATCCATAGCAGACCTAACCATAGATATAGCATAATCTAGGATATAATTAAAATCTTCGGCTGAAAGGCACAAATTTTTGTAATACACTCTATCGTAAAATTCGCCATCTAATTTAGTGGTTAGATGCAATACTTTGCTATTAACCCCACCCTCTGAAAGAGTTCCGTCTATATCTACGATATTTGCTTTTTCTCTTAATACCACACCATTATATTTGTATCCATCTATACCCTCATTGAATTTATTGGATATAGGCAAATAGAATACACCTGCTGGTTGCAAATTTGATTTATCCCTAAAGAATTTTGCATAAGCCAAAAGCTGTAATTTTTCACCACTTTTTAATTCACTAAAATCATCAAATTTATTACTACCAGTTTTGTAGTCAATGATTATAAATCTATTATTTAAAATATCCACTCTATCTATAGAACCAGTGAATCTAACACCCTCTACCTCAAAATCCTTGGTATTGAAAGTGTATTCATAGTATTTAGGTCTAAATTTGGATACTTGCAATTGATAAACTATTGCCGATATAATCCTATCTAATTCATCATACATTGAAGATAGCACTATATCATTTTCGGGATTCTTTAGTACTCCACTATACTCTTCTGCTGATAAAGCATTAGCTAGTAACCTTCTCCCCTTATCTTGAGATAATCTAATAACATCTTCATCACTAAGCACACTCAAAATATATGGCAATAAATCTTTTAAAACCAAGTGATATATCGTTCCAATGTCATTAGGCATTAGTCTAGGCTTGATAGTATCCCTAAGCCTTAATCCATAATTTACAAAGTGCTTATATGGGCAATTGTAATAACATTCAATTTGGCTAATACTAGCTCTATTATTTTTAAATAAATTGTGCCTACTGATAAGCCTTACTGGTGTATACTCCTCGTTATTGAAAATACTACTCAAATAATTATCTCTACTAGCATTATATAGTGTACTAATTAAATCCCTATACCCCCTCTTATCCTCAAAGGTATGCCAGTGCTTTCTAAGTTTTAATACATTATCTATTAGTATATTTTCGCTTAGGTTATTAAATATGGCATTCTCCTCGTCGATACTTTCAAGTGAGGCATTTATAATATCTAATTTTTTAGAACCAGATACCGGTGTTAAGTTAAATAACGCTATCAAGCTAAGTAGCATAGTGCTAGGATATAGAGCACTCTCACTACCCATAGTAGGATAAGATAAATATAGTTTCTTTTCGTATTTTAAGAAATATTCAAAATACTTGAATGTCTTTCTATTATTAATAGCCCTAATAGTTGGATTGATTTTACTAGCATTAGGAAGCCTTGCAATCTCATCATCGGTTATTAGTCCATTATCCAATTTAAACGATGGTTGTTTGGTTTCATTAGAGCCCAAGATAAATAAATAATCTACTGGGGTAAAATAACTGCTATCCCCTGCAATAAATACTGTATTACTAGTGATTGGTGGTAAACTAATATTGGTATTCTCAAAGTATACCTGCACTGCCTCGTAGTATTCCTTTGCACTACATTCAATATTCCCAAATACCGACCCGTAATCATCTAGAGCTAGACCAAATTTATTTTGCACTTGACTAAATGTTCTTTTATCTAGGTCGGATAAGGCTTCTACATATTTTTCGCTTCTGCCTATGATATAATCATATATTTGCCTAGATATTTCCCCAAAGTCGCCACCTAAGGTAATACCCTCTATCTTAGACTGAATATCCGTTATCATATTGAAAAAGTCTAATAGTTCTCCACTAGCCATACTTTTATCAATCGAATTATATGTTACTGCTGAAATCATTTTTAAGTAATTGTGATAATTCAAAACCAATTCATTATCAAAATTAAGAAGTGGGCTTTTAATAAGATTAATCAAATCGGCTGGTAAATAATTCCCTAATACAATAGACCATATATCTAAAAAATTCCTAATAAGTATGTGGTCAGATAGAGTCTTGTTTTCATCTATGTAGTATGGAATTTTATACTTTTCTATCTCTCTTACTAGCCTTGCACCATATTCGGATATGCTAGGAATTACTATGCCAAAGTGTGAAAAATCCACATTATTCTCTATAGCAAGGCTATAAATTTTTGCAATTGTAAATTTAATTTCATCGGCAACATTATCAAAATAATTGACCTCTATATTACTAGATTTCCTAGGAGTAACTGCACCATAGGCTAGTAGATTATTAAGAATTACATTGTGGGTTTCATCTTTAAATTCCTTTGAGTAAGAAATTTTGTAATTAAGTCCATTAGTCTTATAAAGCTCGA
The DNA here is from genome assembly GCA_964439345.1 of uncultured Christensenella sp. Taxonomy (GTDB): domain Bacteria; phylum Bacillota; class Clostridia; order Christensenellales; family UBA1242; genus UBA11490. The sequence goes on from CAYTNS010000017.1 coordinate 10,718, forward strand.
TTAAA
>CAYTNS010000017.1:10732-21343 GCA_964439345.1 uncultured Christensenella sp.
ATACTTTGTTGCTATAAATATTTGAATTATTATTTCCCTTGCCATACACACAAGAAATATATATCCCATCGCTAAATCTAGATAATTTACATAATATCCCATACATTATGCTGGTAAAGTCATCAAATTCCATTACATAGAAAATAGTATCTTTGTAAGTATCCTTATCTATAAGTGTGGAGTACAAAATCAATTGGTTAAAGCTATCGGTATAATCTTTCTTTAGATACTCCTCATACGCAGTATAAATAAGTTTAATATCTTTTTGCTTTAAATTTGCATAGGAAATAGAATCATCTACATACACATCATCGGGTGAAATATTACAACTTTTATATAGGCAAATTGTTTCAAAAATAGTTTTAGCGAAACCCATAAAGCCACTGGCTCTTTTGAATGATAGTAATTTTTCTTTATTATCATTTAAAAGTTTCCTAACTAGCGCTATGCCCGAATTTTTGGTAAGTATTTTTTTATCGTGTTTTTTATTTAAAATCTTTTTAGATAAACTGGTAATCGAGGCTACTGAAATATCGAAAAAACAGCTCTCACCCAATTCATCAAAGAGCCTTTTTTCTAAACTAAATAGACATCTATCTGGGGCTATAATAATATGCTTTTTATTTTTATCCCTACCCTTTAAAATCTCAAATATTTGCCTATTATTATTCTCACTACATTTTCCTGCAATAATATTAATATTCATTAGATAAATTTTATTGATGTATATATCAATCTCCTACAATTATTTTATCAAATAATTGTAGACTTTTCAACTAAACCTATCTATGAATATAAATTTGATGTATCGTTTTTTCTATACTTTTTTAGTTCATTTTCTAGCATATTTATTTTAGAGATGTACTTTATTTTTTCGCTTTCGGATATAACACTTTTTACTAGCCTAAATACACCCATAAAAAGGCTTTCCATATCGCTCTCAGTAAGAGTGACTTCTCCCTTAAATTTTAATACCCTAGGTTTTACTCTATATATCCCACTTTTTCTTTTATTGATTTTTATCTTTTTCATATTTCAATTATATCCAATCCTTCATAATTTTGAACACCAGTACATATACATATTTTTGAATATAATGTAGGTTAAGGTAATATTATGAAAGAGAATTTTTTACACTTTGTAAGCCCTGTAAAATGTAGCATATTTGTAAATGGCAAATACATAGGCGCGATAGATAATAAAAACACATTTGAATTAGACATTCTAACGAAGACAAACGACATACTTGTAACCTACGAGCCTATCTGTGGCAAAGAAAAATACATACCATATTCGGTGTATATATCAACTAGTCACACTCCAACTTGCGAAAATGATTATGTAGAGATTATCCCCTTCCCAGATAATAATTACGATATAATATTTAAACCTTTTTTGTATCACGGAATTGAAAAAACGCAAGTACTTATAAATCAATCGGTAGATAAATATTTTGTATCCGTACTATCATCAGATAGTACCTATATAACCATATATAGTGGGGCTAGTATAGTATTCAAAAAAAGTATTCCCTCTATTCAAAAAGCCACTGTAGAATACATAAATTCAGTCATAATAATAAGGGGTGTGATAGACGAAAATACATACTATTTAATGCTAATAGATGGCAGTAATCTGAGTCTATTACATAGCGATATCTGTCACTCTATTAATATTAGTAATGATGAGATAGAATCCCTAAAATATCTAAATAATATTCCCCAACACGCAGAGGTATGCAAAATTCAATTAAAGTCCAAAACAAAGGAGATTTTTTATGTTTACAAAAATGGCAAACCAAGGGAGACATTATGCAAATATTTAATCCCCAAAGCATTCCTAGATGGACTAAAAGTAAATGACGAAAATTTGTGCAAAAGTCTAGTATCCCCTAGTTTAGGTAATTCCCCTCTAGGCAAATTCAAAAGCTACTTTGGGGATATTAGAGGAGCGTATTTTAATAGGCATTCCACCACTCCAAATATCAATTACACCATACTATCCGATGAATACAAAAACTACGATTTTATACTGGAAAATAATAAAATAAATGAGATAGAAGAAATGTAATAATTAGCACTATTCTTTTGGTAAAAATATTTTTTTGATGTATAATAAAAAAAATATATTCTAAATATATATTTTTATTATATAGCAGAAATATATATTTCAAGGGATTAGTATGGATACATTTAAAATAATTTTTATAATAGCCGTTATACTTATTATTCTATTCCTAATAGTAATGTCTAGCAAGAATAGAATATATTCTACTTACAAAAAATATATGAAAGTAGATAACAAGATGAATATGACGGGCAAAGATTTTGCATTTTTATCTAAAGATGTCCTAGACCTAAGAGACCTAGAATTTGCCTTAGTAGAAGATAAACTAGCAGATGCATATAGTCCAAAAACTAGAACGCTTATTATGAGCGAAGAGGTTTGCAATACAGCATCTCTATCGTCTATTGCAATAGTTTCTCACGAATTGGGTCACGCAATGCAACATAAAGAAGATTCGGGATTATTCTTTTTAAATCAAATGCTTGTTAAATTTACTAATTTTACAAATAAATTTATCATTCCCCTATTAATACTAGGACTTGCTTCATTTATCTTTAAATATCCAAATGATACTTTGGGCACTACCCTGATGCTAATATCGGCAGGATTATTTGGAATGCACGTTCTCAATCTAGTAGTCACTATTCCACTAGAATACGATGCTAGTAGAAGAGCATTAAAATATTTGAAGCAAAATAATTTTATTACTCAGGGCGAATTGCACAAAGCAAAAAAACTTTTGAATGTGGCAGCACAAACATATGTAGCAAATCTACTAGATAGTCTATTTATATTTACAAAAAAGAAAAAAAGAAGGAAGAAAAAATGAGTCTATATATTGATTATTATTTGCTTGGCATTATCTTAATTCCAGGAATAATACTAGCAGCCTATGCTCAGATTAAAGTAAGTAGTACATTTTCTAAATACAAAGAAATCCCATCGGAATCGGGTAAAACAGCCTACGAAGTAGCTAGAATGTTCCTAGATTACGCCGGACTAAAGGATATTCAAATAATCAAGGTTAGAGGAGAATTAACCGATTACTACAATCACTCAAAAAAAGTCCTTGCCCTAAGCGAATCGACCTACAATAGTTCATCTATTTCAGCCTTAGGCGTTGCCTGTCACGAAGTAGGTCACGCTTTGCAATACAAGACTAAATATATCCCTATAATGATTAGGAATTTTATAGTACCAATTGTCAATTTCGTAAACTACTTTGTATGGTATCTAATTATAATCGGTTTTATAATTTTCTATACCACATCTAATGCTATTTGGTTATGGGTGGCTGTAGGAATATTTGGATTATCCACACTCATTAGTTTGCTTACCCTACCTATCGAATACAATGCTAGTAAGAGAGCTTTACAATTACTAAAGGATAGCACCCTACTTAATGAAGACGAGACCAATAAGGCTAGAGAGGTTTTGAATGCAGCAGCACTTACCTATGTTGCTAGTCTACTAGTATCTATTCTTAACTTGCTACGATTCATAATACTTATATTTGTTAGAACTAGAGATAGAGATTAAAAAATAGCCCACAATACAGGGCTATTTTTATGGCTCAATATTTGTAATACACACGCCAGAATTTTTGCCATTCATTACAGATATTCCATTCGACCTACAATGTCCATCTTTATTAAAAATACACTCTGCCGAACACTCAATATTTACATCTTTATTATGTCTAAATGGGTGCAAATCGGGGGCAACCTCAAACATATCTTTACTAATATCTTGCCTTTGTTTTTTATCCAAATCCTCTTCTAATTCAAAAGATGCACATTCGCACCTATTATCTATCTTAATCCCCTTCCTCATACACGCACAGCCATCGTTGCTCTTACAATTTAATTTTTTACACTTTAAGTCCATTTTAGTTCCTCCCATATTTTACTCTAATATTTTTAACTAATTAATTTTAAAATATACTACTAAGTAAAATAGAATAAAACAAATAAGCATTCAGTTGACAAAAAAACTCATAACATTTAAACTAAATATGTACAAGATTAAGGAGGCAATATGAAAGTTGTTTTATTAAAAGACCTCAAAGGTAAAGGAAAAAAAGGTGATGTCGTTGAGATTTCAGCAGGATATGCTCAGAATTATCTAATTCCACAGGGCATTGCAAAGGCTGGTACTTCTAGCAATTTAAACGAAGCACATCAGGCTAAAGAAGCTCAAGCTTATCACGATGAACAGAATAGATTAAAGGCTGTAGAACTAAAAAATACTATAGAGAAAACTCAAGTTTCTATCAAAGTAAAATGTGGTGCTACAGGCAAAGTTTTTGGCTCGGTTACTAATAAGGAAATATCCGAAGCCCTAGAAAAACAAGGCATCATAGTAGAAAAGAAAAAGATTGAAACTAGCACAATCAAAACTATAGGACTATTTGATATCAAGGTTAGATTGCACCCTACAGTAGTTGCAAACCTAAAAGTAGATATAGTAGCTGAATAAAAAATTACGGGCAAAACTAAGCCCGTTTTTTATTTGATATATTGGGAGTAACATTGATAACAGACTAACAAAAACTGCCATTCAATGGTATAGACAAATCGTTATTAAATGCAAGTTGCTAGTTGATAATCTACAATTTAATATTTATCCATATTATCGCTTTATTTCTAAGAAAAAAGCACATTGCATAGTATCCAAATTAGAATTACGCAATGTGCTATTTTTTATTTATTTTCGTTATCAATAGTTTCTTTTACCACTACTTCTTTATCTTTTTTTGAGTTAGGCACTTTCTTTGCTTTTGCTGTTTTTTTACTTAAATTATTTTCATTTATCATAGCCTCTTGTATTTCCTCAGCCTTGGTCCATTCACCTATAACTTCATTTACATTGGTAGAATATACAAATGCACCCTCATCAATATCTTTAATAATTCTTCTAAGCATAGTTGCTTGAAATTTACTAACTAAACAAGTAAGCACAGCTCTTTCTGATTTATTTCTCATACCAGTAGCCACTTGCATTGTACAACCCCTGCCCAATTTTTCCATAACCTTATTGGATATTTCCTCTGGCTTGGTTGTAATAATATAATAAGCCTTTACTTTTTTGTATCCATCGTTTACAAAATCTGTAGTATAGATAGATATAGCTAATGCAATGACTGTGTATGGTAATAGTTCTAGTCCATTTGGGAAAACAAACATAGACGCAAGGACAACGAATATATCTATCATTACAACTATTTGACCTATAGAAAATTGAGGTTTTTTAGATCTAACTACACAAGCAATCATATCTGTGCCACCTGTAGAACCTCCAAATCTAACAACTAATCCTAATCCTGTACCCATAAGTATTCCACCATAAATAGATGAAATCAATGGCTCGTAAGTTGCAAATTGTGGAATTAACTCAAATATCTCCATAAATAGTGAATAAGATGCAATTCCTATAACTGCCTTGATGGCGAATTTTTTGCCCAAAGTCTTAAGTGCTATAAAGAAAAGAACTATATTAAGCAAGAAATAAATTACACCATTGGACAAAAAGGTAATACCTATTAATCCTAATAATTCATTGATAATCATAGCTAGTCCCGAGAATCCACCAGTAGAAATATTATTAGGACTCAAGAAAAAGCTAAATGCAAAACCCATAATAATTGTGCCCAAACATATCATAAGTATGTCTATACAAAATTGTTTTTTACTGCTTCTAGTAAACATATATCCACCTCTTATATTTATTAACAATAAGATATTATCACATAAAATAAATTAGTTCAATTGTTTTTTAAAAATAAAAAAATAAAATATCCCAAAGAATAATCTTTAGGATATTTTTTAACTAAATGGAATAACTTAAATTACTTAAGCTCAACAGTAGCACCAGCTTCTTTTAATTTAGCCTCTAATTCTTTAGCTTCTTCAGCAGGTACATTTTGTTTAATCTCCTTAGGAGCGCCATCAACAAGAGCTTTAGCCTCACCTAGACCAAGACCTGTGATTTCTTTAACGATTTTGATAACAGCAATCTTGTTTGCACCAGCCTCTTTAAGAACTACTGTAAACTCAGATTTCTCTTCTGCAGCAGGAGCAGCAGCACCAGCAGCAGCACCCATCATAGCAACAGGAGCAGCAGCGCTAACACCGAACTCTTCCTCTAACATTTTAACTAATTCACTTACTTCCATAACAGAAAGCTTTTTGATTTCTTCAACAAATGATTTTAAATCAGCCATTTTAATTTCTCCTTATAAATTTAATTATTTTATTTATTAATTTGCTTTTTAGTTTTGCTTCTCAGCGATTGCTTTCAATCCTCTAGCCAAAGCTGCAACTGGAGCATTGAGTGTACCAAGTAACATAGCAATAAGAATTTCTTTTGAAGGTATCTTAGCTAATTCTTCTACTTGTGCCTTGTCCATAATTTGACCGTTAACTACACCAAATTTAACAGCCATTTTGTTTAAATCTTTTTGATGTTTGCAGAAAACTCTAGCAGGAGCAACTTCGTCTGTACTATAAGCAACAGCAGTAGTTCCCTCAAGCATTTTAGGGTCATAATCGGTGATACCCATATCATTTAATGCTCTAACAAGAAGTCTGTTTTTGTATACTTTGTAAGATACTGAATTCTCTCTAAATTCTTTTCTCATAGCAGTATCTTCTGAAACTGTGATACCACGATAATCTACGAAAATGATAGATTTAGCATCTTTAAATTCAGACTTAATGCTCTCAACTAATTCTTTCTTTAATTCTAAATTAGTGCTCAAAATTTATGTCCTCCATTAGTTATTAAAAACAAAACACCTTATGCCCCAAAAGATTCAAGCATAAGGTGGTAAAATCCAACTTAAAATTCTCTCCTCGGTAAGTATTCTTTTCGAATTTTACGACCATAGTCACTTACTGTCTTAGGGACCAATATTTTATTTCCGTCAATTATTTTATAATATTAATACTCTTTTGTCAATAGTTTTAGTATCAAAAGATTAAGTTTTTCAATTATTTTATTATTACAATTATTTAGAAGTAAAGCATTCCTTTAATTCCTAAGTAATAATTACATATTTGCATCTACAAATTCATCGTAAGTAATTTGCTTATCAAATACCTTTTTATCGGTAATTTTAATAATTCTATTACATACTGTTTGCATAAGTTCTTGGTCGTGTGATGTTAATAGTAGATTTCCCTTGTAATTAATTAGCCCCTTATTAAGTGCAGTAATACTCTCTAGGTCTAAGTGATTTGTAGGCTCATCAAATAATAGTACATTGCCCGATGTTAACATCATCTTTGCAAGCATACATCTTACCTTTTCGCCACCACTAATAACTTTGGCTTTCTTTAGTCCCTCTTCTCCCGAGAATAGCATTCTACCTAGCCACGAACGCAAGAAAGTCTGCTCTTTTTCTTTTGAGAATTGACCAAGCCAATCAACCAAAGATAGGTTGCAATTATCAAAGAATGGGTTAAAGTTCTGTGGGAAATAGGAGTAAGTAATAGTTTTACCCCACTTAACTGTACCTGTGTAATCTTTATCCTCACCAGATAAGATATTAAATAATGCGCTAATTGTAGTACTCTTATCACTAACTAAACCTATCTTATCACCTTTATTTACAGTGAAGCTAACACCCTCAAATACACCCTTTTTAGTTAAGTTTTCTACTTTAAGAATATCGTTACCAGCCTCTCTCTCAATCTCAAAGTTGATATAAGGGTACTTTCTGCTACTAGGCTTTATATCATTTAGTGTTAATTTTTCTAATTCTTTCTTTCTAGATGTAGCCTGTCTACTCTTACTAGCATTAGCAGAAAATCTAGCAATAAATTCCTGTAATTCTTTTGCCCTAGCCTCCATCTTCTTATTAGCCTCTTTTTGCTGTCTTAATATCAATTGGCTAGTCTCGTACCAGAAATCATAGTTGCCTAGGAAGATATTAATTTTGCCATAGTCAACATCACAAATATGAGTACAAACATTATTTAAGAAGTGTCTATTGTGAGATACAATAATTAAGATATTTTCAAAGTTTATTAGGAAATCTTCCAACCACTTAACCGACTTTATATCTAGGTTATTTGTAGGCTCGTCTAGTATCAAAATATCTGGATTGCCAAATAGTGCCTGAGCAAGTAACACCTTAACCTTGATAGGAGCATCAATATCGCTCATTTTTTCATAGTGTAGAGAAGTATCTACGCCTAATCCATTAAGTAATATACCAGCATCACTTTCAGCCTCCCAGCCACCTAATTCGGCAAATTCTGCTTCTAATTCGGCAGCCTTCATACCATCAGCCTCGGTGAAATCAGGTTTAGCATAAAGTTCGTCTTTCTCCTTCATTATCTGCACTAGTCTTTTGTGACCTTGCAAAACTGTATCTATAACGGTAAAATCATTAAATGCCTCTTGGTTCTGATTAAGCACCGACATTCTCTCCCCTGGGGTGATTACAACTTCACCTTTCTGTGGTTGCAATTCGCCCGATAAAACCTTTAGAAATGTAGATTTACCAGCACCATTAGCACCAATAACACCATAACAATTACCTTTAGTAAATTTAAGATTAACCTCATCAAAGAGTTTTCTGCTACCAAATTGAACTGTAACATTATTAACTTGAATCATAAAATTAGTCCTACTTTTATTAATTTTTTCTTAGTTTGCATAATACAAACCATCATCACAACTATTGTAACCAAATTATTAGACAAAGTCAAGGTAAAATATACCCGAATTATGAGTCTACCCCAGTATAAGCATTTTTTTAAACATAGACTTGCAATTTTTTCTAGATGTGATATACTATAAGTATAAATATTGCCTATTAGCAAGGGAGCAATTGTTAATAGGAAAGGAGTTTATTTATGAATAAAAATATGTCTTTTAAGTTTAAGCACGGGGAATTGGGAAATCTACAGATGACCATCTCTTCTGGTGAGGCCATAGCACAAGGAGGAAACATCGTTCCACCTACCCTAATTGGTAAACATAAAAATTCTGATGCAATGACTTTCTTATCGGAAGTATACGAATTATACATTGGTTCTAATGATACTATCACAGATATTGTAGGAGAACTTATGACAGAAGATGGTTCATTTGCAAAAAACAGCCTAGAATTAGCATCTGAGATTACCAAAAGATATAGCAAATTTGCTAGTAAAAATAATGCAAAATTTAATGCCCCTATCAAAGAGGGTGATGGAATTATTGCAAAGATATTTAGTGCAAATGACCCAGAGGAGATAATGTATCAGGCAAATATAGTTGTTACTAAAAATCACGGTCACCTATCTGCCTATATCGATGAACAAACTACCGAAGCTGAATATCGTCAAAAAGGATTAATGAGTAAAGCAGTAAATACATATTTACCTAAATACTGCCAAGAAAATAATATTCAATCTATCTCACTTGAGCCAGGTGCACTAGATGGAGTACCTAAAGATACTCTAGCTAAAATATATGAGTCTATGGGATTTGAAAGAGAGACTGGAAACATATTCGTTAAACCAGTAGCCCCAGTAGATTCCACTGGTGGATACGGCGAGGGTAGATAATCTTAACCAAATAAACACAATATAATTAAAAACACCAAATCTTAGGTAAAGCCCTAAATTTGGTGTTTTTTCTTTACTTTGAATAGTACTTAAAAGTTATAAAATACTAGTCAATTAATTATATTTATGTTGTTATCGTATTTGTATATCTGCTAAAGATTAAACTAAAATCGAACACATAAAAGACAATTTTTAATTATAAAATGTATGTAAATTCCCCCTGCTCACAATAGGATATATTACAAAAAAATACTACCCATAGGATAGTATTTTTTATAATTAGTATTGAACCTTGATTCCAGGACCCATTGTGCTAGAAAGAGATACAGATTTAATATAAGTACCTTTTGCAGCAGCTGGTTTAGCTTTTATGATAGCGTCCATTAGAGTGTTCATATTCTCAGTTAATTTCTCAGTACCGAAAGAAACTTTACCGATCATAACGTGAACAATATTGTTCTTATCTAGTCTGTACTCAACTTTACCTGCTTTAATCTCAGAGATTGCTTTAGCAAGGTCAGTAGTAACTGTACCACTCTTTGGGTTTGGCATTAAGCCCTTAGGACCTAATACTTTAGCAATTCTACCAATAACTGGCATCATATCTGGAGTAGTTACGCAGACATCAAATCCGAACCAGTTCTCAGATTGAATCTTAGCAACCATATCTTCAGCGCCAACGAAATCAGCACCTGCTTTCTTTGCTATCTCAGCATTGTCACCTTTAGCCAATGCTAAAATTTTCTTTGTTTTGCCTGTTCCGTGAGGAAGTACTACAACTCCTCTAACTTGTTGGTCGGCATTTCTACCATCAACACCCAACTTAATGTGTAATTCAACTGTCTCATCAAATTTAGCACTTGCAGTTTTAACAACTAAGTCTAGTGCATCTGCTACTGAATATTGAGTAGATTTGTCTACTAATTTAGCAGATTCAATATATCTTTTACCTTTCTTCATATTTTTCTTCTCCTTGTGGTTTTAG
>CAYTNS010000018.1:0-20984 GCA_964439345.1 uncultured Christensenella sp.
AAAAACTATTCGCAAAAGTCTAGTTTTGCGAATAGTTTGGCATATTTTAACCATTTTTTCATCATTTGACTAGGTACGATATTGTATCCTTATAATTATCAAAAAGGATACTTTGAATACCATTGCAAAGTGGTAAATAATCCTGTAAAGAAGCAATTTTTTAATAATATGCAAAATATCATAAAATGTTTGCATAGTACTTTGCATAGTACCTTACAAAAGAAAAAAGAGCTATTATTTTTGTTTAGCTCTTTCTAGATACTTCTCTATTATTTTAAGTATGTGTTTTACATAGAATAATGACATTGACCTATAGATACTGGTAAAGGCATAATCCTCTTCATCTATGGTTTTGTAATCCTTAACATTTTTATTCCTTAGATAGTTAACTATGTTTATCATAGTGTCGTATTGGTCATTTATAAACATCTCGGTTGGTACACTATAGACCACTGTTTCGATTATCTCGCTAGGCAGTCTATCTATATTCTTTTCTTTTAGTAGGATATTTTTAAATATAAGTATAGTCTGCCTATATAGGTCATCGGTAAGCTTATTTTTGGTATCAAAATTTTGAAGAGTCAAAGAGGGGTATTCGATTTCTATTTCGTTACCAGTGTAATACATAACCCCTCTTACATTATCTTTATTATAATATGTTAGGCATGGTATTATTCTAAAGTAGTATGGTTGGATACCTATATCACTATCATATACAGTAGCCTTTATACATATACTATTTTTCTCTAACCATATCAAATTATTGCCATCAAGGTAACTCACTGCCGACTGATAAATCCCCTTCCTGATATCCTCTAGAGGCATATACAATTCTGGTATCTCAACCTTATCTTTTTTCTTTTGGTTCAATTTGATTTTGGCTGGTTTATAATTATTGGGCTGATTAATTTCTAAATATATGGTAGAAAAGATTTCATCGTGACAAGCAGTTTTAAGTGAATATTCATCACTATAGATAACCGAAAAATCCTCAATTGAAAATAGTGGTTTATCTGCAATGAATTTATCTACTATTTCAAATAGGGTGTCTACAAAGTACTCCCTATACTCATCTATCTTTGGGATATTAAATTCTTTCTTTAAATCATTGGCTATGTACACTTTATCACCTACCCCTTTTGCGTTTTATATATCACATATCATTTTAGCATACAAAAATTTATTTGTCATTTATATTTAATATTTATCGACATTGATATTAAATCCTAACCCATTTATTTGGATATTTGATAATAATCTGATATAATTAAGTATTCGCAAAATACATACGAGAGGCTTATATGGCAGTAGATTATTTCACTCAAAGAGACGATGATAATAGACTAAAGATAAGAGAGATTAGGAAGAGTTTGCCGTGGTTTGTGGGAGATTTCTTTAGAGGGGTTTCGCAATATACCTCTACCCTAACCCAATTGGGATATGCTAGAGACCTAAAATTATTCTTTGATTTTCTAGTAAATGAAACGCAGGAATTTTATGGCAAGAAAGTAACCGAGCTAGATATTAGTGACCTAGACCGGCTAACATCTACTCACCTAGAGATGTATCTAGAGTATATTGAATTATATAAATTAGACGGCAGGATACATAAAAATGGAGAGAGAGCTAAGGCTAGAAAATTAAGTAGCATCAGGGCTATGCTAAAATATTTCTTTAAAAAAGATATGATAAAAACTAATGTAGCCAATAAAATTGATACCCCTAAAATTCACGATAAAGAGATAATTAGACTAGAATTAGATGAGGTGGAAAGGGTACTAGATATAGCCGAAACTGGTGAGGATATGACCAATATGCAAAAAGGCTTTCACGAGCACACCAAGGCTAGAGACTATGCAATGCTTTCCCTATTTTTAGGCACAGGTATCCGTATATCTGAGTGTGTAGGACTAGATATAGATGACTTTGATTTTAAGCAAAATGCCTTTAAAATCACCAGAAAAGGTGGCAATAAGGTAATCCTATATTTTAATGAAGAAGTATCCGATGCCTTGCAGAATTACATACTAGAGAGGAAGAATATAAAGGCTCAACCGGGGCACGAAAAAGCATTATTTCTAAGTATGCAAAATAAAAGGATATCCCCTCGTGCAGTACAATTATTAGTAAAGAAATATAGCAAAATTGTAAACCCCCTAAAGAAGATAACCCCCCACAAACTAAGGAGTACATTTGGTACTAACTTATATAGAGAGACAAACGATATATATGTTGTAGCCGATGTTTTGGGACATAAAGATGTAAATACTACTAGAAAGCACTATGCTGCAATATCCGATGACATTAGGCGTAATGCTGCCACAAAGGTTAAATTTAGAGAAAACCACGAAGAAGAAAAATAAATAAAAATATTTAGAACATTTGTTTGACTTTTAAAACACGATGTGCTATTATATTCTTGATAAAGTTTTAGGAGAGAGAAATGGCTAAGTTTTCAAAAGAAGAGCAATTACTTGAGTATATCAAATCATATCAAAATGAGTTCGGATTTCCCCCTACTGTTAGAGAGATGTGCAAGGCTATAAAGGTTAGTTCTACTAGTACAATATTTTATTACTTAAATAAATTGGAAAGTTCTAATAAAATCAAGAAAAATCCTAATAAAAATAGGGCTCTAGAGATAGTAGATAATGTAGTCGCAAATATCAAAACTATTAGTAGTGATGTATCTGATAATCTAACTAGAATACCAGTTCTTGGCACAGTTACTTGTGGTGACCCAATACTAGCTGTTCAGACCTCGGAAGAATACTTTATGGTTTCCCCAACCCTATTTAGAGGCGATGATTTATTTATGCTAACAGCCAAGGGCGAAAGTATGATAAATGCCGGTATATATGATGGAGATAAGATAGTACTTAAGCAACAATCTTATGCAGATAATGGCGATATTGTCGCTGCCCTTATCGATGATTCTGCTACTATCAAGAGATTTTATAAAGAAAATAATCACTATAGATTACAACCCGAAAATGATACTATGTCACCTATTATAGTAGATAATGTTACTATTTTGGGTAAAGTAGTAGGACTAGTTAGAAAGTTTTAATAAAAAAGATTAAAAAAAGATTGAGTAAAATTAATTACCCAATCTTTTTTTACTTATTTAACAACTTAAGTATCTCATCTATTATTTCATCTTTACTAGTGGTACTAGGGTCAAACCAATGGATATCTTGATTCCTTTTGAACCAAGTTATCTGCCTTTTTGCATAGTTTCTAGTATGTTGTTTTATTTTTTCTATTGCTGTATCTAGGTCATAATTCCCACCTAGATACTCGGTAATTTCCTTATAACCAATGCCTTTCATACATTGATTATTTTCAGGGGTAAAGCCCCTATCGTATAGGTTTTTTACTTCATCTAATAGCCCATCTTTTAGCATTATATCTACCCTTTGATTTATTCTAGAGTATAGCAATTCTCTATTCATATTTAGACCTATGATTAGGGGGTTAGATAGTAATGGCTTTTCTAAATTAATTATCCCCGATTTATTGGTACTAGAAGATAATGCTATTTCAATTGCTCTTATTACTCTTACAGTATCATTAGGGTGCAATTTTTCGGCAGAAATGGGGTCAAGAGTTTTAAGTTTATCAAAGATATATTCTTTACCGTACTTATCTAATTCGCCCTGCAATTGCTCCCTTAATTGCATATTTGAGCCTGTTTCACCGTATGAATAATCTTTTATTAGACTATCTATGTAAAAGCCTGTACCACCAACAATGATAGGCATTAAGTTTCTTTCTCTAAATTCACCTATTATTTTCTTGGCTAATTCTCTATATTCGGAGACATTGAAAGTATCGCACTCATCTACTATGCTAATTAAATGATGCGTAACCCCTGCCATTTCCTCTTCTGTTGGCTTAGCTGTGCCGATATTAAGATTTTTGTAGATATACATACTATCGGCATTGATTATTTCGGTATTTAATTTTTTTGCTAGTCTAATGCTAATATCCGTTTTGCCTGTGGCTGTAGCGCCCAAAATTATAATTGAATCATACATATCTATACAATCCTTTTGAACCATTTTTCTATCTCTTTTTGAGTAAATTCGATAAATATTGGTCTGCCGTGTGGACATAGTAATACTTGATTAGGTTTGTATAATTCACTTACTAATGTTATAATCTCGTTTTGAGATAATCTATCATTGCCCTTTACTGCAGCTTTACAAGCCGATTTTGCAAGGTAATCTCTAATAGTTTGGTCTTTTGTCATAATCAATTTATTATCCAAATCACTAAGGATTGAATCAAAAAATTCATTGATATTTACATCTCTAAACAGCATAGGAACGGTGCTAATTTTGTACGAATTATCGCCAAAATCCTCTATTTCAAAGCCCAATTCCTTGATACAGTCGATATTCTCGGTTATAAATATATTTTCCTGTAAATTAGTCTCTAAAATATATGGAACTAAAAGAGGCTGAATGGCAACTTCTTTATTATCTAGTTCCTTAGAAAATTTATCAAAGAGCAATCTTTCGTGTCCAGCGTGTTGGTCGATTATAATTAATTTTCCCTCTCGCTCAACCAAAATATAAGTATCAAAAATTGTTCCAATTATTCTAATATCACTGGTATCGGAAAGTATGGAGATTTTTTCAATACTAGGCTTTATATATGTTGGTTCAGGATTAATAGTGGCTTCTATTTCCATTTCTTCTGCATTGTGTCTAGGAGATTGAATGCTAAAATCGGTAGTGCTATTTGTAAAGAATGGAATAATTTTCTCAATAGTTTCACTATCAACATCAGCATTTTCCAAATTATTAATTAAGTCAGATTTTTCTTTGGTTTCCTTATTTATTTCATACTCTTCGCTTTTTGATATAGTACTACTAGGCAATTCAACCTCTTCGATTGTCATACTGCTTTGAGTTTCAGGTTTACTAGAAATACTCTCTATATTTAGCGATTTTTTAAGGTCTGATAATATTTGTAATTTGCTTCTATCTACCTCGATATCGTCTTCTTTTTCGTCTAAGGTGATATTTTTAGTATTATTGAGTTTATATAGAATATCTATTACGCCATTGTATACTATACCAAATAATTGATTGCTATCTTCAAATTTTACATCTAGTTTATTTGGGTGGACATTTACATCGACCTTGTCTAGTGGGATATTAAGGTATATTACGAAAAATGGGAAATTACCCTTCATCATAAAGTTTTCATAGGCTTTGTATACGGCAGTTGATATGGTTTGATTAATAACATATCTACCATTAACAATTAAGGTCTGATATGTCCTATTTGACTTGGAAAAAGTAGGTTTACCTAGATATCCACTAAAGGCAAAATCCCCCTTTTCAAATGAAAATTCGGTAATATTATCTACGATTGACTTGCCATATACTGCATATATTGCATCAAAAATACCACTGCCAAAAGATTGATATATAACCTTATTATCGGCAGAATATTTAATGCTAATATTAGGATTCGCCATTATCAGTCTAGCGATGTAATTGGTTATTTCGTTTTCTTCTAATTTTGGCTTTCTTAGGAACTTTTTTCTAGCTGGGATATTGTAGAATAGGTCTTCTACCATCATATATGTGCCTTTGGTTGCTCCTATTGGAACTATTTCACCTAAATCCCCTCCTGTAACCTTTATTTGATAGCCGGAGTCGTCCTCTTCTGTTTTTGATGCCATAGTGACTTTGGAAACGGACGAAATAGAGCTTAGAGCCTCACCTCTAAAGCCTAAAGTGCCTATTTTAGATAGGTCGTCAACTGTTTTTACCTTGCTGGTTGCGTGTGGCAAAAAGACCTTTTCAAAGTCATCATAAGATATTCCTTTGCCATTGTCGCTAACCTTTATGTAAGAGATGCCACCATCTAGTATTTCAATACTAATACTAGTAGCACCAGCATCGATACTATTTTCTACTAGTTCTTTTACAACACTGGCTGGTTTTTCTACCACTTCTCCTGCTGCTATCTTATTGTATACAGATTTGTCAAGTACATTAATTACAGACATATTATTCCTTCTTTAAATAATTTTTTAATTGAATTAGGATATCAAAAGCATTTAGAGGGGTAAGAGTATTTACATCTAAATCGCTAAGTATTCCCGTGATTTTCTTTATATTTTTATTGTTTTCAATATTCTTCTGAGCGTAATTTTCGTCTAGATTTGAGGTCAAATGGTTCTCTCTAGTTAAATCATTTTGCTCTAGAATATGCAAAATACTTCTAGCTCTTTCTAGTACACTTTCTGGTAATCCTGCTAGAGATGCAACCTCTATTCCGAAACTTCTACTAGCACCACCCCTTACTATTTTTCTTAAGAAAATGATGGAATTATTAAATTCTTTGACTGATACCTTGTAATTTTTAACCCCATCAAGTAGTCCCTCAAGTTCGGTTAGTTCGTGATAGTGTGTTGAGAAAAGGGTCTTTGCTTTCAAATTTTTTGATATGTGCTCGATAACAGCCCAAGCAATACTTAGTCCATCAAAGGTAGAAGTTCCCCTACCTATCTCGTCTAGCAAAATTAGGCTATCATTGGTAGCATTTTTTAATATATTGCTAACCTCACTCATCTCTACCATAAAGGTACTTTGACCCATAGATAGGTCGTCACTTGCACCAATTCTAGTAAAGATTCTATCGGTTAAACAAATTTTAGCAGATGTAGCAGGTACAAATGAGCCAATATGTGCTAGTAATGTAATCAAAGCCACTTGCCTCATATATGTACTTTTACCAGCCATATTAGGGCCTGTAATTATCATTGTTCTGCTATCTTCCGAATTTAAAATAGTGTCATTTGGAATAAATTCTTCCGATTTATTTGTAACCTCGATTACAGGGTGTCTGCCACCCATAATCTCGATATTTTTTATATTTTTATTAATTATTGGTTTACAGTAATTTCTCTCCACTGCAACCGTAGCAAATGATAAAAGGGTATCTAATTCTGCTACAGCCTTAGCTGTGGTCTTTAATTCATCGATTTTAGCAAGTAATGTATTTCTGATTTCATCAAATAATTGCTTTTCAAGGGCGATTTTTAATGCCTCGGCATTTATGATTTTTTCTTCAATTTGTTTCAATTCATCTGTTACATATCTCTCGGCATTTGCTAGTGTCTGCCTACGAATATAATAGTAAGGAACACTAGATGCTTGAGAATTAGGAACCTCGATGTAATATCCAAAAACTTTATTGTATGATACTTTCAAATTTTTGATATTTGTTGATTGTTTTTCCTTTGCCTCAAGTTCACTTATCCAGATTTTGCCTGATTTTGAGATGTCTATATATTCATCTAGTTCCTTATTGTAGCCATATTTGATTATTTCCATATCTTTTTTGGAAACTCTATCATTATTTTTATCTACTATCGCTCTATCTAGCAGGTCTACTATATCATTAAATTCGCTGATATTTTCTTTTATATTAGTAAGCCCAGCGCTTGTAAATTTAGATAAAAGTGCCTTTAATTCAGGCAATTCTCTTAATGAATTTTTAAGAATAACACAGTCAGATGCTACTAGGTTATTGTAGCTAATCCTACCACAAAGCCTCTCTATATCGTAAATATTGTATAGAATATCCCCTATTTTTTCTCTAATAACGATATTTTTTACTAGCTCTTCTACAGCATTTAGACGATAATTAATTAGTTTGTCATTGAAAAGTGGTTGCTCTATATATGTTTTTAGAAGTCTAGCGCCCATAGAAGTTTTAGTTTTATTCAAAATCCAGAATAATGAGCCTTTTTTCTTCCTATCTTTAGAATTTTCTAGTAACTCTAGATTTCTTCTAGAATTGGAGTCTATTTGCATATAGTTATCCATAGAAAAATACTGGATTTCGTCTATATGAGATAATTCTCTTTTTTGTGTTTCCTTGATGTAATTTAGGACTGCTCCAGCACTAATGATTGCAAAATGACGGTTATTTACATTATAAGATTTCAATGAATCGGTGTTTAATTGCTTCCTAAGCGTTGCTTGAGCCTCAACATACGAAAAATTGCTATCATCATAAATTTCTGCTATTGGTAAAAATTGTGCTTGGGTGGCAGGTAGCATATCATAAAAAGGTTTCATTTCATTATTAACAATCACTTCGCTAGGTCTAACACTAACTAGATAATCATTGCATTGAGATAAAATAGTGTTGCCAGTAAATTCGGTTACTTCAAATTTACCAGTTGATATATCTATTATAGATACTCCGATATTGTCTTTTTCCTTGTATATAGCCGAAATATAATTATTTTTATTCTCATCTAGCATAGATGAATCTATTATAGTTCCGGGGGTTATAACCCTTACAACATCTCTTTCTACTATCTTAACACCCTTTTTAGGTTCGGTTAGTTGCTCACATATAGCAACCTTGTATCCCCTATCTAGTAGTCTAGCAATGTATCCCTCTGCTGCGTGATGAGGTATGCCACACATAGGTGCTCTTTTTTCTAGTCCACAATCCTTACCTGTAAGGGTTAGCTCTAGTTCTCTAGCACATAATTCTGCGTCCTCAAAAAACATTTCATAGAAGTCACCTAATCTATAAAATAAAACTGCATCTGGATATTTACCTTTTGTTTCCAAATAATGGGTCATCATTGGTGAAAGTGCCATTGTTTTTTTCTCCTAAAATTATGTAAATTGTGTTATTTTTCTAAAGTGGCAAATAATTTATTTTTAGCAAATTTAGTAATCCTTACTGTGTAGAAATTATTGCTTATAAGTTCGGCATTTTCTACAAATATTGTTTTGCCACTATCGGATAGTGTCTCATATCCATCATCTGATTTTGCTACAGCTATGACATTTAGAGACTTACCGACAAGTTCTTTGTTTCTTTCTTTAGTAATATTTTTGGATACTTGCAATAGTCTATGTATCCTATCTTTCTTGATATTTTCATCTACTTGGTTCTCCATTTTATCTGCCACCGTACCCTTTCTTCTAGAATACATAAAAGCAAATACTCCATCGTATCTAACTCTCTCAACCATATCTACTGTATCCAAAAATTCCTCTTCAGTTTCCCCAGGGAAGCCAACTATTAAGTCGGTTGAGATATAAGCATCTGGCATATATTTTCTGATTGTATCAATGAGTGTTAGATAATGCTCTCTGGTGTATTTTCTATTCATCTCCCTTAGAACTTTATTGTTTCCCGATTGGATTGGTAAGTGAATACACTTGCATATTTTATCACTCTCAGCTATAACTCTAATCAACTCCTCACTCAAATCCTTTGGGTGCGATGTCATAAATTTTAATCTAAAATCCCCGTCTAACTCGCTAAGAGTTTTTAATAGATATGCAAAATTGATTTTCTTATCTTCAAAGTCATTGCCATAACTATTTACATTCTGACCTAGTAAAGTAATATATTTATATCCCTCAGCTATTAGTCCCTTTACCTCGGCGATAATATCCTCAGGATTTCTACTCCTTTCTCTGCCCCTAACATAAGGAACAATGCAATATGAACAGAAATTATTACAGCCGTAATTGATATTTACCCACGCATTAGAAAACATATTGTCTCTTAGCATTTCAACTGACTCAAATATCCCAGCTTCTTTTTCCCAAACATCTCTTATCTTCTTATTTGATTCTAGTCTTTTTTGAAGATAGTCTTTGAATAAATGCAAATTGTGTGTGCCAAAAATGATATCTACAAAAGGAAATTTGCTAGATACCAATTCGCTAGACCCATCTGCTTGAGTCATACAGCCACATACTGCAATAATTAAATTTGGCTTATTTTTCTTTAGTTTCTTAGTTGCGCCGATATTGCCCATTATCTTTTGGTCAACACCATCTCTAATACTACATGTATTGAAAACAATTAAATCGGCCTTAGTCATATTGTCAGTTTTTTCATATCCTAGGGATACTAGCATACCTGCCAATTTTTCCGATTCGTGGACATTCATCTGACAGCCGAAAGTTTTTATAAAATAAAACATAATTCACCTATTATAATAAAATAAATTGTACAAACTAAGTATATAATATTTAGGCTGAAATTTCAAGTCATTTATTAAAATAGATTGCAGTATTTAAAAGAGAGATGAATGGGAAAAAGAGATACACTAAAAAAGATACTAATGGTTATTTTAATAATAATTACCCTAGCCTTATCGGCACTCGCCATTTGGACTATCACCATAATAAATGAGGTAAGAGATATTGATTTAAGCCTAGACGCAGATGAGAGTGCGTGCTACCTGATAGATAGCGATGGCAATAGCAATAAGGTACATAGTGGTAGAGAAAAAATAGATATTAGCAAATTAAATGCAAATACCATAAACGCATTTATATCTATAGAAGATAAAAATTTTTTTAGTCACAAAGGCATCAATGCAAAGAGGATTGTGAAATCGGGACTAGATAATATCTTTGCAAGAAAGGTTGTAGCTGGAGGAAGTACTATTACTCAGCAACTGATAAAAAACAAATTTTTATCTAAAGACAAAACACTAAAAAGGAAAGTACAGGAAATTTATTTATCATTAAAATTGGAAAAAGAAAATAGCAAAGAAGAAATACTATCGGCATATCTAAATGAAATATACTACGGCAGTGGCGCTTATGGAATAGAAAATGCAAGTTATAGATATTTCTCAAAAAGTGCAAGTGATTTGAATCTGACGGAAAGCTGTGTACTTGCTGGTTGCATTAATTCTCCATCATATTATTCCCCTATCTCAAATATAGAAAAATGCACACAGAGACGAAATCTAGTTTTAAAAGAGATGTTAAAAGACGGGTACATAAGCGAGAATGAGTATAATAGTGCAACATCGGAAGATATAAAAGTGACACCCTCGGATATAAGTAAAAATAACAAATTAGATTTGTACGACCAATTCGCTATAAGTGAGGTCATAAAGATTTTAAATATTGATGAAGAGCAAGTATATACTAGAGGGCTAAAAATATATACGGGCAAGTCAAAATCCAAGCAAGAAAAGCTAGAAAGCATAGTAGAGGACGATAGCCTTTATCATAAAAATTCATACGGCAATATAGCAGATAGCTTGGCTATGATAATAGATAACAAAACAAACTATGTTTCGGCTATTGCTAGTAGAAGTAGATATAATCTTATAGATTTAAAAAGACAACCGGGTAGCCTTATTAAACCGATACTAGTTTATGCCCCTGCAATGGAAGAAGGGCTTATCTCTCCCGTAACCCAAATATACGATGGTTATATTAATTATGATGGCTACTCGCCCAATGATGTGGGAGGATATAAAAATGAATATGTTAGCATAGAAGACGCCATATCAAAAAGTCTAAATATCCCTGCCGTCAAAGTGTGTAATATGGTGGGATTAGATAAGTGTAAGGAGTATGCAAATAAATGTGGACTTACCTTTGATGATAGCGATGATGGATATGCCCTAGCTCTAGGAGGCACGACATACGGTTTTACTTTACAAAATATTTTAGATAGCTATTCACCACTTATCTTTAATGGAAAATACGAAAATAGTAATATAATTTTAAAGATTGAAAATAAACGAAATGTGACAATTTATAATAGTTTTGTGTCAGAAAGTAATGTATTTAAAGACGATACAGCATATTTAATGACAAAAAGCCTACAGAAATCCACAAAGAATGGGACATCATCAAAACTATCAAATTTGCCTTATGATATCGCTGGGAAGACGGGAACGGTTGCAGTGAAAGATACTAATCTTAATACCGATTGTTATAGTTTAGCTTACACCACTGCCGACCGAATGGCTGTGTGGTTTGGTAATTATTCTATGGAAAAAGAATATCATTTGGAGGGCGCAAATAATGGTGGAACATATGCTACAATGATGCTAAAAAGTATTTGCGATAGCCTCTACAGGGACGTTTCACCTAGCGACTTTATCTCACCTAAAAGTATCGTAGAATGTGATATCGATGAAATCAAATTAAAGGAAGAACACAAGGTGTATTTGGCTAATGATAGTATCCCCGATAGATACAAAAGTACTGCATTGTTTTCCACTAGATATCTTCCCGAATATTCCAAAGCATCATATGTAGACAAACTAATAATCAATACAAGGAAGATAGATAATTCTATAGAGATTACTTTTGATGCAAATAAGTATACCTCATACAATTTATATAGAGAATATGCTGGAAATAGGACGCTATTAAAATCTTACAAAAATAAAGATATGTTTATTGAATATTTGGATAATTTAGATATTGTAGATTTTGGTAAGGTATCGTATTATGTGGAGTGTTGCAACCTAATTACAGATACCTGCTTTACATCAAATATTGAAACTATCTATATTGACAAAAGTCTTAATGATTTATATAAAACTGATACTTCTTACGACTGGCTATTTGCTATAAAAAATCTACTTCACACTTGAAGTAGATCTTTTATATAATTATCTTTTATATAATTATCTTAATTTTTCATTAATTTGATTTTTAACTTCTTCATATATCTCAGGATTATTTTGTAAGAACAATTTAACATTTTCTTTACCCTGACCAATTTTATCTCCATTGTAGCTATACCAAGAACCACTCTTTTGAACTATCTCTAATTCAATTGCCATATCGATTACACAACCCTCGTTATTGATTCCTGTACCATACATAATATCGAATTCAGCTGTTTTGAATGGAGGTGCTAATTTGTTTTTAACTATCTTAACTCTTGTTTTATTACCAATTATTTCAGAGCCATCTTTTATGACATCGGTCTTTCTGATATCCATTCTGATTGATGAATAGAATTTAAGCGCCTTACCACCAGTAGTAGTTTCTGGGTTACCATACATTACACCAATTTTGTCTCTTAATTGGTTGATAAATATTACACAAGCATTTGATTTATTTATAATACCAGTTAATTTTCTAAGAGCCTGACTCATAAGTCTAGCCTGTATACCCATAAAACTATCGCCCATCTCACCATCAATTTCGGCCTTAGGAGTAAGAGCAGCAACACTATCTATTACTATACAATCTACAGCACCACTTCTAACAAGTGCTTCACATATTTCTAGTGCTTGTTCGCCGGTATCTGGTTGAGATATAAGTAGGTTATTGATATCTACACCTAGTTTACTAGCATATACTGGGTCAAGAGCGTGTTCAGCATCGATAAATGCAGCTGTTCCACCTTGCTTCTGTGCTTCGGCTACGATATGAAGGGTAAGAGTAGTTTTACCAGAACTCTCTGGTCCATATATCTCGATTATTCTTCCCTTAGGCACTCCACCTATTCCTAGTGCGTGGTCTAGTGTCATACAGCCTGTAGAGATTACATCTATACTTTTGTGAACCTCATCACCTAGTTTCATAATAGAACCTTTTCCGAATTGTTTCTCAATCTGTGAAATGGCTTGTTCTAGTTGTTTTCTTTTATTGTCGTCCATAATTATTTTTTCCTTTATCAAACATTTGTTTTATATAATTATACCTATTTTTAATTACATTTGCAAATCATTTTGCTTAAGTTTTTTGATTAAATAAAAAATTGCTGTTTTGGATATATTCTCTATCAAATTATCACTCTTATCATTTATTTTATTTTTGTATACATGTATGCCATCGATATCGCCACAGGCAATGTAACAAATATCGCTATCCTTGGTATCCCCTAGTACAAATAATGCAATATCAGCATTAGATAGTCCAAGCATTGCATTGGTAAGTTCATATATGGAATTGACCGAATATAATCCATAATTTTCGATAGCCTTAGGATTAACCTTGGTATACTTTAGTATCCCCTCTCTGTTTGTAAAAATAAATGATTCTGTAATATTACTGTTTTTTCTACTAGATAGTCTTTTAGTAATATTGCCAAATGTTAGAGTTTCCCCTATTATTACTTTTTTATTTCTAAGAGTGAGTAAGTCTAGAGCCATATCATATAGCGATGTATCATCGGTGGCATATATAAATTTGCTTAGTTTGCTACAAATATCAGATATTATATTTTGCAAAGCAATCTTTTCTAGAGTGCCATCATATCTAATGTATATTGCACTATCTAGACCATCGGACCTTATTTGTAGGGTTATATCTTTTCTGCCAAAGTAATCGGCTAAAATAGTCTTGATATCCTTTTCTAATATTCCAAAGCATTTTAAGACTACAAAATCCCTCTTAAAGCCAATTAGGTCATTTAGTAAAGGCAGAATGTATCTTTGATAAGAATTTGTCACGAAGGGCATATTTTCGGGCAAATAAACTATGTAAGTATTATTAAATTTGTACATAAAGCCATTGTCATAATAATCTTCGTCACATAGTGGGATTGATGCAGATGGGAGTTTGCACTCCATTTCCTCCTGCACGGAAAAAGGAATATTGTTATTTAAACAATATTTCTTTAGCGAGTTTACAGTTGAATCAAAATCTTTTAGCTTATCCGAAAATATTTTACATAGATTTTGCTTGATATTATTATTGTAGATAGTAGAATTTGTTCCTATCACAAAGATAAAATCGTATGATGAAATATTTAATCCCTTTAGGTTTTCTTCGGAATTATCAAAATATGAAATAAGGGATATATTCTCCCCTATTTCATATAATTTGACTTTCAGATAATCAATTATTTTAAATTGATTCTGCGTGTTTATTGAATTTGAATTTAATGCGATACACGATATTTTCATAAGTAAAGTTTATAAAGAATTATTTTTCTTCCTTCTTTACAGTTCTTTTTCTAGTAGTAGTTTTAGTAGCTGGTTTTGCTTCCTCTTTAGCCTCAACATTCTCTTCTACTGCTTCTACTTTAACTTCGGTTTTTTCTTCTACTTTTACATCGTCTTCCTTTTTCTCTTTGAAAACGTGGAAGTTATGTGCTAGATAGATAATCTCCGAATTAATAATAAGAACTGCAGTAATACCTACAAGTACGTAGAATACGATTGTAAAGTACTTCATAAATGGAGTACCGGCGATATTTGCAAAATCATTTAATGATGCTATTAATAGACCATAAATCAAACTAGCATATAGGAAGTTTGCTTTGATTTTTGCCCATTTATCGGCAGCGATTACTACACCTTTTAATTGAGCGATTTGTCTAAGACCTGTTACGACATAATCTCTTTGAATCATAATAAACATAAAGATTGCACCATAAGGATTAGGGATAACTGGGTTTGAACCTACAATTAAGAAAATTAATCCAGTAGTTGCAAGTAGTTTATCTGCAATTGGGTCTAAAAATTTACCTAAATCGGTAACTAAGTGATATTTTCTAGCGATGTGTCCGTCTACGGCATCACTAATGGTTGCTAGGATAAATATTCCTAAAGCAATAAATTTTGAACCAGGGAAATCAAGTAGGAAGAATAACATAAATAGAGGCATTGCCATTATTCTTGCTAAACTAATTTTATTTGGTATATTCATAATTTTTCTCCTTCTAAATCATAATCAGATTTGTTTGTAATTTTTATTTTGTATTTTTTTCCTATTTCCAGTGGTTCATTTATATAAATCACTGAATCGATTAGAGGTGCTTGACCATAGTATCTAGCGACCGATACACCTCCATCAATATAATCGATTATTGCATCAAATTCTTTGCCTATCAAACTATTATTGTACGATAACTGAATGTTATACTGTACCTGAGATAATCGTCTAAGTCTTTCTTCTTTTATTTCCTCATCTATCTGATTTGGGAAATCGTAAGACCTAGTCCCCTCTTCTCTGCTATATTTAAAGAATCCAACATTTTGCAGTTTAAATTCTTTCAAGAAATTTTCTATTTCATCTACATCATTATCGGTCTCCCCAGGGAAGCCCAAAATAAATGTCGTTCTAAGTACGATATTAGGAATCCTATCTTTTAATTTGGTAAATAAATCATAAATGCTTTCCTTTGTAGATTTCCTATTCATCGCCTTTAGTATTGGATTAGATATGTGTTGCAATGGAATATCTAGGTATTTAATTACCTTAGGATTATTTGCTATCTCTTCAATCAGTTCATCTGTCATTTCTTCAGGATAGCAATATAATAATCTAATTCCTTCGATTTTATCAATCGTGCTTAGTTTTTGAATTAGGTCGACGATGGCTCTCGTGCCATATAGGTCAAGGCCATATTTAGTAACATCTTGGGCTACTAGGATTAATTCTTTGACACCCTTTTGTGCTAGGTCACAAGCCTCGTTATATAGGTTTTCAATGCTTTCTGATTTATTTCTACCCCTAATATATGGGATTAAGCAGTAAGAACAGAAATTATTGCAACCATCGGCAATTTTTAGATATCCATAGTGACTAGCTGTAGTTAGTACTCTGCCCTCAGCCATCTCACCATCTATATCCAGTCCATATAAATTTGCAAGTATTTTAACGATATTTGCATTATCTTTTAGCCTTACAAATTCGTCAACTTCGGGCATACTCTCTTGCAAATCGGAGTAACCCAATTCATTTAAACAACCGGTAACAACTATTTTTTCAAGGTTATCACCTTTGTAATTAGCCATTTCTAAGACATTCTCGATTGATTCCAGTCTAGATGCCTCTAGAAATGAACAAGTATTTACTATTATAATATTAGCAAGTTTTGGGTCATTTACTATTTCCAATCCAAATTGCTTACATTTGTATATCATCTTTTCCAAATCGACTCTATTTTTATCACAACCAAGGGAAATAAAGCCGATTTTTTTCTTCTTAAAGTCTTCTATATTCATTATTCGTCTATCCCCTCACCAAATCTTTCTTCAAATTCTTGTGGAGTAATAAATAATGTTCTTCTGCCATTGTTATCTCCAGCCGAAACAAATCCAGCCCTCTCCATCTGCATCACAATCTTATTAGCCTTTGGATAACCAATTCCGAAGCACGATTGTAATGAGGAAGCACTAGCTTTCTTTGATTTAATAAAGAATCTTAGGCAATCTTTCATAAGTGGGTCAAAGGCATTATCTGCCGAATTACCCGAATCGAAAGAATCCTTTTTATTAAACATTTGGTCTTCTATCTCTTCATCGTAGATTGCTTCGTTATTATCCTTGATAAAGTTAATTACAGCCTTTAATTCGTCATTATCAACGAAACAACCTTGTATTCTTTCAATATCATTAGAACCATAAGGAAGATACAACATATCACCCATACCTAGTAGATATTCAGCACCC
This sequence comes from uncultured Christensenella sp., assembly GCA_964439345.1. Lineage (GTDB taxonomy): Bacteria > Bacillota > Clostridia > Christensenellales > UBA1242 > UBA11490. The sequence continues at coordinate 17,186 of CAYTNS010000018.1, forward strand.
GAACTTTCCAAAATTGTTTTGCTATCTATAGCAGAATTAACAGCAAAAGCAATTCTACTAGGCAAGTTTGCCTTAATCGTACCAGTGATTACATCTACCGTAGGTCTTTGTGTTGCTAGGATTAAATGAATACCACAGGCTCTAGATTTAGCAGCAAGTAATCTAATCTTTTCTTCAATTTCCTTTTTAGCCCTAGTCATAAAGTCGCCCACTTCATCAAATACCATTACTATATAGTACATCTTAGGAGTAGAACCACTCAATACCTCAGGAGTTTCATTGTATTCACTTATCTTTTTAACCCCTAAAGCATTTAACTTACGATACCTATTATCCATCTCGGATACCAGCCAACTAAGTGCGTCTACAGCCTTGTCACACTCAGTAATTGTATTAGGTATAAGCATATGTGGTAAATTATTAAATGCACTAAATTCAACCGTTTTAGGGTCTACTAGTAGAAGTCTTACATCTTCTGGTGATGCCTTATAAAGTAGACTTAGCAGTAATGTATTTAAGCATACCGATTTACCACTGCCTGTAGCACCGGCAATAAGAGTATGAACCAATTTATCTATACTAGCAACCTTGCAATCGGCAGTAATATCTTTACCTAGCGCAAAGGTTAGTGGTGATTTACTATTTTGGAAATTGGAACTTTCTAGTATTTCTCTTAGTCCCACTGTAATCCTATTTTTATTAGGAACTTCTATACCAAAAGCATTTTTACCAGGGATTGGCACTTGCAATCTACAAGAACTCTCTAGTGCCATCTTTAGGTCATCAATTTTATTATTAATGGAGCTTACAGGAATACCTGGAGCCATCTGTAATTCAAATCTAGTAAATGTTGGACCTTTTACAGCATTTACGATTTTGGTCTCAATCTTGAATGCTCGTAGGGTCTCTACTATTAGATTGCCTTTTTCTTCTATATAGGCTTGGTCTTGCTCTATAGTTGATGGATACTTCTTTAGTAGGTCAAATGGAGGTTTAATGTATTTAGGTGGCTTCTTATACACCTTTTGAGTAGGCTTAGGTCTAATAGGCTTACTATCATTAAATGATACCTGATGTATGCCTTTAATGGTCTCGGCCTCTACCCTATCCTCGTTTGCCTCTCCATTATATACCTTTTGAGCCATTTTAGGTAGAGCATTGAATCTATCGTTTATAGTTATATTATCTTTTCTAAATTCCTCTGCCCTTTCATTAAATTCCTTTTTAGTAAATGTTGGGTCAAAGATATCATTATTTTTAGGAGTGTTTTGCTCCCTTTCCTTGAATGGATTATAGCTATTTGCATTATTCCCACTCATTATATTTTGATTATCTAAGGAATTATTTCTTAATTGATTTAATCTATCTATATTTGCATTTCTCTCGGCATTTAGGCCTTTAGTAGTAGACTTGATATCATCGGCAAATACTTTATTTGGTTCGACATTATCAATGCCTTTTTGCCTAGTTTTAGTCTCAAATTTACCCTGAGTAATATTCAAAAATTCTAGTGCAGACCTTCTTCTTTCTTCGTCTTCTATCTCTTTTTGAGTTTTTACAGGCTCAGATTTTACAGGTTCGCTAGGTTTTTCGAAAGGAGATAAATTATCATCTTCGTGTACAAAAATATTTGGTTTATTAGAAGATGTGGTCTTAGTAGAGATAGTGCTTATAGTCTCCTCTTCCTCTACCTCTTCAGCCTCTTCCATCGTCTTTTCTAATTTATCAATATACGATGTAGTCTTTGGGTAATCCCTCTTTTCAAATTTCTCACTAGTAAGACCAAGTAAAGATTTGGCTGTGGTCTTTTGTTCTTCTATAGGTTCATTATCGTCGTCAATAAAGATATCGTCATCGTCTTTAGCTGGAATTTCTTCTTCCAGACTATCTTCATATATTTCTTCGTTTTCTTCTACTTGCTCCGATTCCTCTTCTATCTTGCTATCGTTTTTGTAAACCATATTATCTTTTTTAGCTTTTTGCTCTCTACCATTTTTTACTTCTAGATAAATTTTATCAATCAAAATAGATGTAAATACAATCTGAGCAATAGCTAAAATTACATAAGTTGCCACCGTATGGGTGATATAGTGTATAGGATATAGGATTATCCCGAATAGCACCCCACCAGCCGTAGCACAGGACTTGAATGTTGTCTCTAGATATGCTCCAAATCCGGCATCAATATCCTTGCTGGTTGCCATTTGCAAAATAAGTGTAAATACACATAGCCAAACTATGGAGTAAATAACTATCTTTTTTGATACTTGAATCTCTTTATTGCAGATATTTAAAATGCCAAGGGCTATAAAAAATAAGCAAAGAGGATATACAAGCAATCCAAAGCTACCAATTATAGCTATATTGAAAATTTTTATGAAATTAAATGCTAATAATAAAAAAAGTACAGAAAAGACGGAGACTAAAGTAATTCCCCTCTTTAATCTAGTACTTCTGATATTGAGTTCACTCGTTTTCGTAGGATATACTGCCAAAGTTCCACCTGGATAATATATTTTTCTTTAAAATATTATTTATTTTAATATTTCCCCAAATTTTCTTATAACATAAGTATATCATATAAATGAAAATAGATAAAACAATTTTGGTTATTTGTGGCTTAAATATTTAAGAAAATTTTACCATAATTGCCTATTTTAAGCAGTCGCTTACGGTTGTGCATACTAGGTTATTTATTTTGTAGTATTCTAGTATTAATGGCAGAGCCTTGAGTGTCTCGCTAGTTGGGTGAGCAAGTATTAAGTCCCCACCCTTTATTCCACTAGTTGCTCTACTAAATATAGTATTTGCATCTTTATCTCTCCAGTCAATAGTATCCCTGCTCCACATAATAACGGTGTAACCTAGGTCTTTAGCTGAAGACAAGGTAGATTTATTAAAGCTCCCACTGGGTGGAGCAAATAGATTCATCTTAACCCCTGTAAGGCCTTTAACTAATTCGTGATTTACTTTTATTTCTTCATAATTTTGGTCATAATTTAGATATTCTTGGTCTTTGTGAAAGTACCCGTGATTACCTATTTCGTGACCATCTGCAATGATTTTTTCCAGCATTTCACTTTCTTTTTCTACCCATTGTCCACCCACAAAAAAGGTCGTTTTTACACCATATTCTTCTAGTATTGATAGTATATCATCTAAATATTCTGTACCCCAATATACATTAATCATTAGGGATACTTTATTTGACTCGGTATTGCCATTATATATGACATTTTCGTTTTGATAATTAAAAACATAATTGTACGAACTAGTGCCAAGATAAAGCCCAATGAGACATAGCATACAGATAATTATTACGCTGGATATTCTTCTTATTCTCTTTAAATTCATATATTAAACCTTCTTAATTTCACTATATGAATAAGAAAAGAAAAATAGACCCATCAATTGATAGGTCTATAATGTAATTAATCTTTTTTGTAAGTACCGATTAATTTTAGGTCAATTTTTCCGTCATTAATCTTAATAACCTCTACCTCAACCTCGTCACCGATATTTACAACATCTTCAACTTTCTCTACTCTCTTATTAGATAGTTTAGAAATATGAATCATACCATCTTTATTGTATCCAATCTCAACAAAAGCGCCAAATTGAAGGATTCTAACTACTTTACCAGTATAGATTTTGCCTACTTCTACATCTTCTGCGATAGATAGGATAATTTCTTTTGCCCTATTAGATTTTACAGTATCTGTACCACAAATCATTACTCTACCATCGTCTTCAATATCAATCTTAACGCCAGTTTCGTCAATGATTTTATTAATCATCT
>CAYTNS010000019.1:0-4907 GCA_964439345.1 uncultured Christensenella sp.
AGTTATGACAGCTAAATTAGGCAAGAAAATCCAATTAGTTGGTGATGACCTATTTGTTACTAATACAGATAGATTAAAGAAAGGTATTGAATTAGGAGTAACTAATTCTATCTTAATTAAACTTAACCAAATCGGTACACTTACCGAGACTCTAAATGCTATCCAAATGGCTAATAGAGCAGGATACACAGCTGTAGTATCTCATAGATCGGGTGAAACTGAGGATACTACTATTGCTGACCTATCTGTAGCACTTAATGCTGGTCAGATTAAGACTGGTGCTCCATCTAGAACAGATAGAGTTGCTAAGTACAATCAATTGCTTCGTATAGAGGAAGAGCTAGATAGTGCTAGTAAATATCTAGGTAGAGATGCTTTCTTTAACCTAAAATAATTAAATAATATTTTAAGGACTAATTATGTGGTGCTAATAGAGTACTACCAATATTAGTCCTTTTTGTGGCATTTTTTAAATAATTAATAATAAGGGTTATCCACATATATATAGCCTTTGTGGATAACGAATAGGCAAGTTCTCCTATCACCTAATACATTTTATTTGACTAAATTCGGCATATTTACTAAAATTAATATATATTTAGAATAGTATAACCAAAATTGTGTTTAAAGTAGGTTAATTCTACGAATACTATTGGTAGGTAGGAAATATGAAAGAACTTTGGAAAAAAATATTTGTGGGAACTTTGCTAACTACTGCAGTAGCTGGTTTCTCGGGGTGCAATTGCACGGGCAATAATGATAATAATGTATCGGTTGACCTAGATGGAGATGGTGTCATTTCCGAATGGGAAACTGTTTTTGGCACGATGTCAAAGTCAGATAGAACGGTGAAAAAGGTAACGCTTGTTAATATCTCCAATCTAGAGGAACTAAAAGCTATAGATGGCAAAGCCAAAGATACAGCCTATGTTTTAACCAAGAATATTGATTGTAATGGCGAGACACTAGCTATCAATATTGGTGCTAGTAATTATCTATATGGCAATAATAGGATTATTAGAAATTTTAAATTGGGTGAAGCCAAGATAGAGAGTTCGGCCGAGACAATAGATAATGGCTTAAAGGAATACTTAAATTCTAGTTCGCAAGTATCGGTTAATTGTTTCCTATATAATGCAGGTGCTATATATGACCTAAGGTTATTTATGGGTAATCAGGTATTTAACCCACAGAATGACTGTACCAATTTTGACGCATCGGCTATCAATAGTTGTCAATTTGTAGATAATGTAACAATAAAGGGTGCTATCAAGGTTAAGCCTAATGTAGATGATGGTGTAAAGAAATTTAATCTAGCCCTAGGTGTAGTTGACCATAGTGGTGAGAATATTGAGATTAGCAATATCGAGACCCAAGGCATAGTTTCTTACGAAGATGGTGCACCGGGTAGATTAAATTCCGATGGTGTAAAGATATCTGCTATTATTCCAGAATTGAGTGCTGGTTCGGCTATATACAATGCTAATGCAAAGACTAATTTGTATGCTAATACCAATGCTAAAGTTTCGGCAGGACTTGTGGTGGCTGTAAACTATGGCTTTGTAACCACTACTACTGGCAATGGTGATATTAGTATGGTTTACACCGATTCTAGTAGCCTTGCTTGTGGTGGAATAGTTGGTACAAATGAGCAATTGGGTGAGATTAGAAATTCCACAATGAATGGCAAAATTAATTTCACTAGCAATATAGATTTTAATATATCTAATACTCTAAAGACTCAAGCCCGTGTGGGTGGAATAGTTGGCAAAAATACAGCTGGTGTTATTGATTACTGTACATCGGACGCAACTATTACAGGTAATAATCTAACAACACTATATATTGGTGGTGTGTGTGGTGAATCGGAGAGGGGAATATTTAATAATGTAATATCCAGAGGTTCTATTACGCTAAGGGATATTGATGGTGTAACTATGGCAAACCTAATAGGTAAATCTGCCTATGGTGTTATAGAAAAAGCGATTGTGCTTACTAATATATCTTTAGATAATTCTTCTAATAGTTTTAGCAAAGTAAAATTGGGTATGGTAACAGTATTTGAAGAGGGAAACAAATCTTCCTTTCAAACGGTAGGAGAAGATGGCGAAACTCCAGTAACTGAGTACTACTATGATATGGTTTCTTCTCAGCAAAAAACTCCTGAATTTGCTTATATTTTAGTTGGAGGAACTAACGAAGTATATCTAAAAAGTGAAACTTCGGGTAAGAATGAATTTGAGTACAATTTGGGACTAAGAAATACTTTCAAATACAAGACTCAATCGGATATTGGTTCGGACAAATTGGATAGTTATATAAGCCAAATGCAGATGTTCCATTCGTTATATTATTTAACTAATTACACTGTAAATAAGTATGAACCTATCGATGGTGTAAAGACTAAGATGATATTAGATTTAACCTATTCCGATAGGGTTACTAGTGCCAGTGATAGTATGGTTTATACTCCTAAGTGGTTTAGCTCGTGGTTATATCTTAATTATGGGGCTAACCAAGGAGAGGTTGATTTGAGTGGTGTTAATAGTCAGGACAAAGAGGCTTCGCTAAAAACTATTAAGTATGATCTAAGTGATAGTATGGCAAAGAGCAGATATTTCTTGACCGAGAGTTACAATGGGGGTCTAGCTAGATTCGATAAGAAATTTGATAATATTTCTGATAGTACCGAGGGCAATTACGACCCAAATGACGAGCTATTTAGTTATCTAAATTATCTAATTAATTGCAATCTAAATGAGGCTGAGAAAAAATCGGCCAAGTTTACAACATTACTATTCAGTAAGGAGTTCTTCGTTGGAAAGACTCTATCTGAGAATGAAGATGGCGAATCTGTCCTAGTAGACACATATTCCGTTCCATTATTTGTAGATAGAGTATCCAAGGCGTTATCTCAAATGGGCTGTACCGTAGATGTCAAATATTATGCTCTAGGTGGCATAGAATGTGATGTAAATAATGACGACTTATCCAGAGTTAGACTATCTGCATCTAGTACAGATAGCAGTAGCATTAATAGTTATATCTTTACCTTTGATGTAAAAGATTTCGTTATGAAAAAGCCAGTAACTGATGAGAGTGGATTAAACTATTATTTGATAGGCTTAAAGTACAATAAGAGTAATGTAGCAAAGAATTCGTAAATAAAAATAAGTGACACGAGACTTTATAATGCCAAGGATATTGCATTATATCGTGTCACTTTTTTTGTATTGACAAAAAGGAGTAAAAGCAAGTATAATATATAGCGAGAGGATAATATGAACGAAAGAGAAATGATGAAACTTGCCGAGACTCTAGACGAATTTTCGATGTCGGATTATACGGTAGCAGAATTGGAGCAGATGTCCAGCAAGGACGGTGGGTATTCTAAGTACAAAGAGAAGTATTTTGAGTACTATGACGATGTAAAAGATAAAACGCTTAGTAAACAGGATTGGTAAAATTATGGATACATTGGATAAATCATTAGAAGAGGATTTAAAGGCTTTTAAGGTTCTTACTCCTAAAAGAAAAGCAAGTGTAATACTAAGTGATTACAAAAATAGTTATTATAATGCAAACAAGGTAGCAAAGGCAAAAACTGTGGAGGAGGGCGATATGTATTCCTTCCACAAGATGAGATTTTATCTAAAGGCCCAGAGAGAACTAAAACTATTAGACGATAGTGAAATGGGTGTGTATCTATCTACCATACAGTCTGCCATAAATAAAGATATGTCTACTCGTCTTAGCTTTGGTAAATACTTAGAAAAGAGTGAACTATATAATTCGGCTATATTTATGCTAAGGGAGCACGAGGTAAATGGTGAGGTTTGCCCTCCTGCTATAGCAATAGATAGTAGTGCAAGGGAACAACTAGATAATATAGTTATGAGCCTAGACAAAATGAAATTAGTGGCATTAGAGAGTAACAATTTGGGAATGTAAATGAGAGAAGATGTATTAAAAAGGATTAAAGAAAAGGTACATGCTCTGCCTAATCAGCCGGGGGTATACAAGATGTTGGATATCTATGGCAATATTATATATATAGGCAAGGCGAAAATATTGAAGAACAGAGTTTCTTCTTATTTTTTAAACACCGTTAAGCACCCCAAGGTTGCCCAAATGGTGGAGCAGGTGTACGACTTTGAATACATTATAACTCCTAGTGAATTGGAGGCTCTTAATCTCGAGAGCAACCTTATTCACAAGCATCAGCCATTTTATAATATCCTACTTAAAGATGGCAAGGCTTTTCCTTATATTAAGATTAATTACAAAGATGAGTACCCTATAGTTACCGTTACTAGAAAAGTTTTAAATGATGGGGCTATGTACTTTGGACCATACTTCAATAGAATTAATGCTGGTACTCTTATGGATATTATTAATAATACCTATAAGCTCAGAGATTGTGTACATTATAGAAATGGCAAGGGCAAAAGGGAGTGTCTTAATTATCATATAGGTAATTGTCTAGCGCCTTGCACCGGTAGGTGTACGAGGGAAGAATATCGTAAAGAAGTAGATGCAGTAATAGATTTTCTAAAGGGTGATTTAACCCTTGCTAAATCTAGACTAACTGAAAAAATGCTCAAGTATGCAGAGATGGAAATGTTTGAAAAAGCGATAGAAGTAAGAGGTCATATAGAGGCGATAGATAGGATAGCAGATAAGAATATTACAGGACTAAATAAGAATACCGATATAGATGTATTTGGCTTTGCTGAGAATGGCGAAACCAGTGTGGTAACGGTTGCTAGTATTAGGGGTAATAAGATGACTAGTGTCAATAACTACTCACTTATTGACGCGAGTAATGAAGTAAATGACATAATGTGTAATTTTATTACTCAGTATTATATGGCAAATAAGGTCGTGCCTAAGAATATAGTTCTATC
>CAYTNS010000019.1:5007-18840 GCA_964439345.1 uncultured Christensenella sp.
ATTGAGGGGTACGATATTAGTAACCTTGGTGGCACAAATACCGTTGCTAGTATGGTGGTCTTTATTAATGGCGTCCCTGCTAAAAAGCATTATAGGAAATTTAAGATAGATTGCCTTGGTCAAAACGACTTTAGGAATATGAACGAAGTTCTTACGCGTAGACTTGGTGAATACAAAAAAGGTAGGGACTTAAGTTTCTCCGAGCGACCTGACCTAATACTAATAGATGGTGGGCCGGTGCAATTGGAATTTGCTCACAATGCACTACTTGCTAGTGGGCTAGATATAGATATGATATCTTTAGCGAAAAGAGAGGAAGAAGTGTATTTAATAGATGGTAGCAAGGTGGTGCTTAGTAGAGATAACTTTGCTTTGAAACTTTTGCAATCGGTGAGAGACGAGAGTCATAGATTTGCTATAACATTCCAAAAGTCCTTAAGGCAAAAACAGGCTATTACTAGTGAACTAGAAAATATTGAGCTTATAGGCAAGGCAAAAGTTAATTTGCTATTTAATCACTTTAAAAGCTTGGATAAAATAAAATCGGCAACGCTAGAAGAACTAAAATCCATTGATGGCATTGGCGATAAATTGGCTAGTAATATATATAATTATTTTCATAAATAAAAAAGTACTTGGAATATATGCAAAATGCAGTTTACATTCCAAGTATTTTTTATTTGAATATATTGTTTTAGTTCTAGACCCAATGTGTGATCACTACATTAGTATTTATGTCAATAGTCTTATCGTTATTTTTAAACCACATCACCTTTTAGATGGAGCGATTGATTTTAGAAGGGGGGTGATGGTCTAAAATAAGTATAATTTTTTTTAAAAAAGTTTTTTATCCACAGAAGATATTCTATTGTGGATAAGTGTGTTTTTGAGTTTTTAGGATTATTCTACCGTAACACTCTTTGCTAGGTTTCTAGGTTTATCTGGATTGAAGCCTTTGAGTAATGATACCTTGTACGCTAGGTACTGCATTGGTGCTATGGCTAGGATTTGAGAAAGTAGGGAGTCTTTGCAGTCTACATATATGTGATTAGGTTTATCTTTGACTTTATCTATCCTATTGGTTACTAGTATTTCTTTAGCACCCCTAGCAATACTTTCGTGGGAGGCATTAAGTGTTTTAGATACCTGTACATCGTCGCCCATAGCAAAAACTATTAATGGTGTACCTTCTTCTACCAGAGCTAAAAATCCGTGTTTTAATTCGCCCGATGGGTAACTAGCTGAATTGATATATGATATCTCTTTTAATTTTAATGAAGCCTCATTTGCTGTAATGTAATCTAGGTCCTTGCCTAGGAATATTGCAGTAGGTGACATATATATAGTCCTTGCAATCTTATCTAATTTTAATCTATCAAAATTAAGTATTTGCGTGGCAACATTAGATATATCATAGTAGTAATTTATGTTGTCTTTCCCTAAGACATTATGCAGGTGTGCTAGGAACATATATAGACTAGTCAATTGACAAACGTAAGCCTTGGTGGAAGCTACGGCTATTTCTGGTCCTGCTAAGGTTGGCAAAATATATTGGGATTTTCTAGCAAGGGTGGAATACATTACATTTGTTAGCGCTATATGTGTAAAGCCATTTTCTTTTATGATTTCCATCGCCCTCAGAGTATCGGCAGTTTCACCACTTTGACTGATTAGAATAAATAAAGTATTTTTGTTATCAAGCAAAGGCTCTTTATATATAAACTCACTAGCAATTTCACAAGATGCTCTCAAGCCCAGTAATTTTTCGGCAAATCTAGCACCCATTAGCCCTGCATGATAGGCTGTTCCACAGCCAATAAATTTAATGTAATTGAATTGTTTTATAAACCTGCTATTATACTCATTTAGTACACCATTTGTCTTGTAATATTCTACTTGTTTTAGTATTGCGACACCCTCTTTGTCTATCTCTTTTAGCATATAATGTGGATATTTGCCTAGTAGACTGTCACTAAATATATTTTTTATATTACTGGGCTTTATGTCTATTTTGTTATAATTATTGTCATGAATATGTATTCTATTGTCAGAAACTTTGGCAAATTGTTTATCATTTAATTCATATAGCGTTGCTTCTTTTGGTAAACTAATTGGGTCAGATGCTATCCATACACCGTCACTAGTTTTGCCTATAAATAGAGGACTTTTATTTTTTGCGATGTATAGGGAGTCATCTTCATTTTTATTTATTGCAACTATTGCATAACTGCCTTTTACCTCTCTGAATGCTTTTATAAAATCTGCCATATTGTTATTGGCTTTTTCTTCTAAAAATTCGGCAAGTATGGCAGTATCATTTTCCGATGCTACTTTATATTTTAATTGGTCTTTTAATTCTAAATAATTTTCTATTATGCCATTGTGCACTATCGTCCACTCATCATTTCTAGATGTATGTGGGTGGGCATTTTCGTGAGTTGGCTTTCCGTGCGTTGCCCACCTAGTATGAGATATTGCTGTGTGGATTTTTTGCTCGGGAGACAGGGTCTCTATTAGATTATCTATCTTGCCCACTTTCTTAATTGTTTTTATTTTCCCGTTATTTATATAACTTATTCCCGATGAATCATATCCTCGGTATTCTAGTTTTTTTAGAGCATTTGCTAGGTCTAGTATTCCAATCTCTTTTCCTATGTAACAGGCTATTCCACACATATACTTTCTCCTTTATCTATTTTAGTTATAAGTCTACTTAGTTTATTTGCTATTTCTATATTCCTTTCATTGTCCTTACTCTCCACCATAATTCGTATAACTGGTTCTGTGCCCGATGGTCTTACTATTACTCTGCCTTCCTTTTTGAAACTTTCATTTATTTTTTCTATCGTTTCTTTTAATGTGTCATTAAATATAATTTTATCTTTATTTGCCGTAGGGATATTTTGAGTGTATTGAGGATATGGAGTGTAATCTACTAGTTCGCTTAGAGTCTTGCCTGTATCTTTAATTATATTGCATAGGGTAATGGCCGTTAGCATTCCGTCACCTGTAGGGATTAGGTCTTTTTGAATTACGTGTCCCGATTGCTCGGCACCCAATTGTAGATTATCTTTTTCCATTTTTTCTAGCACATATTTATCTCCCACTTTTGCTCGGTGAAATTTGATGCCCTCTTTTTTAAGAGCTAATTCTAGAGCCATATTGCTTTGCTCAGTGCCAACTATTTCCAGAGGGTGTAGATTTTTCTTCTCTCTGTAATATCTAGCTAGAATGTATAATATCTTATCTCCGTCAATTATCTCTCCACTTTGGTCTATCGCAATTATTCTATCTCCATCGCCATCAAAGGCAAATCCTACATCAGCCTTGCTTTCAAGCACTGCTTTACAAAGACTAGCCACATTTGTTGCCCCACATTCTTTATTTATATCTCCTCCATTTGTAGAGGTGTGGATACTAGTTACTTTGCCATATAGTTTATTAAAGATTTTTTCGGCACATACACTGGTTGCACCGTTTGCACAATCTATTACTACTTTTAGTTTTTTATTCTTCTTGCCAAAGGATTGTATTTTTTCTATGTATGTATCTTTCAGTTCGGGTTTAAAATATATATGCCCCAATTCTTCATTGGGTAGGGCGATAGAATTTAAAAAGTTTCGTTCTAGTTTCTCTTCTAGCCTAGTAGATATCTTTGTGTAATTATTATCAAAGATTTTTATGCCATTGTCAGATGGTGGATTGTGAGAGGCTGTGATGCTTACACCAAAGTCGTAGCCTAGGGTGTGAGTAAGATAGGCTATAGCAGGGGTCGGACATATCCCAATATTAGTTATATCTCCTCCTGCCGAAATTACTCCACTGGCAAAAGATACTAGTATATAATCGCCACTTAGTCTAGTATCCTTGCCTATTAATATTTTTGAGTGGGGATAAAGTTTGGCTAGGGCGTTGCCACAGGCGTATGCCATCTTGTGATTTAGATTTTCCCCAATCTCTCCTCTTATTCCGTCTGTTCCAAAAAATACACTCATTCTTGCTCCTTTCCCTTTAAATACTTACTTGCTCTATTTTCTTTTACTTCGGCATAAGGTCTACCTATTACAAAGTCATTTTCTTTTGTGTCTTTAGTAACGGTTGTTCCAGCACAAATATATGTGCTATTACCAATATTGAGTGGAGCTATTAGATTGCAATTGCTACCTATAAAGCAATTATCTCCTACTGTAATTTTGTTTTTCTCTTTTCCATTGTAATTTACAAATATTGCACCACAACCGATATTGCAATTTTTGCCTACTACACTATCTCCAATGTAAGCTAGATGACTGGCTTTTGAATTATCTCCTATAGTGCTATTTTTCACTTCTACAAAGTTTCCTATCTTGCAATTACTCCCTATAAGCGAATTTGGTCGCAGGTGTGCAAATGGTCCAATTTTTGTGTAATTTTTTACTACACTATTTTCTATATAACTGCTCTTTATTTCGCACCCATCACCTATGGTGCTATTTTCAATAATCGTGTTTGGATATACGGTAGTATTTTTGCCAATAGTTACATTGCCTAGTAGAGTAACGTTTGGGAAAATATTTGCACTATCTGCTATATCCAATTTGCATTTTTTGTCTATCTTTTCTTTGCTCATTTATTCTCCATAAATATTAAAATTTGCCTTAATAGTTGTATATGCAATAGTTTGCTTTTTTGTAAACAGAGATTGCAGGTTTAAAGTAGTTGCTAATGGATAAGGGGCTTTTACCATCTGATAGGAGAATAAGATTTAAGGGGGAAATAAAAAACGAGATAGATTTCTCTACCTCGTTAAAATTGAATATTTATTTTACTTTTTTTCTTTCGTTATTTGGTTTATAGCTAGTATTATGCCTAGTTTGCCATAATCATATGTAATGCCACCTTGCATATATGCAGTATATGGAGGAGTCATAGGACCATCGCAACTAAGCTCGATAGTTGCCCCAGATACAAAACTTCCTCCTGCCATAACTTCGTCATCTGGATACCCAGGCATTGGAGCAGGGACTGGTTTTACATAACTCTCAATTGGTGATGCCATCTGTATTCCTTCGCAGAATTTAACTAATTTATCTCCCTCTCCTAGATTGATTGTTTGGATAATATCCGTTCTATCTTCATTGTACATAGGGTCTACATCATAGCCAAGTTTGCCTAAAAGGTAACTAGCAAAAGTTGCAGTCTTCATTGCCGAACAAACTACCGATGGTGCTAGGTATAACCCTTGGAATAGGGACATATTTTGGTTTAAATTAGCACCGATATCCTTGCCAATACATGGGGCAGAGAATCTCTCGGCGATATCGCAAACATATTCCTTTTTGCCTACGACATAGCCACCCGTTTTAGCAAGTCCTCCACCTAGATTTTTCATAAGTGAGCCTATTATAATATCTGCACCTACATGTGTTGGCTCTCTATCCTCCACCATATCTCCATAGCAATTGTCTACCATGATGATAACTTCGTTATCTACCTCTCTAATTGCTTTAATTACTCTTTCAATTTTAGCAATAGTTAGGCTCTTTCTATGAGAGTAGCCTCTAGAACGCTGAATTTCTACTAGTTTTACTTTAGACTTTTTTAATCTAGATACGATTGTAGGGATATCAAAATCATCATTAATTAATTCTATTTGCTCGTAACTAATGCCGTTTTTCATTAGTGAATTTCGGCTATCGCCAGTTATGCCTATTACACTCTTTAATGAGTCGTAAGGTTCGCCAGTAATGGATATCATAGTATCGCCATATTTAAGTAGTCCAAATAGTGCTAGACTTAGTGCGTGTGTTCCACTCATAATCTGTGGCCTAACTAGTGCGTCTTCTGCACCAAATAATTCGGCATATATTGCCTCTAATTTATCTCTACCACCATCGGAATATCCGTATCCTGTAACTTCTGCAAAGTCCGATGTGGATAGGTAATTATTTTGGAAGGCTTTTAATACTCTGCCACTCCACATATAGGCATTGTCTTCGTATTTTTTGTATATATCTTTTAATTCTTTTTCAGCTTCATCGGCTAATTTTAAAATATTTTCATCTACATCATATAATCTATTCATATTTTTACCTCTTCACTATGTAAGTGTATAAGATTTGGGGCTTTTTGTAAATAGTTTTGTGGCAAATTGTGTATTTAAGGTGCTTTACTATGGCAATCAGTTTCAGCCTTTTTAAACTGTATGAAAATGTAAATTGGCTAGAAAATGGGCTATTTTATGTAAATATATTTATAAAAAAGCCAGTGAGATAAAAAATATAATCTAGTATTATTGACATCGGGCGATAAAAAAGTTAAAATAGTAGGGCTAAGAAAATAAAATTTAAAGGTGATTTTTTATGATAGACGTAAATAGTATTAAAAATGGTATGACTCTACTTATAGAGGGAAATATTTATCAAGTAGTAGAATTTTTACATGTTAAACCAGGTAAGGGTTCTGCTTTTATGAAGACCAAATTGAAAAATTTAAGAACTGGTTCAAGCCTAGAGAGAACTTTCAATACAAACGTTAAGTTCGAAGAGGCTAGAATAGATAGAAAGGCAGTTCAATATTTGTACGAGGCAGCTGATACATATTACTTTATGGACAATACAACTTATGAGCAGTATGAATTAAGTGCTGAACAAGTAGGAGATAACAAAGATTACTTACTAGACAATATGTCAGTAGAATTAACTTTCTACGGTAGTGAATTATTAGGTATGACTCTTCCAGAGAAGATGGAGTACACTGTAATCGAGGCAGAACCAGGTATCAAGGATAGCACAGCTTCTGCTGCTACTAAGAATGCAAAAATCGAGACTGGTCTAAATGTCAGAGTTCCAATGTTTATAAATGAGGGCGATAGAATAATTATCACTACATATGATGGAAAATATTACAGCCGTGCATAGTAAAAAAACAGTATTAATAACGGGTGGCGCTAGAGGTCTAGGTAGAGCAATTGTAGAAGAATTTGCTTCCAACCCAGATGAGTATAATATAATTATTAATTATAATTCTAGCGAAAAACTCGCAAAAGAACTAAGTAACTCCCTAAAAAATAAGGGGGTTTCTTGTTATATAGTTAAGGCAGATATATCTAGCGAAGAAGAAGTAAAATCAATGGTAAATCTAATTGAGAAAGAATATGGCTCAATAGATATACTTATCAATAATTCGGCAGTTTGCTATGATTCCATTTTCTACGAAAAGAAAGTGGAGGACTTTAGAAAAACTTTGGACGTCAATGTAATAGGGACATTCCTTGTTAGTAAATATGTGGGTGAAGTGATGCTAAAGAATAAATTTGGCAGGATTATCAATCTTACATCTACCAATGGAATAAATACATATTATCCTATGTGTATAGATTACGATGCTAGTAAATCGGCAATAATATCCTTAACACACAATCTAGCCGTCCAATTTGCCCCTTATATCACGGTAAATGCAGTAGCCCCAGGGTTTATTGCCACCGAGAGTGAAATGGCCGGTATGGACGAAGAATTTATTAAATTAGAGGAAGAGAAAATAATGGTAGGTAGAGTGGGGCAACCTTATGAGGTAGCTAAACTTATCAAATTCTTATCCTCAGAAGATGCGTCATTTATTAATAATCAAGTGATTAAAATAAATGGTGGAGTCTACGGCGATTGCTAAAATTTCCATAAAAAAATAAAAGCCTCTAGCAATAAGGAAAGCAAGTTTTCCATATCTCAGCTAGGGGCTTTTTGTTTTTATTCTCCGAAATCTAAATCTTTGATTAGGCTAATCAATGGTTTTTCACCAATTTTATGATTAAGTAGTAAATCTTCAAAGTCTTTATAGTGTCCAAGGTCTGTATTGTGAGCATAAACATTTATCGACTTGCCACTTGGCTCTAGGACAAAAGATTGACCATTGTAATCCAAAGTTACTTCATTTTGTCCATTTATGCAAAGTTCTTCAATTTGAGAAATAAACTCAATGTCTTCATTATCTAAACCATATTTGTTAAAATCAATCATTATAAAATCTCCTTTTGCGTTTGGCAGATTTTGCTGTATTTTTTCACCCAAAGGATATCATTCCACTATATTTTTGTCAAACAATATCTGTAATACAAAATAAAAGTTTAAGCCAACAAAGGTGTTGTTAGAGCAAATGCAAATGTATTGTGAGAATTGTAATTTCAACAAGGACATTGCGTCGATGGAGGAGCAAAATGTTTTTTAATAAAGATAAAAAGTCAAATAATTTTGTAAAAGCAAGGACTCCAGAGGCTAGACGAAAACAACGTGCTGCGATTGCTGCATATTATGCAAACAAAAGGAAACAAAAAGATAAATAAAAACTACCAGTTGGGATAATTACCTTGGCTGGTAGTTTTGTTTTATTTATTAAATATATAAGGGGAATTAGTTTTTATATGCTATTTTAAGTTAATTTTACCACATCTAATTCGGCTTTTTGGATAGTTAGTGTTGTATCACTTCTATTGTATATGGACACAACGGTTGGCGATGTGCCAATATTTAGGTAAATGGTGTGACTAATAGTCCCCAAAGATGCTTCGTTATTTATCGTTAGCACAAAGTTGTAATCGGTGTCATTTACTCTAAGTGCTAGAGTGTATGAACCGGCATTGCCAGATGCCTCTATAGTGGTGGTTATTAGGTATAATCCCGTGCTATTTATTCTAACCGTATTATTTACAAATAGCATATCTGCATCATTTGTGAGAACATTAGTTCCCGTGATAGATACCACACTATCATTTGTGACCGTTTGTGTGGTATCGTTTCTATTTGTACTAGCCTCTAGCGTCCCCGTTGCACCATCTGCTCCAGCAGGTCCTTGAGGACCCGTAACATAAATGACTCTGGTTACCATATTAGACCCATTGTTTCCATCACAACAACAATTGTTATTTTGCATAAAATCTCCTTGTGGGATATATCCCACTTCATAATATGCGTTCATAATCATTTGTGCTAAGAAGTGATTGTAGGAAAATCTGTAAAACAAAATTTTAATGCAAAACTTATAATCCAATCATAAGGTGGCAAAACCTACAAATGAAATATGCGTTATAACTACGGAAAGGGATATAACACAAAAAATTCTTTGTTAGTAGCAATTACATTTATCTGCCCCCCAAAAAACCAATTTTTTGAATATTTCCCACATTTTGTACAATTTTTGTACAAAATGAGGAAGAAGCATCTATTTTTTATGCAAAAAGTGTTTTTAATAATTTGCAACAAGAGAAGATTGGTTTTGATTAAATAGAATAGAATGATATGCATTTGGATTTATTTGTAATCTTATAATTTAATCGTGCCAATAAAATTATTGCATTTAACTTATTGATGGGGATTAATGTATTAGTTTATTCGTGGTCATGTTTGTTACTTTAATGATGGGATATTATGTATAAATGCTTAGTTGAAATATTTCTTGAAAAACTAATAAATATTTAAAACATAATATATGTAAATAATTATTTATATTATTATTTGAATTTGGATATTTTTGTGGTATATTAAATATGGGAGATAAAGATGCAGAGTTTTAAAGAAATTAGGGAAGATTTAGATAAGGTTAATTCTAGATATACTAGAATTTTGGATTTAATAACTTATGAAGAAGTCTTACTGGATAAGAAACTTTTTTTGCGTCTAGATAAAGAAAAAAGAGAGATTGAAGATATTGCGCTGGAGTATAGGGAGTATTTGGATTTGGTGGAAACACTAACACTATTACTTAGTGAAAAAGATACAGAAGATGATACTTTTGATAGTGAAATACTTGCAATAAAAAGAGATATAGATAGCCTAGAGAGTAAACTTATAAAGATGTATTTAGGTTTGGATGCAAAGTGGGAAAGCATTACAATTGAGATGGATTATTCCGACTCTATGCTCTCTACTAAATTACAATTAGATGTGGAGAATAGAATAAAGGCTATCGCTAGTAAGAATAATTTAAAAGTAGAAAAAAATGATAAAAAAAATATCCAAATAGAAGGGTTAAATGTTAGGAATATATTTGGCAGTTATATGGGTATTTGGGAGTGCAAAAAAGGCAAAGAAATGGGCAAAGTAATAGTCTATATATTCGATAGTAAAAAGAATGAAGTTTCCTTTGATTTAAACGATGTTAAGATAGATACAACTAGGTCTAGTGGTGCAGGTGGACAACACATCAATACTACAGATAGTGCCATTAGGGCTACACATATTCCCACAAAGATATCTACTTTCTGTCAAGAAGAGCGAAGTCAGGTGCAGAATAAGGCAAAAGCGCTCGAAAGGCTTGAGGAAAAAGTAAGGGAATATTATGCTGGATTAGAGAAAGATAACTATATGCGTGAAAAGAAAAAAATGCAAAACGAAATAAAGAAAAATGGACGCATAGGGCTAATCGATTACGATAGAAATATTGTTACTATGGGAGATATAAACATTGCACTTAATGATTTTATTAAGGGTGAAGAATAGAGAGTAAGGAAGATATATGAAAGATAACTTTTTGCAGATAAAGATTGATACAAAAAAAGTGATACTATCTAGTACCAGTCTTTTTTACAAAACGGAAAATTTTATTAAGGAAACTAGATATGTTTCCAGTATTGACTATCTTTTAAGTGGGCTATCTCAAACCATACTAGTAGAGTACAAAAATATTAGTGATGGAAGACTTGGATTAGATTATGTGTACTCCGTACAGACTATAGATAAATTATTTACACTTAATTTTGTATTTGGTCATCAATTGGGAGATAGATACAATCCACAGGATATTATTTTTTGTGGATATCTTGAAAGCGATGAAACAAGGCTAAGTATAAAGGTTGATGAGTATGTAAAGTCCAAAGGGAATATCCTAGCAAGTGTTAAGAAAATTAAATCAGATATGATTTTAAGTGACTTTACAAAACTATACCAATTGTCTATGGTCTCGGGAGTTAATTTGCCAAAGCTTACAAAGACACAAAGTGAAATTGTAGAGGTGGTAGATAAAAACGTATTAGTGCAGGGAGTTGCCGGTTCGGGTAAAACAAATATCTGTATAGATAAGATTATTTTCACTGCTTGTAAAAATTACAAAGGCAAGATACTTTATACTACCTTTAGTAGAGGCTTACTAGCTGATACTAAATTAAAAGTAGAGATGTACAAAAAAGACCTAGAAGAAATATTAGAAGCAGGTAGAAATAATAATATAATCTTTTTAGATAGTAACCACAAAAAGGCATTAGAGAATAGGCTGGGAATATATTTCTTTAGCGATGATGATAATGAAATATTTAATAAGATTGAAAAGATTATATCCTATCTAGATAACAAAGTGGATTATATGTTAATCGAGGATATCTTTAGAGAAAAAACTGGCAAAGATGTCGACTTCGTGGGGCAAGATTATTTTATTAATGTGTATAGCAAAAATCTTACAAACCACCAGATAGAGAAACACTTTGTTAAACTTGAGAAGTATTCCAAGGAAATAATATACAAAGAAATATATGGAATGATATATGGTCATTACGATTTGGATACTAGACCACAGGTAATGAAATTAGATGAATATGTAGAGGCTAGAAAGAGTAGTTTTTTAAGGTCGGAATGTGAGAGTATATACCAAATAGCAGTAGATTACTATAAGTATCTAACGGATAGGAATTTAGTAGATAATAATATTGCTACTAGAGAGATACTGGATAGTGTAAATGACTTTGAATATTCTCTATCTATAATAGATGAAGTTCAGGATTACACTGAGGTAAATCTCTGCTTATTTAAAAAATTAAGCTTAAAATTATTCTGTGTGGGCGATGCCTTGCAGATGATTAATCCATCGTACTTCAATTTCGGTTATTTAAAAAACTTAATCTACGAAAAGGGTTTGACCGAGATTAAAGAATTAAAATACAATTACCGTAATACTGCTAAAATAGAAAAAATAATTGATGCCCTTAGTGATATTAATAGAGAGACTTTTGGCACTCATAATTTTATCGTAAAGGGTGAAAGTGTAGATAGTGGGTTGAAAACGACAGCTATTTATTTAAAAGCAAAAGACTTCGCTACAAGGATTGCACGAATGGGTTATGATAATTTTACATTTGTAGTGGCTAGTGCAAAGGAAAAGGAAGAACTTAAAAAAGTAATTTCGAACCAAGAGATACTAACTGTAAGTGAGATAAAAGGGTTAGAGCGAAGAACCGTCGTTGCATACAATGTGCTTAGTAGCAATATAGATAAGTGGGATATGCTATCTAGAATAAAAGTCAATCACAAGGAGGCTGATGAAAATTCGGTCTACAGATATTATTACAATCTATTCTATGTTGCACTATCTAGGGCTAAACAAAATATCTTTGTGGTTGAAACGGAACACATAAAGGGATTTGAAAATTTCTTTAGTGAAAACTTTGATTGCTTGGATACTCAATCGGCTATTAATGTATTAAATGGCATAGTTTCAAAGGTGGAATTTACACAGCTTGAGGTTGAGGATAGAGTAGACGAATTTATTAGGCTTGAGCAGTATGATAATGCTAGATTTATGGCTGGTAAAATAAAGGACGATAGCCGTAGGATTGATGCTCAAAGAAGGATAGAAGTTAGTGAAAAATATATTCGTGTGGGTAAATACCGAGATGCCGGTATTAAACTATGGGAATATGGAATGCTAGATGATGCAAAAAAGCAATTCACTTTATCTGGAGATACTATTCTAATAGAATTAATAGACAAATGTAGCAGTGGAAACAATAAAGACTTAAATATAGATATTGTAAAATACTATGAAGATATTAAGGGTAATAGTGTTGCTAGAGATTTTGTTCTAGAGACGGTAAAAAAAGATATATCCAAATTAAAGAGTGAATTTGCAGATATAAAAGATAGATTTAAAAGGAGCAGGAAATAGTTATGGATAACGATATTAAAATGCTTATAGATACATTCAAAGAGTATAGGGATTTAATTACACCTATTGAGCAGAGTCTTAGGTCTTTTTCCCTTTCGTTTGATGGGATTAGTGAAGATTTAAAAAGCCTAAAAAATGGTCTAGATGGTGATGTTCAGAGCAAACTAGATAAGATATACAAAGAATTGTCTTCTAGTTCGGAAAAGACCAAACTTTTAAGCCAAGACGTAGATAGATTTTTATCTTCAACTAGTAAATATGTATCTAGTGTAGATAAGATAGTTACAATGTGCGAAAATATAGAGAAAAAATTATCTTTGCTTAATTCTATTGAGGAGAGGGCAAATAATCAGATAGATAAATTAAATGCTATAATAGAAGATAAGAAAAAGACTTATGATATAAAGGGCTTAGAAAGAAAGCTAGAACAATACAATGTTGGAGTGGAAAAAGTAAGTGAATACATCAATACTGATGTAGTGGAGACACTTAAAAATAATAGCGATACGATCTCTCAGATTAGGGATAAAAATAATAGCATATTTGAAGCTATTAATGAGGAAAGAGGTAGTATAGATAAATTGGTGGAAAGTTATAATAACTCTAGCAAACTTCTAAAGAAAGTAGTAGAAAGTAACGATGTAAATGAAGAATATATTTACGATATATTAGATAAATGGGCAGAGAGTAGAAAAGTTAAAACAAAGAAATAGTATATGGCTTAGGAGGAGAAAATGAACAAGGTTACAGATAATGAACTAATTAAGATAATCAAGGAAGACAACTTGGTTCTTTTCTCTGTACACATTGAGGATAGAAAAAATCTATCTTTTGGTAGATTTCCTTTGCTTACTATCGCTTATATGTATAATGCCCATAAGATAATATCTAAATATGGAAATGAATTGGGGTTAATAAAAAAATATAATA
>CAYTNS010000019.1:18940-20919 GCA_964439345.1 uncultured Christensenella sp.
TTATCATCGGCATTTTCACTGCTACTGGCTGTTGTGTTTATCTTTGTCGGTGTCTTGGGAGGATTTGGCTTTAGTAATTCGCCATACAAGATTTTCAACGAAAGGCAATTGTTAAAGGCACTATCATCTGGTGGGAATTATTCTCTTACTAGAGATTTACACCTAAAAGATGGCGAAGGAATAAAGTCATTTGGTGGCAGTATAAATGGCAATGGATATAGTATATATGTAGATTATTCTCCGTCGTCGGCATTGATTCTTACCAATAACGGTAATATTAAAAATGTAAATGTTGTTTATGGTGATTTAACAATTAGTACCAGTACAATGGTTAGTTTATTTGTTGGTGAAAACAAGGGCGAAATTGATGGTGTAAATGTAGTATGTGGAAGGATAGAAGTAAAAGCCAATAAGAATGCAGATAACGACGCAGGACTAGTGGGCTTTGCTATAGAAAATTCGGGGACTATTAAAAATTCATCAATTAAAATAAATTGTTTGTCTAGCGCTACAGGCGATGGCGAAAGTTATATTAGTGGCTATGTAGCAAATAACTCTGGAAGTATTCTAGATTCACATATTTTAGGGGAATCAAGTATTAGTGGTGTGGATTGCGATATCGTTGGTTTCGCGATGGAAAATACCAAAGATGGTGTAATCTATAATTGTAAAAATTATGCAGATTTGAGCCAGAGCAGTTCTGTAAATGGTTGGTCTCCAACAATATCTGGTATTAGCCTTAGTAATTATGGAACGATTGAAAATTGCATTAATTCGGGAAGTGTTAGTAATGTGTCGACTAATACTGGCACAGATGGAGTGATGCTAACGGCTGGAATTGTTGCGTACAATTATGGTAGTGTAGTAAAGAGTATGAATGTGGGAGACATTCGGGCTATAAGTGAAAATATAATGATGTATGCTGGTGGAGTATGTGCATATTCGGGCTATTATGTAGAGGATAATAAGACTATTATTTCATACATTATTAATTGTGGTGCGAAAGGGAATATTGAGGTATCTTCTACCTTAGATACGGCATATATTTTTGCCGGAGGAATTAGTGGGTATTTATATGGAGAGATATCCGAATGTTTCTCACTTAGCACTTTTACTAATGGTTATTTAGAGGGGAAATACTTTATAGGAACAGCACTTGGTGGAGCAACTCTAGAGTATCAATTGTTTACAAATGTTATCTGCATTATTGCCGAAGAAAATTATGTATTAAATCTAGATAATGTGGATTACCAGATAGGTGCACTTATTTCCAGTGGCAGTATTTTAAAAGACTCACATTTTAATGCGAGTGATGGTGAGATAGTGTCACTTATGTACGATTATCAAATTATGGCAAAGGAGGTATACTGGAGTGAATAAATGTAGTAATTTATTTAGGGTGCTTACTTGGTCTATTTTGTCATTAAATATAGTAATAGGGATATATCTTATTACAATGTGGATATTGTCTTTGTGTAGGGTAAGTTTGCTCTCAAGTGTGCAATTTGTACTTTTTATAGTGCTCCTAGCTTTAAATATTATTTATATAGGATATTTGGTGACTACCTTGCTAATAAATAGGAAAATAGAAAATAAAAAATAGAGAATAGATGAAAAAATAGAGCAGAAATTCCTGCTCTATTTTTTAGCTTTATTTTATTCAAATTAATCTACCATTTCTATCTCTGAGTCTTCTGCCTTTTGAGGATTTTCTTTCTTTTGTGTAAGCTTTTTAACTAAATTGTTTTTTACTGCTAGTAAAACAAATATTCCTATTATTCCAATGGTTGCAAAGACGATGGATACTACTGTAAGAGTTATTGCAGAATTGCATCTTAGGGTCATACTGAAATCGTAGTCAAAGTCGTCTAGATATGTAGTAGAAACTTTTAGAGAATATGGATCAATTATTCCTACTTTAGTAAGAGAAGAAGTTGATGATGAATTGTATTCATATAATACTCCGTTTCTTATTTTAT
>CAYTNS010000020.1:0-12431 GCA_964439345.1 uncultured Christensenella sp.
AACAAATTTTTCTCAAAAACACAATTAAACGGACTAATATTATTATATAATATTAATTATATTATTAATAAAATTCTCCAAAAACAAGGGTAATTTTATGGTTTTATCCCCATTAATTTCACTGGTAAAATAAAAAGCACGGTGATTTTACCTGCCGTGCTTATAATTTATTTAATTGAATCTAGATAAACTTTAGCACAAATCTCTTCTGCCGATTGTATGCTACTAGATGACCCCTTGGATACTAGGTTATCATTTATATATAGTGCCACTTCAAATATTTTTGCGTGGTCTAACCCACTAGAAGATATCAATTTATACTCAAATTTGAGTCCCAAAGATTGCATTAATTCCTGCAATCTAGTCTTTGCGTCCTCACAATTATTTAGATGAGTAAGTAGATTATCTCTGTCTATTATGATTAGCCTTTCAACCACACTCTTTGCCACACTCATTCCACCATCTAGATATATAGCACCTAGAGTACTTTCAAATAAATCGGCTGTATTTTTCTTACTAAGATTAGGCAAAGATTTTGATTTCTTCACCATCTGGTCTAATCCTAAATTTTTGGCTATATTACATAGATTTTCTGCAGATACTAGACTAGCTCTAAGTTTGGTTAGTTTACCTGCACTTAAGTCAAATTCCTTGTATATTATTTCCGATACGATTGTCTCCAAAATGGCATCGCCTAGAAATTCTAGCCTTTCATAACTCTCCACCCCCACTTCTTTGGCAAAGCTAATATGAGTAAGAGCCGTATCCAATAATTTTTCGTCATTAAATGTGTAATTAAGATACTCTTGCAAATCTTTAATATTATTCATTTTCTTCTAATCCTAGTGCAGATAATTCACTTGAAATATTCTCAATTAATTTACCTTCGTTCATTCTGTATACTTGATTGATACACGATGCAATGCTACCAGCCTTGCTACTTCCGTGACCCTTGACAAGTAATTTCTTACAACCTAGTAGAACTGCTCCACCATACTTATTGTAGTCCATTTTGTTTTTAACATTTCTAAAAGCTCTACCCATAAATAATGCACCAATTTTAGAGAAAAATCCTGCTTTTATTTCGGTTTTTAGAGTTTTAAGCAAAATCTTACAGGCACCCTCGGTAGCCTTAAGTAATACATTTCCGGCAAAACCATCGGTAACTACTAGGTCATAATTACCCGACATTACATCTCTGCCTTCCATATTGCCAACAAAATTTATTTTATCTCCTAAGCCCTTTAGAACATCATAGCACTCTTTAGTTTTGGTATCTCCTTTATGCTCCTCTGTGCCAACATTAAGTAAAGCTACCCTTGGATTCTCTACTCCTAAAGTTTTAAGATAAGCCGAACCCATTAGAGCAAATTGACCTATATACTCTGGCTTACAATCCATATTAGCACCACTATCGCAAATACCGGTCATTCCACCTGTTACGGTAGGCAAAATTGGGCAAAGTGCAGGTCTATAAATCCCCTTTAATCTGCCAAATTTCATAAATGCACCTGTAAGCACAGCTCCAGTAGAACCAGCACTAATTAGTCCCACACAATCGTCATTCTCTCTAGCGTAATCAAAAGCGACAACTAGCGAACTATTCCTCTTTGTCCTAATAGCACTAGTAGGCACATCATCATTAGTGATTACATCATCGGCATTTAGTATTGTTACCTGCTCGGGATTATATTTGTACTTTGCAAATTCACCCTTTAATATATCTTCCCTACCTGTAACCACAATGTGAATATCTGAATTTATATTAATAGCCTCAACTATTCCCTTAACTACTTCAAATGGAGCACCATCTCCACCAAAACCATCAACAACTATCTTAACCATAGTCTCTCCTAAATATTTGTATTTACTAAAAAGTATACAATACTTCCTTAAAATTATCAAGAAAATAGGCACAAAATAAGAAAAATGCTACAAATATAGTTTGTAGCATTTCATAAAAATCATTGATTACTATCTAGTCATCTCTAATTCTTCTTCTGGAGCTAGAGTTTCCTCATATTCTCTAGCAAGAGCGTTTCTTTGTTTGGAATATTTCTTACCAATGATATACTTTCTTATAGCAGAATATCCTACTGTAGCAGAAGCAACTGCTGCACCAGCTACTGTCACGCCTAGTAAATTATTTATGTTACCAGAAAGTGATGCAGTAACTAATCCCATACCTGTACCAACTGCCTCCAATGCTAAAGCATTTTTAACATTTTCTGTTACAGATTTTTTATTTCTACGCTCCAAAATATCCATAGTTTGAACACCCGATATAAATGAATATTCATTATCTGCGTCCATTCCGTTATTTTGTTTTTCTTGTTGTGCTTCTTTAGCGTGTTGAAGAAGCTTATCATAATTTTTCATTTTTCCCCTCTCGATGTCTTACTTTGACATCACATATATTATAGCACATTTGGGTACCAATTTCAATACCTATATGTAAAATTATTTTAGGTCAAAAAAAGTGAGCAAAATGCCCACTTTTTTAAACTTTACATCTTTTTATCCATATACTCATCACCATTGCCAACTATCTTTAGTGGTGGGTATTCCATAGTCGCCATATCCTCTATAGCAGGAGTTGCAGTTGCCTCCAAGCTCTTATCTACTTGAGACGAGAATTTGCTGGTTAGGTATTTCTTAAATTCTTTTTTAAGTCCCCTATTGCCTATCATCTCATATACTTTAGATGCCAAAATAGACGAGCCTACTGATGCCCCAAAAGCACCACCAGATATAGCACAAACATACTTTAGATATTCGCTAGATACCTCTTCGCCACCTATCGCTCTAACTATAGGAGTAGCACACGCAGCTAGTCCCCCTAGGGTCAAATCGACAGCATTGGATACCGTGCTATTTTCTGCAATATATGCCTGAGTCTTAATAACCCTATTTATTATTTTATCGGAAGATGTGAGCAAGGCCTCTCTATCCTTGTCATTCTCAGTCTTTTGCTTTTTTACTTCCTCAATATACTCAGTCATTTCATCAAAATTGGACCTTTTTACATTTTCCAAGAGTTTTTCAAACTCTTCATAACTCATCTTATCATATTTCATATTTTTATTCCCCTATTTGCAAGATATATTATATCACTATACAATATCAATTTCAAGGGGGTAAACGCAAAAAAATACAGAGCCTAAACCCTGTATTTATAAATTCCAAAAACTAAAAACTATTTAGTCTCTTTCTTTTCTTTCTCAACAACTACTTTTTGTTCACCATCATAGTAACCACATTTCTTACATACTCTGTGGTTTGCTTTCATTTCGTGACAATGTGGACATTCAACAATAGAAGGTGTTGAAATTTTCCAATTTGCTTTTCTAGAATTACGCCTTGCTTTTGAAACTTTACCCTTTGGTACGATAGCCATATTGCACCTCCTAACTTCATTTTGCTATGCTATTATATGCTAAAAAACATCATTTGTCAATTAGTATTTATCAAATTATTTCAAATTATTGATTGTTTTTACAGTTTCCTCTGCTATAACCATTTCCTCATCGGTAGGTATAACAAATACTTTAACCTTTGAGCCCTCTGTGCTAATCTCACAATTCTCGCCTCTAGGAGCATTGTAGTTTCTTTCATTATCAACCTCAATACCCATAAAGCCTAAGCCCTCTGTTACAGCCTCTCTTAATTCTGGAGTATGCTCTCCACAACCAGCAGTAAATACTATAGCATCTACACCACCTAGTACTCCAATATATCCACAGATATATTTTTTGATTCTATGGCAGTACATATCAAATGCCATCTTAACATTAGGGTCGTCTAGGTTAGCAGTGATATCTCTCATGTCTGCCATACCAGTGCCAATAGCACCTAGCAAACCACTCTCTTTATTGAACATTCTAATAACTTCTGATGCAGTCTTACCCTCTTTATTGCAGATATACTCTACTACAGCTGGGTCGATATCACCACATCTAGTATTCATTATGATTCCCTCTAGTGGAGTAAATCCCATAGAAGTATCGAAACTCTTGCCATTCTTAACAGCGGTAATACTAGCACCACTACCGATATGACAAGAAACAATGTTGATATCCTCAGGCTTTTTGCCTAGCATCTCAGCACATCTTTGAGTTACATAATAGTGACTAGTTCCGTGTGCACCATATCTTCTGATTTTGTAATCATCATAGTATCTTTTAGGAATAGCATACTTATATACATATTCAGGTATTGTCTTATGGAAACCGATATCAAAAACGGCTACATTTGGTTTATTTGGACAAATTGCCATAGCACCCTCAATACCTGCAATAGCACCAGGGACATGTAATGGAGAAAAGTCAACTTTGTGTCTGAAATCCTCTAGAACTTCTGGAGTAACTAGAGTACTATCAAAGTATTCCTCACCTACATTTACTACTCTATGACCAAATGCTCCTATCTCATCTAGACTACTAACTACACCAACATTTTCGTCTAGCAATTTTTCTAGTACTAATTCTAGTGCTTGTGCATGGTTTTTGATATCCTTATCATATTTGGTCTCTTGACCTTTTGCCTTGTATTTTAAGAAAGATGCTCCCTCGTTTATTCTCTCTACATTACCTTTAGCAATAACCGATTTATTCTCCATATCGATTAATTGAAATTTAAGTGAACTACTTCCTGCATTAATAACTAAAACTTTCATTATTTTATCTCCTTAAATATTATTTTTTATTAATCCTGCAATACTGTAATTGCGATAGCTTGAACTATATCATTAACTGTTGCACCACGGCTAACATCATTTATAGGTCTTCTCATTCCTTGAGCGATAGGACCATATGCTTTGAATCCACCGAATCTCTGCATCAATTTGTATCCAATATTTCCAGCAGATAGATTTGGGAATACTAGTACATTAGCATCACCCTTTATAGGACTATTAGGTGCTTTTAGACTATTAACCGATGGAACT
Source organism: uncultured Christensenella sp. (assembly GCA_964439345.1). Lineage (GTDB taxonomy): Bacteria > Bacillota > Clostridia > Christensenellales > UBA1242 > UBA11490. Next base: position 4,946 of record CAYTNS010000020.1, read on the forward strand.
ATAGCAGCATCTAATTGCATCTCGCCATCATATATAAAGTCTACATTTTGACTATCTAGTAGTGCTTTTGCACCCCTCATCTTCTCGGCATCTTCGCCATCTGCACTACCCATAGTAGAGTAAGATAATAGTGCAACCTTAGGATTATCTATAAAGCCTATAGCTTTAGCAGACTCAGCAGATAATTTAGCAATTTCTGCAATTTCCTCCATACTAGGGTCAATATTTACACCACAATCGGATAAGATATATACCTCTTCCTTATCCTCAACCTCTCTAACCATTACGAAGAAGCTAGATATTTTAGTATCTTTAGTCTTGCCTTTTACTACTTGGAATGCTGGTTTAAATGTCTCAGCAGTAGCAATCTCTGCCCCTGCAACCAATCCATCTACTAGGGATAAATCTACCATCATTGTGCCGAAGTATACTGGATTATCTATTAGTTTCTCTGCTCCAGCCATATCTAGTCCTTTAGATTTTCTCTTTTCGTACAATGCAGATACTAGCATTTCTCTACTCTCGTGAGTCTTTACATTGATAACCTTTAGGTACTCACTCTCTACAATATTGTAATTATCTAATTGATGGTCATCGCTAACTAGTAAAATAATTTTAGCTATTTTTTGCTCTGACGCCTCAATACCAGCCCTCACCACTCTATCGCTAAAACCAGCCTCTGGAAGAACGATAGTCTTACCCAAAAGTTTAGCCGATGAAAGCCACTTTTCTTCTATATTAACTCTCTTTCCCATAAAATTTCCTTTTATTTAATTGTGTTAAAGTAAAATGTGTAGTATAATATTTTTACTCATAGAGTATTATTTTTATAAAATATATCTACATATTCTTGACTCTAGTTAAGTTTACTAGAAAATGAGATAAAAGTAAAGAATTTAATGGAGTTACTATGAAAATCTGTGCAATAATTTGTGAATATAATCCACTGCACTATGGACATCTATATCATATAGAAAAAGCCAAGGAACTCAGTGGTTGCGATACTATAATGTGTATACAGGCAGGTAATTTTACCCAAAGGGGCGAACCTGCTATTACTAATAAATATGTTAGATCCCGAATGGCACTAGAGGCTGGAGTGGATATGGTTGTCCAAATCCCTACTGCCTACTGCTGTAGTTCTGCCGAGATATTTGCTATGGCAGGAGTAAAAATTGCCAATTCCTTCCCCGATGTTACTCACATTGCATTTGGGTGCGAGACCGAAAACTTTGAATTACTAAAGGAAATCGCAAGGTTCTTCTCAAATGAGCCAAAAGAGTACAAAGAGAAACTAAAAAAATTCCTAAACGAAGGCAATTCACTACCTATCAGTAGACAAAAGGCGATTGAGGAATTAATCAAGGAAGATAAGGTAGAATTTAGTGAGATAACCGAGACTATTAATATCCTATCCAAGCCTAATAATATACTAGCTATTGAGTATCTAAAGGCTCTATACAAGACCAAGAGTAAAATCGAACCAGTATTTACCCATAGAGGCAATAGCGACTACAATTCGGTAGACCTAAATGGCAAGGATAGCAGTGCAACAGCTATTAGAACTAGATTACTCAAAAAAGGCAAAGTTAAGTCTATTAAAAAATTAGTTCCTCCATTTACATATAATTTATTAAAAGAGGATATCAAAAAATTCGGTCTAGCCGATATGAAACTATATAACGACTTATGCTCCTATGTACTAAAAACTAGTACAGTAGATGAAATCAAAAATATTTATGATGTTAGCGAGGGCATAGAAAATAGATTTATAGAGCAATCACAAAAGTATAAGGACTTTAATGATATTTTACTAGCCGTAAAGACTAAAAGGTACACTTTCACTAGACTAAAAAGAATTGTGCTTAGACTATTACTAAAGATAGATAAGGACATAGTAGGACAAGTATACAAGATGGACAGATTGCCATTTATAAAAGTTCTAGCATTTAATGCTGGTAAGCAAGACCTATTATCATCTGTTAGTGCCAATACTAACCTAATCATTAGGAATAGCAATATCGTAAAAGACCCTAGTGATACATACAAAAAACTAGCCAGTATCGAGGATAGAGCAAATGCTGTATATAATATGCTACTAAGAAAGGATAAACAAATCCCCAAATTTGCTCCCGACCTATACACTCAATCTATTAGATACGATAAAAAATAAATAAAACAAAACTCATCTTATATTAAGCCTATATACAGGTCTATGTAAGGTGAGTTTTTTATTGTTTATTAATATTTATATTTCTTAATTAATTTTTATTTTTTATATAAATTTAGCCACTTTTTAAAGGTCGCCAGATTTATTTACTATAGCAATGCCAGTATCTTATCTATATTTGCTTCCGTTTCTTTTTCTCCAGATTCAATTGCCTTTAGCACTGCCTTTTTATTAAAATTCATTTGCCCTACCCCTTTTAAATCGGGTTCCAATAAAATATCTGAGTACTTAGGTCTATATTTTTGTGCCACCTTAGTTAGGCAATTCATTCCTGCCATTACAGAAACTATTAGATTACTAGGACTTTCCTCTAGTCTACACTTAGACAAAACGTCGCAGGATATTATAATATCTGCACCCATATCTTTGGCAACCGATTCGGGTAAATTATTCACAATCCCACCATCTACTAGCAGGTGTTTGCCCACCTTGTGAGGGGTTAAAAACCCAGGGATAGAAACGGTGGACCTCACAGCCTCTCTGATACTCCCCTCACTAAAAATATACTCTTCTTCCGTCAATATATCACAAGCCACACAAGCAAATTTTTTATCCAAATCCTCTATCTTTTTATCTGGCAAAAACTTATTAATACTCCTCATCATTCCACGACCGGAGAAAAAACCACTGCTATCAAAATTAAGGTCAACAAAATTGATCCCCTTAAATTTACAGGCAAATTCAGTCATTTCCTCTATACTAAGTCCCACCGAGTATGCTGCAGCGACCAAACCTCCCATACTGGTGCCTACTACAATATCTATATTGATACCATACTTTTCTAGCACTTTCAAAACACCAATATGTGCAAAGCCTAGCACTGCTCCACCACTCAAAACTAGCGCTACTTTCTTCTTTTTCATAGCCACCCCTTAATAGCCAAATGTTCTAAATAATTTTTATTATTCATATTTTAATATATAATGAATAAAAGTAAAACAAAAAAAATTAATTATTTAGAAATAATATATATTTTATTGCTAATAACACTTATAATGCTATTAGTTATTTTGCCTAAAAACTCCATAAGTAGTTTTTATGATGGAATTAAAATCTGGGCAACAAAAATACTCCCCTCACTCCTTCCATTTTTTATACTAACCCAGTTACTCTCTTCCACTCCCATTATTTCCTATTTAGAGAAAAAAATTTCTCCTATAACTAAAAAAATGTATGGAGTGGGAGGAAGCAGTGGCTATATATACATAATGAGTATTATTTCGGGTTATCCTGTTGGGGCTAAAATCACGAGCGATCTATATGAAAGTGGCAAAATAAGCAGAAGTGAGGCTATATCCATAACATCTTTTACCTCTACTTCTGGACCACTTTTTATCCTAGGCACAGTCGCCGTAGGAATGCTAGGAAATATTAAATTGGGAGTAATAATACTTTTGTCTCACTATATTGGAGCATTACTAAATGGGCTAATATATAGGTGTCGCAAAAATATACAAACAAATAATATCGTTACTATCCAATCCTCAAATACATCTAGCATAATTTGGTCAAGCATACAATCGGTACTAAATATCGGGGCTTATGTTTCCTTATTTTATATGATTATAAACTTACTTTTGACCCTAAATATATTTTCTCCCCTTGCAAAAATCCTATCAAATATAGGGGTATCTAGCGAGATTACTTATGGTGTATTATCGGGTCTAATAGAGGTCACCACTGGGCAATTGTTACTAGCTAAAAGCAATTTAAGTATAAAACTAATTACAATTCTTTCCACCTTTATTATATCCTTTGGTGGACTATCTATCCACGCTCAAGCATATAGCTATTTGCAAAAGTTTGATATGCCCTACCCACTATTTCTATTGCAAAAATTAACCCACGCCATTTTGTCCACTATTATAGCGATTCTAATTATCTTAGTTTTTTAAAAAATTAAAAAAATCCAGCAACCATAGATTACTTAAAACCTATAAGTTACTGGATATTTTTTAGTAGTAAATCTCTGCTATTAGAACTTTTATGTGTTCATAAGTAGCCTTGCATTTTTTGTTTTTAGATAAAGTATGCTCTAGTGGCACAAGTAAAGCATTTATTATTAGCAATTCTTCCATTTGAACGGCCTTTTGCAATGCCTTTAGAACTATTAATAATTCCTCTTTTTCGGCATACTTAATTTTGTAATCGTCATTGATAAGATTTTGAAGTTCGGTTATATTCATAAGCAAATTTGCAAACAAAATCTTAGTATTTTGGTCAGACTCGGTAGTCTCCTCCTCGTCCTCATCTAAAATACCGTCTTCCTCTTCACCATCAAAATCTATTGCATTGCCACTCTCGTCTATGCCAAGTAGCCTTTTTACAGCATCTTTGTATGCAACTAGTACAGTCAAAGCAAAATTGCTATAACTAATATTGTAGCCGTCGGAACTAAAGAAATTTTCAGTTACAAAAGCTTGTAAGTTAATATTCTTTTTATCCACCTCCAAAAGTAGGCAGGTAACAAAAGCAACGATATTTCTATCGCCATCAATTAATTTAAAAAATCCACCATTTTCGGCATTGTCTGCCCTAGAGCCCTCTAAAACATTAGAGAATTTAAAGCCCTGCATACACTTGGAATATAAATTATATAAGATTTCACTCTTTACAATACATTTAAGTATATTAGATACCTTAGTATCAGATAGTAAGAATCTGCCCTCAATCATATCATTACAAGCAGAAAAGAAATCTAATATATTCTGTCTTTCTTCTTCAGTAATCACCATATTTTTTCTCCCATACATTCTCCCATATAAAAGTATTTTAGTATAATTTAGTTATTTTATCAAATATTTTAATATTTATTTTCATTTTTTTAAGTTATTCACATTTTTCTAAAAAAAATTAAAATTAATAAAATCGCTTAATAAAATACAAATTTTATGCTAATATATCATAGTAAAAAAATATTTACTTTTTGAGGAAAAAGAAAGAAATGGAATTTCAACAAGATAATACCATACAAAAAATTAAACTTTTATACCTAATGGAGCAGATGGAAATCCCTCTAACGGAGAATAACCTAATAGATATATGTACTAGTAGAAATAATTGGCTAACATACTTAGACCTAAAAGAGGCAATGATAGAATTGATAGAAGTAGGTTTTATAGTAGAGATGCCTGTGGAAAATGAAGAATCTAGATACAGCATCACATTAGACGGCAGGAGTTGTCTAGGACACTTCTACTTCCGTATTCCTAAAGATACTAGAGACCAGATAATATCTTATACCCAAGAGAATAGAATGAATTATAAAAAGATACAAGAATATGTATCGGAATATTCAAAGAATAAAGATGGCACATACACTGTAACATTTAAAATAAAAGAATCAATGCTCGCAGGTTCATTCAATTCATTACTAGAGGTAAAACTAAAAACCCCTACTAGACATTCGGCAGTAGAGGCTAGTAAAAAATGGACAGACAAAGCCCCTAAGGTATATGAATACATCTACGACAATTTTTTGGATAGTTAGGAGGTAAACTATATGCAAACTTATATCCCAAAATCTGTGTGTTCTAGAAAAATTAATTTTGATGTAGAAAATGATATCATCACCTCTTGCGAATTTATAGGTGGTTGCACTGGCAATACTCAAGGCATAAGCAAATTAATAGTAGGTATGAATATTAATGATGCTATAGATAGACTTAGTGGCATTCAGTGCAGAAATGGCACATCGTGTCCCGACCAATTAGCTAGAGCCCTAAAAGAATATTTAGAACAAAATAAAAATTAATTAGAATGCAAAAAAATCCTAGAAATTCTAGGATTTTTTCTTTTATAAAATTACATTTATTTAGCAAATTACTTACTTAATTCATTAAGTAATGCTTTATTTTTCTCTAATTTTTCCTTTTCGGCATTAATTAGAGCCTCTGGTGCTTTAGCTACAAAGCCAGGGTTACTTAGCATTCTTTCACTTCTCTCTATTTCAGATTTTAATCTAGCAATCTCTTTTTCTATTCTTTCCTTCTCAGCCTTGCTGTCTACCATACTATCTAGTGGCAAAGATACTACTAAATTTTCAAATGTATGTTGTACAGCATTATCCGAAAATTCTTTTATGCTCTTTTCTACTATGTCACTAAGAGTTGCTAATTTGCAAATATACTTTAGTGCTAGGCTAAGAGTTTCTTTATTATTCTTGATACAAACCTCTGCCATAATCTTTTTATTATCTGGAACTTTCTTTTCTGCTCTAGTATTTCTAATTGTTCTAATAGCAGTCATCACTTCTTCCATAAGATTAACACCAGTAGTATCGATATCTATGGTTTCTGGCCAAGCAGAAATCATAATACTCTCATCGTGATTAGGTAATTCTAGATATATTTTCTCGGTAACAAATGGGATAAATGGGTGCAACATCTTAAGTAGAGTAGTAAGTACATATACAAGTACTGAACAAGTAGACTCCCTATGTTCTTCCATATCGCATTTACTAAGTTCAATATACCAGTCACAGAATTTAGTCCAGAAGAAATCATTAAGTTCACTGGCAGCCATTCCGATATCGTATCTATCAAATTTCTTATCAACACTCTCGATTGTCTTATTTAATTCATTTAGTATCCACTTATCTGCGATAGTTAATTCTACATCTGTTACAGGTTTAATATCTACTCCCTCTATCTGCATAAGTACATATCTAGAAGCATTCCATATCTTATTAATAAAGTTTCTAGTAAGTTCAACTTTCTTCTCGCTAAATCTACTATCTGACTGAATAGCAACGCCATCAAATAGACTGAATCTAAGTGCATCTACACCATATTTTTCTATCATCTCTATAGGGTCAGTTCCGTTGCCTAGGGTCTTACTCATCTTTCTACCCTCGGCATCTTTAACTATTCCATTGATTACAATATCCTTAAATGGAATCTTGCCTACATACTCAATACCAGAGAAAATCATTCTAGCAACCCAAAGGTTTATAATCTCCCTAGCAGTAACCATAACATTAGTTGGATAGAAATATTTTAGTTCTTCGGTATCATTAGGGTAACCCAAAGTACTGATAGGCCATAAGGCACTAGAGAACCATGTATCTAATTTATCTAGTTCTTGGCTAAGATTATGGCTGTGACACTTAGGACACTCGGTAGGGTCAGTTTCTTCTACTATAACATCTCCACAATCATTACATGTAAAGATAGGTATATCGTGTCCCGACCATATCTGACGCGATATACACCAGTCTTTGATATTACGCATCCAATTTAGATATGTCTTTTTATA
>CAYTNS010000020.1:12531-19937 GCA_964439345.1 uncultured Christensenella sp.
TTGTGTCTTAAACCTACCTCAAAGTCATTTGGGTCATGTGCTGGAGTAATCTTAACAACACCAGTGCCAAAATCCATCTCTACATAATCATCGGCAACAATTGGAATTGGCTTATTAAGTAAAGGCAATATTACATTCTTACCAACTAAGCCTTTGTATCTATCATCATTAGGGTTAACGGCTACAGCTGTATCACCTAGCATAGTCTCTGGTCTAGTAGTTGCTAATTCGATATAATCATTAGTTCCCTCTATCTGATATCTTAGATGCCAGAAATGTGATGGAACATCTTTAAATTCAACCTCTGCATCAGATATAGAACTACGGCATTTAGGACACCAATTGACTATCCTCTTGCCCTTGTAGATATATCCTTTTTTGTACAAGTGAACAAAGACCGACCTTACAGCCTTACAATTAGATTCGTCCATAGTAAAGGATAGTCTATCCCAATCACAGCTAAAGCCCATTCTCTTGAATTGCTCTATTATAGTTCCCTTGTAATCCTTGTACCACTGAGTTATTCTCTCTTTGAATTTCTCTCTGCCTAATTCTTCCTTGCTAGTACCCTCTCTCTCCAATTGCTTACATAGCATATACTCGGTAGATAGTGCTGCGTGGTCAGTACCAGGAACCCAAAGTGCCGAATACCCTTGCATTCTCTTCCTACGAATAATTATATCCTGTATAGTCTCCTGAAATGCATGACCCATATGCAATTTACTAGTAATATTAGGTGGTGGCATTATAATTGTAAAAGGCTTTTTATTTTTATCTATCTTAGCAGAAAAATATTTTCTATCTAGCCAAGTCTTGTATATATTCTCTTCAAATTCACTAGGATTATATGTCTTTTCCATCTCGTAATTTTAAACTCCTGCTCTAAAAATAATAATAAGTATTGCTACAAACAAAAATACTAGTCCCACCACTTTCAAAGAAATGTATAGCGAGTCATTATCCTCTATCTCATCAACCTTTCTCACCACTCTAGTAATCTTCCTAGCGATGATTGCTAGTGACACACCTAGGATTGCAAAGCATATAGCAATAATCATCTCAACTGTAGTTATACGGGCAATAAAATTTGTCCAAAAATCCTGAAATGTTCCTAAAAGTAAATTCATAATTTTTTCTCCTCTAACCACTTTTTGATATAGAGCACATCTTTACACCATATCATAAGTTACATATAAGTATATCAAACTAAATACAAAATTACAAGTTTATTTATAAAAATAGCCATTTATTTTTTAGTACCTTATATCCATAGATTGTGCAGAAGTGGACTTTAAAATTATCATCAAAAAAATATAGCCATTATCAAAATAGGCAAAAGGTGAATATACTAAAGTATGCAATATTTAGGAGGATAAAATGAAAAAAATTCTAATTGCAATACTCTCACTATTTTTAGTTACTCCCCTATTTTTATCGGGGTGCAAAAGTGATAAAAATGTGATAAGAGTAAATGAAGTAACGCATAGCATATTTTATGCACCACTTTACATTGCCATCAATAATGGATACTTTGAGGACTATGGCATCAAAGTAGAATTAACTAATGGTGGTGGCTCAGACAAAAGTATGACAGCAGTTATTAGTGGAACTGCAGACATCGGACTTATGGGACCAGAGACAGCTGTGTATGTAGCAGCGCAAGGAAGAAATGATTTGCCAGTAGTATTTGGGCAACTTACCAAAAGAGACGGCTCATTTATTGTGGGCAGAGAGAATATAGAAAATTTCAGTTGGAGTGACCTTGAAGGCAAAGAAATATTAGGAGGCAGAAGGGGTGGAATGCCAGCCATGATGCTAGAGTATGCCATCAAGCAAAACAATGTAAATTGCACTATAAATTATGATGTCGCTTTTGATAATCTAACGGGTGCATTTATGGGTGGCACGGGTGACTTTGTAACAGCCTTTGAGCCTGTCGCTAGTACCATAGAAAAGAATGGCAAAGGCTATGTACTTGCTAGTGTTGGCGCCGAATCGGGCGAAGTTCCTTTCACTGCATTTATGGCTAATAGGAGTTATATTAATGATAACAAGGACAATGTTAAAAACTTCTTAAAAGCCATCAGAAGAGCATATAATTTCCTAGTTTCTGCCAATATAGACGATATTGTTGACAGTTTAAGACCATCTTTTGACGGAACGAGTGATGAATTAATTAAACAAAGCATTCAAAGTTATATATCAATTGATGCTTGGGCTAGTAGTCCAATAATGACCGAAGTTGCATACAATAACCTAATCAAGGTATTGAAAAGTTCGGGAACGTTAACACAAGATATATCGTATAGTAATATCGTAGATAATTCCATTGCTGTAGAAGTTTTAAAAGAACTAAGTGCTTAAATTTACTCCCAAAGACATAGGCAAGTAAGCTTATGTCTTTTTTCACAATTTATAAGTAAAGTAAATATAATGAGGTAAGACGATTTTTTAAAAGTCGCCTTAGAAAATAGATAGGAGTATATAATGTCATTATTATCACTAAAAAATGTTGAGTTAACCTACTTTACATCTAGTGGAGAAACTAAGGCACTAGATAATATAAATATAGATATTGAAGATGGAGAATTTGTAAGTATTGTAGGTCCTAGTGGTTGTGGCAAGACTACAATCTTACACCTTATTAGTGGACTCCTATCCCCCACAAAAGGAGAGATTATCCTAAATTCAGATGACAAATCTTTCATAGGATATATGTTCCAAAAAGATAATTTGCTAGAGTGGAGAACCATTGCTAGTAATGTATACTTAGGGCTAGAACTTCAAGGTAAAAAGACTAAAGAAAATATGGAGTATGCAAATAGTCTACTTAAAAAATACAATCTTTGGGAATTTAGAGATAAGCACCCAAGGGAGTTATCGGGTGGAATGAGACAAAGGGTGGCGCTTATTAGGACTCTTGCACTAAAGCCTAGTGTACTACTACTTGATGAGGCTTTCAGCGCTCTGGATTATCAGACTAGACTAAATGTATGTGACGATGTATATGGGATTATAAAAAAAGAAAAATTATCGGCAATACTGGTCACCCACGACATTAGTGAAGCGATATCTCTAAGCGATAGAATAATAGTATTGTCGCCCAGACCTGCCACTGTAAAAAAATCCATTACACTCAAATTTGAAAAAGAAAAAACCCCTTTAGAGAAAAGACAATCCCCTCTTACCCAAAAGTATTTCGACAAAATCTGGGAGGAACTGAGGTGAACACAGTCTCTACTGAATACAAAAGGTATTTAAAAAAACAACGAGTCAAAAAGGCTCTAATAGTGATAACCCAAATATCTATCCTGCTAATATTTTTAGGGTTGTGGGAGATACTGGCTAGAGTGGGAGCAATAGACACCTTTATACTATCATCTCCCAGCCGAATAATTTTAACTATTAAAGATTTATATCTAGCAGGATCGCTATTTACCCATATACTAACTACTCTATGGGAGGCATTAATAGGCTTTGTAATAGCGACATTGGGAGGAACACTGATAGCCATACTACTATGGTGGAATGAGACTTTAAGAAAAATACTAGACCCTTACATCGTAGTACTCAATTCCCTACCTAAGATTGCTTTGGGCCCACTAATCATAATTTGGGTGGGAGTAGGAACTAGTGCAATAGTTACTATGGATATCCTTATTATGGTAATAATAACAATAATATCTATGCTCAATGCCTTTAATCAGGTAGAGAGTAGCAAGATAATGTTACTAAAAAGTATGTCGGCAAATAAATTCCAAATACTAGTAAAACTAATACTGCCCAGTTCGCTAAGTGAATTTATAAGCCTACTAAAAATCAATGTGGGGCTAACTTGGGTAGGAACTATTATGGGCGAGTATCTAGTCAGCAAAGCAGGACTAGGGTATTTAATAATATACGGCAGTCAAATATTTAATATTGACCTAGTTATGGCTAGTACAATTATTCTATGTATACTAGCAGGGCTAATGTATTTTATAGTCGCATTTATAGAAAAGAAAGTTAGCAAAAAACTAGAACCGTAATTTTTAATATCTTTTAGGAGAGGTGGAATATTTATTATTCCTCCCCTCTTTTTTAGAAAGAAAAATATGCTTTTCATTCTTCCCCTCTTTTATTATTACCCACACTATCAGTATAAAGCCTAGTATCCCAATAATGGAATACATATAGGCTATCATTATATCGAAGCCAACTAGACTAAAAATATACGCTCCTACAATAATAGTTATTAGTCTAAGCGCCCTATTACGAATAACACTGGATAAATAATTGTCTAAAATAAATACATTAGAAAAAATGGAAGTAAGCAAAGCCAACCAAATAGCCACACAGGCTAGGGTGTAAATCAGATTGCCTTTTACTCCTGCTAAATATAGCATAGGCATATCTAGTGAAAAATCTACTCCACTTAGACCACAGTTGCATATAAATAGTAGTACACCAATTCCCACACTACATATTATCGAGGTTAGTAATTTTTCTTTCCTTGTATACTTATGTCCAACCTCCAGTATCAACATTCCTAGCATCATCATATTAATAGAAACATAATTAATTGCAGACACACTAGAACCGATGGAAAATGTGCACTTAAAATGACAATCAAAGCCCGTGTAGACTAGTAGCATTATTACAATCATAGTAGGCACTAGAACGGCATTAAACCACTCTAGCCCACGCAAACTAAAGTAATTGCATAGGAAAACTACTAACATAGTAGGCAACACTATAAAAAGTGGATTAATATGAATAATATCTGCAATGCTACTAGCTCCTGCAAACATAGTAGCGACTAGGATAAATATACATAGGGAAAATAATCCACGGAATACCCTATTAAATCTCCCAAAGTACTCAGCAAATAATTTATCCATACTATCCACCTTGCTAGATAGCCAAAAGAAAAAAGATAGCCCCAAAAAGAAAGTAATAGAGGCAATAATTATTCCCAGCGTACTGCTTTCACCCCAAAAGGTAAAATATGTCATTACCTCTTTGCCACTAGCAAATCCTGCCCCTAAAAAACTACCCATTATTATACTAACTAATAAAAATACTCTCATATAAAATAATATGAGAGTACAGGATTTTTAATGCAAATATATATTAGTTATCATTTCTATTATTATTAACATTTACTTCCTTAGCAGTTTTTACAAAACTTTCTTTGGAAGAATTATTTACATTCTTTGTATCACTAGGAGTCGCCTTTTTATCCGACCTTACAAGTATTTGAGATTTAGCCTTTCTTTCCTGCCTTTGCTCTTCTCTATACTTCTGTTGTTCTTTTAGATTGCCAAGAGCAATAATTTCTTCTAGTTGGTCTTGTTTTTCCTTTCTAGACTTCATAACATCGAATGGAATCTTTACAAGATATGCTAGACCAAATACTATAGCAAATAAAGGCAACATTACTACAAATGGGACTGGGATAAGTTTAGATAGCCAACCAATGTATAGATTGTATCCCTCTGCCATTGTGCCGAAGTAATCAGCCTGTAATCCCCAAGCAGCAAATCTAAGAATAACATTGACAATGTGTGCTATTGCCACAATAATTATAAAATTAATAACTGAACCCAAAACATCTTTGTGCTCCAAATCGTATCTAGTATATAGTAGTGAAATTATTGAATAAGAAATAACCAATGCTAGGATTATCATATAACAAATAATAGATAGTGACCACTTAGGCATACTAGTATAAATATTAGGTACAAATATCATAGAGACTAGGGATACTGGAGCCATAACTAAGTAACCAAACTTAATCCACGAAAGCCTTCTGGAGAAATGCGAATAGATGCAGACAAATACAAATACTTGGAAAGCATTTAATGGAAGGTTATTCCAGAAATTAAAATCATCTAGATAAAGTATTCTACCAACATATTCTAGCACTAAGAAAAATACCATTACTCCTAGTAAGATTCTCTCAACCAATTTTTGTTCACTATCGGAATGAAATCTCTTAAGGATAAAGAATAATCCTACCACCAATCCAATAGCGACAATCAAATATACAAAATGTGCTACACTAAATAAACTAAACATTTTTACCATTTCCTTTTTACTATTATTTTATTTTAGCACTAATCACATAATTTTAGCAATTAAATTATGCCCCTACTGGAACGAAAATAACTCCATTACTGCTCAAATATATATTTGCCCTCATAAGATCCTTTAGAGGATTAATATATGCTGTTACGACCATATCATTTACTAGACTACTTAGTTTATCATCGCTAATATCGTTTATTTTATCAACAATTTTTTCATTCATCTCTTCATCTAGAGCATTTATATATAATTCTGTACCTAAGATAGTAAGTTTGCCATTTAGTATTGATACCTCGGATACAGATTTTAAATAAATATTAGGAACACCCTCTATACCTAGAATATTTTTTAAATTACAATACGAAATAGTAGACATATAATAATTATTATTTTCTTTGTATATAAGCATGTCCAATATATCAACACTGCTAGAATACCCAATATCTATATTGGTTTCCTTGCACCATGCACCTATTACCCTACTAGATAGATAAAGTTCCGAATTAATATATAACCCACTCAAATCGGTCTCTTCGTCACTCTCTTCGTCGTCAATTATCCCACCATCTTCTTCAAAGTAACTCTCATCTGCACCTGCATTAATCCACGCATTTACAAAGCTAGTATAATCATCATCGCTAATTCTGCCATTAATGAGTAGCAAATTTTCATCAACCGGCTTTTCTAGTTCCTCCACCATCTCATCACTAAGCCCAATAGCTGAACCCCAATTAATATCAGATAAATCCCCTAGTGACATATTATTACAAGCAAATATTATCGAGCCAAAAAAAACAAAAAAGCCAAACAATATCCCAAATATCTTAGTAGCTTTTTCTTCTCCGGTAAGTTTATTCTTTTTATTTTCCCTTTTAAGTCGTTTCTTATCTTTTCTTTCTTGTCTAACTTCTTGCCAAAACTCTTTTATCATCTAACAAAATACCAATAAAATAACGCTAAAACTGCAAATATTAAGACAACTTTAAAGATTTTTTTCAACAACTTAAACATAGGATTCTCCATAAATCTTGGGATTATTCTTCTTTAAAAGTATACCTTTTTGCCACCTCAAAGTCAAATAATCTATATAATATTTGATTTTGCCCACGCATAGGATAAACTATAGTGACATCATAATAAATTCTTTACAACAAATAATACATAATATTATTGACAAAATCGAATAATTGCATTAAAATATACAAGTACTTTTAAGGAAAAGTAAATTATGCACTCATAGCCCAATTGGATAGAGCGTCTGGCTACGGACCAGAAGGTTTGGGGTTCGAGTCCCTATGGGTGCACCAGTATAAATCTCAATTGAACCCTTCGTGGTT
>CAYTNS010000021.1:0-19658 GCA_964439345.1 uncultured Christensenella sp.
TGTCACAAATGGATATTTTGGTATGTCGTGAAGAAGACAAACAAACTAAAGTACTTGAGATGACTATTGAGGATATTGATTTATCCGTAAGAAGTTACAATTGCTTAAAGAGAGCAGGTATCAATACCGTTGCTGATTTAACTAAGAAATCAGAGAGCGACCTTGCTAAAGTTAAGAACTTAGGTAAGAGGTCTCTAGATGAGGTTTCTGCTAAACTTGAGAGCTTTGGTTTGTCACTAAGAAATGATGAAGAATAATATGAGGGAGAATTTGTATAATGAGAAAATTAAATAGACCTACAGACGAGAGACTTGCTGTTCTTAGAAGTCTAGCTACAAATCTTCTTTGGTATGGAAAAATTGAAACAACTTATGCAAAAGCAAAAGAAGTTAGAACTTATGCTGAGAAACTTTTAACTAAAGCTATCAATACTTATGAAGACGTTGTAAAAGTTACAAAGACTTCTGTAGATGCTAAGGGTACTAAGGTTCAAAGAGAAGTTGTTAATGATGGTCCTAAGAAACTAGCTGCTAGAAGAGACTTAATGAGCAAACTTTATGATATCCAAGAAGTTAGAGCTGAGAAAGAATCTAAAGCTGATTTCGTAAAGAGAACAGAAGACATCAAAAATCCACTTATCGAGAAGATTTTCAATATCTACGCTCCAAAATATGCTAAGAGAAAAGAGACTCTAGGTATTGGTGGTGGTTACACTAGAATTGTTAAACTAGGTACTAGAAATGGCGATAATGCTGAGATGGCATTAATTGAGCTTGTTTAATCTATAAATTTTTAAAAAAGTTGACTAAATACTAGCCAACTTTTTTACTTTTTATATTCCTTTTTGATATAATAAGGCTATAATATAAGTGAGTAAAATTACATTGTGATATTATATGTCACTTACTATTATGCAAATTATTTAAAAATTCCTAAAACTAGGATATTTATCTTACTTTGCATAATAGTATTAATGGGAGATAAACAATATACAATTTAGGAGAAAGATATGCAATATGATGTAGTAATTATTGGTAGTGGGGTTGCTGGACTAACGGCTGGAATATATTCGGCTCGTGGTGGACTCAAAACTGTAATACTAGAAAATTCGGCATTAGGTGGAACTACTGCTACCCTTGCTAGTATCGAAAATTACCCTGGATATTTAGGCAAATCGGGCTCGGAATTAGTGCAATCAATGATTACACAGGTAATTAATTTGTCCGTTCCTATTGAATTTGAGAATATTCAAGAGATTGATTACAAAAATAAGATTATATACACCGAAAATGGGCAAAAACTAACCTACAAGGCACTAATTATCGCTACAGGCAATAGTTACAAGACTTTGGGCTTAAAATCGGAGCAGAGACTCAAATTTAAGGGTGTTAGCTATTGTGCTGTATGTGATGGCAATCTATATAGGGGCAAAAAGATAGTTGTGGTGACATCGGGTGCAACTGGCAAAGAATCTATTGAGTATCTAAGTAATCTAACAGATGATATAACTATATTAGATATAACTTCTAAGTATAAAAACGAGCAAAATAAAGTTTATAACAATGTCAAAATCAAAGAAATTCTAGGCAAGGACTGTGTGGAGGGAATTCAATACGATAGCGATGGCAGGGAGTACAATTTAGAATGTCAGGCTGTATTTGTGTGCTTAGGCAAATATTCCGATACTAGTTTATTTGATAGCTCTATTAAATTAAATAATGGCAAAATTACCACCGATGAAGATATGAAAACTAATATTGATGGTGTTTATGCCGTGGGGGATATTAGGGATAAAAAACTAAGGCAGGTGGTGACTGCTTGTGCCGATGGAGCAATTGCAGGAACGGAAGTCATTAAATATATAAATGGGTTAAAATCCTAAAAAAAGATTAGTCTATATTGAAATTAACTTTTACGGTTTAATTTCTTGTAGGCTAATCTTTTTTATTATTTACTTTTAGGTATTTGACTGGCTATTGCTTTATCCTTTAGATATGCTACAGTTGCATTATTCATAGCAGTAAGAACTTCTATTTTAAGTGCTTCGATATCATATTTGGCTTGAATTTGCTTGTGTAGTACGGGTATCTTAACCTCTTTTAGCACGGCATTAACCGAATCATCAAATCTTTTTAATTGTTGAGCAGCAGGGCTAGGCTCGTACAAATCTATTACTAAGATAGGCGACATATCTTTCCTTAAGAAAACGCAGACATCTACAAATTTATTCATTACAGAATTGTAATCGTTTAATTGTCCTTTAGGCTCGACCAATTTAGCAACTCCGACATTTGGAAAGGATATACAGTCTCTAGGTAATGCTTTGTGTAAGGCATCTAAGAACCTCATTTCCTGCTCGGTGGTGTATTGACCCTTTAATTTGACTTTAGGCGACCCACTGGGCTTATTTGAGGACGATGAAGAGCCGGTGTATTTTTTTTTCAAAAATTTATTTAAAAATATTGCAAATACTATCCCTATAACTAAGATTATTAGGGGTAAAATATAATCTACAAAAATTCCAAGTAATAAATTCATATACTTACTCCTTGATTTTTTAAAATCATTAATACATAGATATTATACAATATTTTAGCCCTATTGTAAATACCCACTAGTAGAAATATTTTACATTAAATTATATGTTTTCTATCTGCCAGTCTATTGGTTCTTTGCCTAGTGACTTTAGTATTTCATTAGTTTTGCTAAAGTGCTTACAGCCAAACCAGCCACCCTGATTTGCACTCATTGGGCTAGGGTGTACAGCCGTTAATACATAGTGCTTAGAGGTATCTATATTTTTACCTAATGCTTTTGCATTGCCTCCCCAAAGTAGGAATATTACGGGGTCGGCTCTATCATTTAGCAATTCTATTACCTTGCCGGTAATCTTTTCCCAACCCTTTCCTTTGTGACTATTAGGCTTATTTTTCTCTACAGTTAGTACGGAATTTAGTAGAAGCACTCCTTGCTTTGCCCATTTAGTTAAGTTTCCGTTATTAGGAATGTAACAACCCAAATCGGTATTTAATTCTTTATAAATATTTTGAAGCGATGGAGGAACGGAAATATCGTCTTCTACCGAAAAGGAAAGCCCATGTGCTTGTTTGGGATTGTGATAGGGGTCTTGCCCTATGATTACCACTTTTACATCATCAAATTTAACTAAATTTAGTGCATTAAATACATTTTTAGGCTCGGGATATACTATTTTTGAATTATATTCTTGGGTTAGGAATTTTTCCAAATTTTTATAATTATCACTTTCAAATTCGGGTTTCAATTTTTCGTACCAGTTTTTGGTTATTACAAACATATTTTTCCTCGGTTTTTATTTTTACTTACATTTCCTATTATACTTTAAATCTATTTATTATACAAATTATTTTTTAAAAATATTGGCTATATACCCCTTAATTTGCTTTTAATCCCAGCCAAAATTAAAGTATAATATAGAAAAAGAAAAAGGTGGTTTAGGTATGGAAATTACTGTTGCTCCTAAATTAAAAAAATTTCATAAAATCGGTCTAGCATTCGGAGGTGGTGGTGCTAGAGGTTTTTCTTTGATTGGTGTTATTAGAGCATTTGAGGAAGAGGGGATTAAGTTTGATTACATAGCAGGGACATCGGTAGGCTCAATTATGGGCGCTGCTCTTGCTAAGGGAATGACTAGTGATGAATTGGAGGCTATCGCTAGACCACTTAAGGAAAAAGATATTAGGAAAAATAAAATCCCTCTAATGCCTAGTCCTACCGATGGGCTAGAAAAATTAATAATGGATAACCTAGGAGATATCAATATTGAGGATTTGCAAACTCCTTTCTGTGCTGTGGCTGTAGATATGGTTACAGGTAATGAAGTAGATATCACTAAGGGTAGACTTTGCAAGGCACTAGCAGGTAGTTGTGCCGTGCCAACTGTATTTAGTGCAGTGGAATTTGAAGATAAATTGCTTTTTGATGGAGGACTTCAAAATACCATACCAGCCGATGTACTCAGAATGCTAGGCTGTGATGCAGTAGTTGCTATAGATATAAATTCTACTAGAGGCAATGGAACCGATTCAAAAAAATACTTAGACCTACTTATAACTAGTGTAGGGATAATGATGAAAAGTAACGCTATCAAGGGCTACCTAAATGCCGACATAATGATTAAGCCCGATTTAAAAAGATTTAGTGCCAAAAAGGTTGACGGTATGGAGGAGATGATAGAGGAGGGGTATGAAGCCACTAAAGCTATGATGCCTCAAATAAAAGAACTATTTAGAAGGAAGAAAGTAAAGAGAAGATGGAGGTTTTGGAAAAAGTCTGAATGATTAAAGATGTTCAAAGAAAACTATACATAAATATTCTTTACTTGGTTGCGATTATTTTAGTTTTACTTTCAAATATATTTGCTAATTATTTATCAATATTTCTGTACTTAAAGCCAAATATAAGTAAAACTAGTTGTACGCAAATTCATTATATTATGGCAGGACAGGGTGACTGTATAGCAATTAGTTTTGCTTCGGGTGAAACGATGTTAATAGATTCGGGCACAGAACTATATAGGAGCAAAATCACTAGATATTTAGATAATATTGTGCTTAAAGGGAATAGGATAGATTATGTAGTCCTAACTCACACCGACTTAGACCACTCGTCAAATATGGAGTATATCCTAAATAGATATGATGTAGGCACTTTTTATAGACCTCCGGTATATACAAAGAGTGAGAACCCATATAATTATGTATATAGCGAAACATACGAGAAAATATTGGATACAGCCAAAAGAAAAGGTATCACTATCAAATTTAATGATGATGACAATATTCTAAAATGTGGCGATGCCACTATATCGTGGTTATATCCCGATATGGACAATCTATATGGTTACACCGATAGCACCAACATCTATTCGGCTGTTATGATATTAGAAGATAATGGCACAAAGGCTATGTTTACAGGTGATATTAGTAGCAGAATTGAGAGGGATATAATCGATAATTACTCTCAAGATGATTTGGATATAGATATACTCAAAATTCCTCATCACGGCAGTAGTACTAGTACTTCTAGTGATTTTCTAGAGGCAACAACTCCCGATTATGCTATTATCTCAGTGGGAGATAATTCCTATGGTCACCCATCGGAAGAGGTACTTAGTAGGATACTTGAATATGATGAGGCAAATGGTAAAAATTTGCAAAATAATACATATAGAACGGATAGAGATGGCAATATTATTTTAACTCTAGATAAGAAAGTGATAGTAGAGTGTGTAGATAATATTGATAAATATTCTTTTAGTCCATATTGGCTATATTCTCTGATATTCGCATTTTTGATAGCATTCTTTATGTTTAAGCCATATATAGAAATGTGGTACAAAAGATGGCGATATGATTTGCATAATAAGAAACACAAAGAAAAGCAACTAGAGAGTTTGGGAAAGTGACCTTTAATTTGTAAAAAAATCAAATGAATTGTAAGAAAAACATTTTATAGACTAATGATTATCTTAAATCATTTGAAAAAATAGTGGCTATCCTGTATACTAGAAAAGGAAGATAAAACTGTAGAATATAGAGGAGGAAAAGAATATGGCTTCAACAAATATATGTGTAGTTGGCCTGACAAAAATATTTACTGATAATATATGTAAAGAGTTATCCTCTAAATTAGATATGTTTTATGCAAATGTAAGTGAATTGCTCGAATACGAATTGATGGACGCAAATAAAATGGAAGAGATTTGTGGAAAAGAATATCTAGTTCGAGAGGAATTAGGGGTTATAAAGAGAGTTTGCTCATTTAATGACACCCTTATAAATATTGATTATATCAATCTAAATAATGAAACAGCTTTGAAATTAGTTAAAGATAGTTCGGTTCTTATCTATCTAAGACTAAGCAAAGAAAGATACAAAGAAGAATTGCTAAGAGAGGAACAGAGTTTCAATCAAAGGCTGATTGCTTCTGATTTATTTGAGGATAGGGACTTTGTGTGCACTAGCATTGCCGATGCAGTAGTGGAGTGTGGAGACCTAGATACCCCAGATATTTTAATTAAAATTAGTGAAAAATTAATAGAAAATTACTCATAATGGAGAGAAGAAAAATGGATTTGGAAAAGAGGAATATTAACGAATTAAGAGTACTAGCTGTGGATATGATAGAAGAGGCTAAGAGTGGACACCCTGGTATTGCACTAGGCTCTGCACCAATTCTATATGCTTTGTACTCAAAGATTTTAAATGTTATTCCCGATGACGACAAGAATATATTAAGGGATAGATTTGTATTATCTGCCGGTCACGGTAGTAGCATTTATTACGCAACCCTACACGCATTTGGCTACAAATTAAGTCTAAATGACCTAAAAAACTTTAGAAAATTAGATAGCCTTACTCCTGGGCACCCAGAATATGGTCATGTCCCTGGTGTAGATGCGACTACTGGCCCACTAGGTCAAGGTGTATCAATGGCTGTAGGAATGGCTCTAGCTGAGAGAATGATGGCTAAAAGATTTAATAAGCCAGATATCACCCTTATAGATAATTATACCTATACACTAGTAGGTGAGGGTTGTCTAATGGAGGGTGTTAGTTACGAAGCCCTTGCTCTAGCTGGAACTTTAAAACTAAATAAATTGATAGTATTATATGATTGCAATGGCGTCACACTAGATGGTGGTGCTAGTGGAGTAATGGACCAGAATATCCTAGCATATTTCAAGAGTCTAAATTTCAATACTATCGAGGTAGAAGATGGCAATAATCTAGACCAAATAGTAGGTGCTATTGCTTTAGCTAAACAATGCACAGATAAGCCATCGTTTATTAAGATTAATACACATATCGGATTTGGTTCGGCATTGCAGGATAGCAATAAGGCTCACGGCTCAGTATTGGGTGCAGAAAATGTTGAGGCTCTTAGAAAGACCCTAGGAGTAGAGTCAAATCATCTAGAACTAAGCAAAGATGTAGTAAGAGACTTTAAATTCTTATCCAAAAGATTTGATACTATAAAGAAAAGATTTAAAGAAAGAATGAAAGTATATAGTAGAGCATACCCAGGGGATTACAAATTACTTAATCAGTATCTAAAGATGGATATGTCAAAGATGGACGAAGTACTAGAGGGACTTACCATTGACGAGGATATGGCTGGTAGAGATATGGGAGGATTAATCCTTAATAAATTAGCCGAAGTTTATCCAAATATAGTGTGTGGTTCAGCCGATGTTTGTAGCAGTACCAAGGTTCAGATTAAAAATAGTGGCTTTGTAAATGAGGACTATCGTAATAGAAATATTAAGTATGGCATAAGGGAATTTGCAATGGGCGCTATTAGCAATGGTATTGCACTATACGGTGGATTAGTTCCAGTAGATAGTACTTTCCTAGTATTTAGCGATTATATGAAGTCGGCTATGAGACTATCGGCATTGATGGAGCAAAAGGTTATAAGTGTATTTACCCACGATAGTATTGCAGTAGGCGAAGATGGAGCAACTCATCAATCTAGTGAGCAGATGTGGGGGATTAGGAATATTCCTAATACTTATCTATTCCGTCCTGCCAATTTCACCGAGGCTAAAGTGGCATACAAGGTAGCTCTTGATAGAAAAGGCCCTACTACTATAGTATTATCTAGACAAAAACTAAGAAATGTTGCATCTAATATGGAAGATGCAATGATGGGTGGATATATAATCTCAAAAGAGCAAGATGGCGACTTGAATGGTGTAATTATAGCCACAGGTAGCGAAGTATTCCTAGCACTAGATATTCAGAGCGAACTTAAGAAGAAGGGCTTTAATGTAAGAGTAGTTAGTATGCCTTGTGTGGAATTATTTAGAGAACAAAATATTAAATATAGAGAGTCTATTATTCCATCTACAATAAAATCGGTATTTAGCATAGAGGCAGGGGCAACTAATGGCTGGTATGAATTTACCGGCAAATATGGCAAGTGTTTTGGGGTAGATTCCTTTGGTGCTAGTGCTCCATATATGGAAATTTACAAGAAGTTTGGATTGACAACCGAGAAAATTTCCAAGGAAATAATGCAGGTTATCAAAAATAATAAAGAAAAACTTGCATAATAAAGAAATAATTGAAAAATATAATAATGTAATCGCTATAAACATTTATTTATTATCTGTTGGCATTACATTTTGAGGATATGGATTTTTTTAATCTATATGCTTATAAAAAATACGATAACAATTGATTTTGTTACCGTATTTTTTTGTGTAATTTTTCGCTATTTAAAGCAGGTTTTTGGGTATTCGCATAATACCTATATTTTTTACATAGTCATTCTTCTAGACCTAGAAGATAATCGGTACTAATTCCAAAAATTCGTGCAATTTGTGCTAATTGCTCTAGACTACATTCTCTTTGTCCCAATTCCCAATAACTAATGGTTCTAGGATTGACAAAAAGAAGACTTGCCAAGGCATTCCTTGACATATTAGATTCTAATCTTAATTCTTTTAGTCTTTCTGGAAATTTTGTCATACCCTTATTTTAGAACAAAATGTTCAAAATATGTTGACTTAGAACAAAATGTTCCATATAATGTAAATGTGATTTGATTATCCCACTAATCCTAATGTTTTTATGAGAAATTGTCCTTATTAGAAACTATTAGGAGAGGGGAAATAAAATGTAGCAAATTTAATATAGGAGAAAGAGAAATGAAAGAAAAGAAGAATAAAAAAATCCCATTCAATACTTTTAGAAAGGGAATGGTTGCAGGAATATTAGGTTTAACTCTAGGTGTCTCTGCATTTGGCCTTGCAGGTTGTACAGGTGGAGAAAATGGAAAAGATGGAACTCAATGGCTAAGTGGTACTAATACACCAGTAGCGAGTCAAGGTGTAAATGGGGACTTCTACTTCGATACTGATGATTATGTAATCTACCAAAAGGTTGATGGTCAGTGGGTAAGCTTAGGTAATATCAAGGGTCAAAGTGGTACTAGTATTTATGTTGGATATGATGGACATATTTGGCAGGGACAAGAAAGAACCGATTTTAAGGTAGAAGAGGATAGAGTAGGTAGAGAAGATGTAGTAGAAGATACTATGTCAGTATATGGCGAGATGAGGTCTTACTTTGATGGTAATTATGTAAACCTAAGTTCTAGTAGAATTGCTCTTATGGCAAATTACAAGCCAAATGCCAAACTTACTCAATATAGTGGCACTAAAGTCACTGAAATAAAAGTAATATCTAATGCTAGTGGTAAATTGGAGATAGGTACTGCAAAGGTTGAAGACATCGTTGCTAATAAGACTAGTGGTTCGTCTTACACAGCCAGTACTACTAGTTATGATGTAGTAGCAGGAGAGAATACCATTGTACTTGATTTAGATGTAGCAGAGGATTCTACTATAGTTTTAGGTGGTGGAGAAACAAATGTATCTTTGTATCAAGTATCTAATTTGCCTGTAAATGATGAGGTGGGTAATTATACATTACTTAATGGCACAGCTAATACAAGTGTAATATCTAGTACAGGAAGTCTAGCCGATACTCTAGCTATTAGGGTAAAAGTGGATATGCCATCATCGGCTATTTTTGAAAGTATTACTACGGATTATCCATCAAACTATTCGTCCTTTTCTACTGTCGTTTTGAACACTGCTCCATATAGATATTTGGACAATTCAAAGTTCGCAGGTAAGACTATTACAAAGATAGGTGCCATCGTGCGTGAAAACAAGGCATCAAGTGGTGAACAACCATATATGACTGTATATAAGCATAAGATTAGTCAAACAACTAATTTTTCAACCACAGGAACGGCAATAAAGATTTATTTCCCAGCAGATATCGAAAAAGATACATGGGCTTATGCTGATTGCAATATAGTCCTTGCTGAAGATGAAACCATAGCATTTGGTGCTAGTTCGGGAGATACTCTTGTTTGGGGATATAGTACAGCCAGTAAGAGTAGTGAATATAATTTTACAAGTAATGCCTCATATAGCAAGGTTTCAGAGCAATTGCTATTCGATGTATATGCACAAGATAGTTGGGAAAGTCATCTAGCAAGTCTAGAGACTAAAGAGCAGGAAGCTCCTCTTAGGAGGTATCTTTGAGGGTAAAAACCTTTCAATCTTAGGAGATAGTATATCTACCTTTGCAGGGTATTCCAATGATGCTTCTAATACTAATAGCACTATAGGTAGCAATGCCATCTATTATGCTGGAAATAATAATGCAGTTACCGATGTGAATGAGACTTGGTGGAAGCAGACTGCCAATAAAACCGGTATGAATGTGCTTGTTAATAATTCTTATAGTGGCGATAAGGTTACTGGTGGGGGACAAACCCGTTGTGAAGAACTTCACGATAATACAGGCGATAATGCTGGAACTAATCCCGACGTAATAGCAGTATACTTAGGTATTAATGACTTTGATGGTGGGGTAAGTAGTGAAACTTTCAAATCTAGTTATGATACAATGATTAGCAAAATTGTTGCTAAATATAATAATGCTGATAATTCCACAAGTGCAGATATTTATCTATTTACCTTGCTTCCAAATAATGTAAAAAGAGATGATACTACACTTCTTGCCTACAATACAGCAATTAGAGAGATTGCCGAAAAATACGGTTGCACAGTTGTAGACCTTTATGAGAACAGTGGAATTACTGTAAGCAATATGTCGCAGTACACCAATGCTAGTGATTGTTTGCACCCAAATATGGCTGGTATGGATAAAATGACAGAATGCTTCTGGAATACGCTATATAGTAAATATGTAGGTAACGAAAATTAATATTAAGACATAAAAAAATACCAAACAGAAGTTTGGTATTTTTTATGTGTTTTTGCCTAAATATAGTCATTTAATATATATTTGAATAGCACTTAAAATAATATATTTTTTTGCATTTTCAACTAATTTAGATTGTATACTATATTAATTTTTATCTGCTAAAGACTTATAGTAATCATAAGTTTCTTTTGCGTGTTTCT
Source organism: uncultured Christensenella sp. (assembly GCA_964439345.1). Lineage (GTDB taxonomy): Bacteria > Bacillota > Clostridia > Christensenellales > UBA1242 > UBA11490. Next base: position 10,994 of record CAYTNS010000021.1, read on the forward strand.
TTGCTTCTTCGAATAATTCTTCGGCAAGTTCGCTATCTTTAGCAAGTAGGCTTTTGTATCTATTTTCACCTTTTAAGAAATCGGTGTATTCTAGTGTTGGCTCTTTGCTATCTAGAATAAATGGATTTTTGCCTTGCTCGGATAGTAGTGGATTGTATCTATATAGATGCCAGTAACCACTTTCTACAGCCTTTTTCTCTTCTAATTGGCTATTCTCCATCTTGATTCCGTGATTGATACATGGAGCATAAGCGATTATTAATGATACTCCAGGGTATGCCTCAGCTTCATTAATTGCTTGTAAGAATTGATTCATATTAGCACCCATAGCAACTTTGGCTACATATACATCTTTGTATTGAGTAGCTATCATTCCTAGGTCTTTTTTATTTGTCCTCTTACCGGAACTAGCGAATTTAGCTACAGCACCCATAGGAGTGGATTTACTAGCCTGACCACCTGTATTGCTATATACTTCGGTATCTAGAACTAATATATTAACATTTTCGCCACTAGCAAGTATGTGGTCTAGACCACCGTATCCGATATCATAAGCCCAGCCATCGCCACCAACAATCCAAATTGATTGATTGGAGAAGATATTTTTGCTACCGATAATGCTTTCTTTTATTTGCTTTTGCTCGTCATTTACATTAATATTTTTTAATTCGTCAGTGATAAGTTCGGCTAATTCTCTTTGCCTATCTACATTGTCGCAAGATAGATATTCTTCGATATTCTCGTTTAGGCTTTCGCTATACTCTTCATCATATATTTTATTTAGGTTAGTTCTTAGAGTTTCTTGTTGGATTTTGTGACCAAGTCTAATGCCATATCCAAATTCAGCATTATCCTCAAATAAACTATTTGCCCATGCTATTCCGTGACCCTTTTCATCTTTTGCATAAGGGCAGGTAGGAGCAGAACCACCATATATGCTAGAACAACCTGTAGCATTAGCGATAATCATTCTATCTCCAAACATTTGGCTAATAACCTTTAGGTAAGGGGTTTCACCACAACCAGCACAAGCACCACTAAATTCAAAGTAAGGCTTTCTATACTGACTACCTTTTACGGTATTAGGTTTAAATGTTTCGCTCTTTTGATGAGGGATAGAATTTACAAAGTCGTATTTTTGACTTTCTTTTTCCATAGTCTCACTGGCATCTACCATAGTTAGTGCTTTTTCTTTAGCTGGACAGATACTAGCACAAACACCACAACCAGTACAGTCTTTGCTACTAACTTGCATAACAAATCTAAGTGTAGGGTCTTTCTCTGCCATAGCCTTTGCTGTTTTAAAGTCTAGTGGAGCATCTACTATGTCGCCATCTTTTACTAGATATGGTCTAATAGCTGCGTGAGGACATACAAATGCACATTGATTACATTGAATACATTTTTCGCTATTCCAGCAAGGTAATTGTGTAGCAACACCTCTTTTTTCAAGCTTGGTAGTATTGGTAGGAACTATTCCTCTAGGGTCAAATGCACTTACAGGGATAGTATCGCCATCTAGTCTACTAATAGGTTTGATTATCTCTTCGTAATATTTTTGGTCTAAATCTTTTGGTTTAACTTTCTTTTCGTCCTTTAGATTTGCCCACGAAGGTGGATATTTAATCTCAGTGATATTATTTACGCCACTATCTATAGCTTGGTAGTTCATATCTAGCACTGCTTGACCTTTGCTACCATAACTCTTTTCGGCGTATTTTTTCATTTCACTTACGGCTACTTCGATAGGGATAATATTTATTAATTTAAAGAATGCCGATTGCATAACTAAGTTAATCTTATTACCTAGTCCTATTTCTTTAGCTATCTTATCTGCATCTATAGTGTAGAATTTGATATTATTACTAGCGATATCTGCCTTTAATTTATTAGGTAGTACCTTATCTAATTCGTCTAGTGTCCAGCCTGTATTAAGTAGGAATGTGCCACCATTTTTGATATTCTTTAATAGATTGTACTTAGTTACATAAGCCTCTTTGTGAACGGCTACAAAGTCGATATTATCTAGCAAGTAACTTTCATTAATCTTATTCTTGCCAAATCTTAGGTGGCTTATTGTTGCACTGCCACTTTTTTTGCTATCGTACTCAAAGTATGCTTGTCCATTAAGGTCGGTATTATTGCCGATAATCTTAATACTACTCTTATTTGCACTAACAGTTCCATCGCCACCAAATCCATAGAATTTACATGCAGTAACCGATGGGTCGCTAGGGAATACATTTCTATTAATCTTTAGGCTCTTTAGTGTGACATCGTCGTTTATGCCTACAGTAAAGTGATTGATAGGAGTTTCACTAGATAGATTATCATAGATTGCTCCTACCATAGTAGGGGTAAATTCTTTGCTACCTAGTCCATATCTGCCACCATATACACTTATATCTCCTCTGCCTTCTTCGGCAAGAGCACAAACTATATCTTTGTATAGAGGTTCACCACTGCTACCAGCCTCTTTGGTTCTATCTAGTACAGCAATCTTTTTTACGCTCTTTGGTAGTACAGATACAAAGGCTTGAGTATCAAATGGTCTATATAGTCTAACTACTACTACGCCCACCTTTGCATTTTCTTTTTCGTTTAGATATTTTACAGTTTCCTCGGTTGTACTAGCACCACTACCCATAATAACTATTACTTTCTCGGCATTAGGGTCACCATAGTAATCAAATAGGTGATATTGTCTTCCTGTAATAGATGCTACTTTATTCATATAATCTTGAACAATCTTAGGAGTTGCATTGTAGTATTTATTAGCCGACTCTCTATTTTGGAAATAAATATCTGGGTTCTGGGCAGTACCTCTCTGGTGAGGGGTATTTGAATTAAGTGCTCTAGCCTTAAATTCCTGTATTTTATCGTAAGGTACTAATTTTCTAATACTGTCTACATCTATATCCTCTATAGTATTAATCTCGTGGCTAGTACGGAATCCATCGAAGAAGTGAACGAATGGAATGGAACTAGATAGGGTAGACAAGTGTGCTATTAGGGACATATCCATAGCCTCTTGTACTGAGGACGCGCATAGCATTGCCCAGCCTGTCTGCCTAACTGCCATTACATCACTATGGTCACCGAATATAGATAATGCGTGTGTTGCTAGAGCCCTAGCACTAACGTGGATTACACAAGGAGTTAGTTCACCAGCAATCTTGTACATATTAGGTATCATTAGTAGTAATCCCTGACTAGCTGTGAATGTTGTGGTTAGTGCTCCGGCAGATAGGCTACCGTGCAATGTACCACTAGCACCACCCTCCGATTGCATTTCTATTACCTTAACGGGATTTCCAAATATATTCTTTTTATTCTCCGAAGCCCATTGGTCGCATAGTTCTGCCATAGTGCTACTAGGAGTTATAGGGTAAATAGCTGCTACTTCGCTAAAATTATATGCCATTGTGGCAGCAGCTGTATTGCCGTCTACTGTTATCTTTTTCACTTATTAATCTCCTTTTATAATAACTTACTTTTAGTATATTATTATTAGATTTTTAAGTCAATTAATTGATTAAAATACATAACTTTCTTTCTTTTTTGAAAAAGATTTGCGTCTTTTTATTGAATAATGAGCAAATATGTTTTAAAATATAAGTAGATGGAGAGATTATGAGATACAAATTAGAAATTAGTTATGACGGCAGTAATTATAGTGGCTTTCAGATTCAGGTGGATAAAGATACCATTCAATCTAGGCTAGAGAGAGCCTTTGAGGTGGTCTATAGAGAGCATATAGATATAGTGGCTAGTGGCAGGACAGATGCAGGGGTTTCGGCTATTATGCAAATATGCCATTTTGATACAGATAAAGCCGTAGATTGCAAAAAAAATATAGGGTATCTAAATACATTACTTCCTAAAGACATTCGGGTTATTTCTATATCCCCAGTAGAAGAAAATTTTCACGCAAGAAAATCTGCTAAGCAAAAAACATATATGTATTATTTTTATACTGGTAGTACTGTGCCGGTGTACGAGAGGATAGCTACTAATATTGGATACAATCTAGATATAGATAGTATGAAAGAGGCTTGTAAATATATAATAGGTGAGCACGATTTTACCTGCTTTTGTGCTAGTAATACATCGGTAAAGGATAAGGTTAGATGTGTATATGATATCCATATATCCGATGTAGAGGATAATCTATACAAGATGGAGATAACTGGCAATGGGTTCTTGTATAATATGGTTAGAATTATTATGGGAACTTTGGTATCGGTAGGAATGGGCAAGATTAAGCCGGAAGATATAATCAAGATTATTGATGGCAAGGATAGGTCACTCAGTGGCAAAACGATGCCTTCCAAGGGTTTGTACCTAAAAAAAGTTATATATTCAAATGTTTGACTAAATGGGGGTGTAGGTGTTATCATATTAATATAATATGAGGCAATACACCTAAAGGAGTTTTTTATGAAATTTTGGGTAAAAATAGTAGTTGCATTATCGGTAGTAATCGTAGCAGTATTTGGTGTGTGGGCATTTTTCTTTAAAGAGAATGACCAAGCGATTGCTTACAATAGAATGTGTGAATTGGTAGATTACAAACAGTCTCTTGGTTTAAAAGAAAGACTAGTAGACCTAGAGGACTACAATTACATAGCGAAGGATAAAACTAATATCATTCCATCGGATACTACTGATGGCAAAAAGATATATGAACTTAGGAAGATTTGCTTGAGCAATGAAAACCTAGTATCAAAAGATGAGAGTGGAGAGGTTACAGCTCAGTATGCTTCTTATATGACTTATGAAAATAAGGTAGATGAGATACTAGAATATCTATTGCCACAATTAAATGGTTCTAGAGTTACGTCTAAAACTAGAAAGGCTGTAACTAAAGCAATAAGTAGTTATATTGATTCTCTTAAAGATTTAAGCGATGCACTAGATATGGTTATACTATATCAAAATGAGATGACAGGCACTCCTACCGAGATGACTGCTCTAGCTAATAACTATGGTGAATTGAGATTGAAATATAGAGCATCTCTATCACAAGCAAGTGCTATAATCACAGCTGCTGTAGATTATGTAAATATCAGTGTATACAATAACGAATTTAAAGCAGATACTAGATTTGCCTTGTACGATTGTTTCGGAATGGCATTACATTCTGCAATGTCTATAGAATTAATCCAAGAGGTAGACTTCTCAAATGATGCCTATACTATCTATAGAAAGTTGGTTAATTACGAGAGCAAATCGGTAGATATTTTCGATGGGGAGTATAGCGAATATACCTTCCTAAATAATTATAATAAATTATTGTGGTCGCACCACGGAGTACTTGAATCTGTTTTGGGTGAACACTATATAGTAAAAACTGAGATGGCAGATGGCAAGAGACTTAGTAAAATAGTTGAGTCGGCACAAGAATCTATAGTGACTGTACTTAATGTATTAGGGTTTTAAGGGGGCGAAATATGAAAAAATTACTTAGTTTATTGATACTCCCAGTACTTGCACTAGTGTGCTTGGTGGGTTGTAAAGGGGATAAAAATCCTGCAGATTTAGAAAAATACTATAACCAAATGAAATCGGAATTTATAGTAGAAGAAGAGAATATCTTCTTTGCCGATGAGAGTAGACCTAATACTATTAGTATTGCTTATAATGATAGATTGAATAATTACATCAAAAATGTAGAGCCATCGACCGATTTACAGCGTAGATATGTGGCTCTAGGCGTTCAACAAGAAATACTTAATGATATCTTCAATTTCTATGAGAATAACCAAGAAGATTTCTATAGAGAAATGTCTTCGGCAGAATATAAACAAGCCGAATTAAATGATTTGTATTCTTCTCTAGAGAGTCTTAGAAATACATTAGCTGATTTCAAAACTCAGTACACTCAATTTATGTCAGATTTTGAATCGGAAGATATTATGACATTCTCGGTACTTAGTTACACATATCAATTAAATAAGGTTATAGATAGTTCATTTGACTTTATGTATAACTTTATGGATTTATTTGATAAATACTGTATAGATGGCGAAAAAGTTACTACAGTAACCCTTAATTATAACCTTGATTGCTCTTATGTAGATATCGCTAATGTTGTATATTTACAGGATATTAAACCATTCAATTATTCGGTTGGGGAGAAGGGCGTTTGTGACTTGCTTCCTATAATAAATGATAAAGATAATAGATATAATTTGATAAGTTTCTTAGGTAATACAGAACATCTATCAGCAACTATTATTAGTGGAATGGATAGTACTTTAGATACTTATCCAGAAACAATGGATAAAATCAATAACTTTATTTATTTCAAAGGTTTGATGGGACAGAGAATAGATACCTTTAGAAGTATTATGAATACTATTGATGATTATACTCTAAATGAATATAGATTTAATCTAGTAAATGGCGTGGATTATGATACTTATCTAGTTTCATTATCTGCATCTAATAGGGCAAATGTAGAGGCTTTGGATAGATTTATAGAAGATGTATTCAAAGAGTATATAGAAAAGTTAGAATTAATAACAGAATAAAATAAAAACAAAAGAGGTTTCCAAAAATGGATTATAAAAAATTGGCTGAGATGCTATATCCCACCACTAAAGATTTTAATTACTATTTAGACAAGTACAAGAAGAGAGAAAATTTGAAAGGTGAAGTGACAAGATATGCTCCTAGTCCAACAGGTTATATGCATATTGGAAACTTTTTTCAAATGTTTATCTCATACAATCTAGCTAAAAATACAAATGGAATATTTATAAAAAGGCTAGAGGATACCGACCAAAAAAGAGAGAAAGAGGGCGCTTTTGAGGTTATAAAAGAGGTAATGGATAAATTCGGAATATTCCCAGATGAGTATCAAGAAAAAAATGGCGATACCAAGGGCGAGTATGGTCCATATATCCAAACAGATAGATTAGAGATATATCATTCCTTTGCAAAATATCTAGTATCTATCGGCAGGGCATTCCCATGTTTCTGTAAAGCTTTTGATGGCAAGACAGAGATTTTGAAAGATAGAGAAACTAAGTTTAAAGAAAATGATGTAACCGAATATGACCCTTGTAGAGATTTGACTCTAGAAGAGGTTGAGGCTAAATTACAGGCAGGAGAGCCTTATGCTATTAGATTAAGAACACTTAATACCGGTAAGGAAAGAGTAACATTTACCGACCTAATTAAAGGCGAAATCAATGCTCTTGCTAATGCAAAAGATGTAATACTAATCAAAAGAGACGGCATTCCTCCATATACATTCTGTCATATCATCGACGATAAATTAATGGGTGTTACCACCGTTGTTAGAGGAGAGGAATATATTTCTTCTACACCAGTTCACCTAGAAATAATCGACGCATTGGGCTTTGAGAGATTCAAATACTGTCATAACCCACTAATATGCAAAATACCAGAAAATGGCAATAAGAGGAAGATTTCTAAGCGTTATGACCCCGAAGCAGATATGAGATATTATTTTGAAAAGGGTTATCCAAATGAAGCAGTTCTTGAGTATCTACTAAATCTAATATCTTCCTCATTTGAAGAATGGAGAAAGAATAATCCAGATGCTAATTGGAGTGATTTCAGATTTGGCATAAATGATATTACAGCAGTTTCTCCAATATTTGATATGGTTAAATTAAATGATATGTCTAAAAATATCATTGCTAAGCAAACTGCCGAAGAGGTATACGAAAAGACTCTAGCTTGGGCAAAAGAATATAACGAAGAATTTGCTAAGAAATTAGAAAACAACAGGGAATATGCAATTAAGATATTCAGCATTGATAGGGGAGGAAACAAGCCTAGAAAGGATATTTATAATTACTCAATGATACCTGAGTACTATAATTACTTCTTTGAGGATTATAAAACTCTTCCATTTGAATTTGATGCACTAAATCAAAGCAAAGAATTAGTATGCAATATATTTAATAAATATGCAGAGACTTATCCTATGGGAATTGATAAAGATGAGTGGTTTGCAGGTGTTAAAAATATGGCATCGGAATACAACTTCTGTGTAGATAATAAGGCATACAAATTAGAACCTGAGAAATACAACGGAAATGTTGCTTCATTCTGTAATATTTTAAGAGTTTGCATAACAGGCAGACAGAACTCTCCAGACCTATATTCTATATGTGAAACTTTGGGTAAAGATGAATTAATTTCTAGAGCAAATAAACTATCTGAAATTTTATAATATCTATAAAGTAAAAAGGGCAATTTTTATGTATAAATATAAATTGTTCTTTTTTATATTTGTAGATAAATAAGATAAAGAAGTAAAATTTAAAATAATTTTAAAAAATTTGAAATATTTCATTGACATTCGCTCTAATATTTGGTATTATATAAGAGCATTTTGAGATGCAAAAATAAATATGTGGGGGTATAGCTCAGTTGGCTAGAGCACCTGCCTTGCAAGCAGGGGGTCAACGGTTCGAATCCGTTTATCTCCACCATATAGAGATGTAGCTCAGCAGGTTAGAGCACCACCCTGATAAGGTGGGGGTCGGTGGTTCGAGTCCACTCATCTCTACCAGTTACACAAATCCGACATCGTCGGATTTTTTTGTGCAAAACAAGCGTTGTAAATTTATTTACATAAGCGAAGTTTTGAGCAAAAAATATAGTTGCGTCAGCAACTTGTGTA
>CAYTNS010000022.1:0-2424 GCA_964439345.1 uncultured Christensenella sp.
CTACAATAGAAAAAGCATAGCCACACCATTCGGCATCGCCATATATTCTATCCCTAGTAACACCGGGCATATCTTTAACTATACTAATCCTTCTACCACAAACGGTATTAAAAAATGTACTTTTACCAACATTTGGTCTGCCTATCAAAGCAACTAATGGCTTTCTCATTTGATACCTCACCTATTTAAAACATATTATTTATTATAACATAATATATAAAAATATCAACTAAAAAAAGAAAAAGAAATGGCGAGAAATGAAATAAAGAACTATTTCACCTCACCACTTCCCATTATTTTTTCTTCTTAGATAAAGTATTTGCTCTGGTAAATTTAATAAAGATTACATAAAGCAAAGCACATATTCCACTAGATACAAATATCGTTAGAGACGCTAAATATATTGATGACGAATGTGCCTTTTCCTCCTTTTCATCTAGTACATCACTGATAACCTTATCTTCTTTAGTTTCCACACCATCTATAACTAGCTCTCCATCGTCCTCATTTACAGTCGTATTATATAGTGCTGTGGTTATAACATCAGATAATTCTTTCATTGAATCTATTACTAGATTTTTTTCTACTAAATGAGAGGACATTTCAAAGAGTATTGCCTTGCTATCTAGTGCCTGATTATAATGCCCCTTGGCATAATATATATCGGTAAAGAGCCACGGATAAAGTTCCTTACCAACACTCATAAGATACATAGCAAATTCCTCATTGAGTGCCATATTAGGATTAGCCTTACCTATAACCATTCTCACTCTCGCCCTTTCCTTGCCATCTACCTTTGTAACATAGTAACTCCTACTAGCACCATCTCTATGGATATCGAATATAGCATCGGGAGAATATTTTTTTTGCAAATTTCTAGCCGTTACATTACTCCTAGAATATGCCGATGTATCGTGAGGGATATGCAGAGTATCATCAAAGTAAACATCAACTAATTGCTTTTCCAGTTCACTTTTGAGTGCTAGTGCGACATCTTTTATTCCACCATTACCATACACACTATCCACCCATCGGTCGGCACATAACTTTCGTCATTGTGAGTCATATACATACATATCTTTCTATCTTCCACTTTTATCTTTCTAGGCTCGTATGAACGGCTGACCGATGGAGGGATTTTTTGTGTAATAAATTTTGCAATGGCATATTTATTAATACTATCGATATATGTAATCTCATAAAATTTGTAATCATCAGCTAAATAGTTATCACCAATTTCCACATCTTCTCTTTGAAAAAGTACATTTAATTTTTCATCGTACACAGTATAAATATCTACCGACTGGGCACCCTCTAGTGCGACAGCATCAGCACTAATTTTACTTGGCGAAATAAAAGCACAACAAGCAATTAAAATAAGTAAAAAAATTATTTTATCCTTTCGCATATATCCCCTCCTAAAAAAGTATTCATTCCTCTCAAATAATCAAAAAATTTTTCAAACGCATATAAAGAAAGTAAAGATAGAAAAATGTAATCTAAATTAAAATAAATTTGTTGTAAATCAGCAAACTGAAAGACACCATCGATGCACAAATAAATAAGTGAAAATTCACTCAAAAGTGAAGCACAATTTTTTATCCTCAAGAGCGATAAAAAAATAAAATACATCACACAGGAAAAGTATAAACTCCCACTATAAAATAAAGTGAAATTTTTATTAGAAGCAAGAAACACCGTCACCAAAATTACTGGCAAAATAATTAAATGCAGGTGTTTTATATTCCCCTCTCTAGAAAGCATAAATAGCATCAAAGCAAAAGCTAACAAATGCAATATATTTAAAGAAATGCTTCCGATAAAAATATCACCAACAAAATATCCTAGCACCACCAAAATAGATATCGCAATAAAAGATAAATTTTTAAAATTTAATCGCGACCCCATGACACCAAATAGATAAAAAATTAATATCACTCCAAACAAAACAAATGTAATACTCATACAAATAGTTTGCATAAAAAATAATCTTTTATGTAAGTAAAAATAAAATAAAATTTTGTCATAAAAATTAAATCAAATTAATAAAATTTTACCAAGAGAGAAACACCATGGAACTATCCTTCTGCGACCTAAAATGCAAAGATGTAATCAATATTAGTGACGGCAAAAATATGGGCACTTTGACCGATATTATTTTTGATACATGCTGTGGCAGAATTATGGGAATTATCGTTCCGTGTAGCAAAAATTTTTTCAATATTTTTAAAACAAATAATGACATATTTATCCCCTATAATCGCATCTGTAAAATAGGCAAAGATATAATTCTAGTTGACATAATTATGCAACAGACAAATTGCAACGACACCTATTGCAATTCAAATATTCAAAACAAATCACCAAATACTATCAATATTAATTCAATTCTAAATGAGCAAAATCAGAATGAGAAATAGTCAA
>CAYTNS010000022.1:2524-19578 GCA_964439345.1 uncultured Christensenella sp.
TATTTTGTATGATTTTATTTCTTATTATCATAGTCTTTTATAAATTCCATAAAGTGTGTTAGGTCTGCAAATTTTCTATATACACTAGCAAATCTAATATAAGATACTTCATCAATTTTCTTTAGGTGGTCCATTACTAATTCCCCTATTTTACTACTCTCTACTTCTTGGTCTAGAGAATTATAAAGAACCTTTTCAATATCATTAACTATAGCATCTATTTGAGCTATTGACACTGGTCTTTTTTCACACGCCCTTATTATTCCACGCTTCAATTTTTCTGCATCAAAACTCTGTCTACTATTATCCGATTTGATTACAAGGATTGGTAAGTTTTCTACCGTCTCATATGTAGTAAATCTCTTGCCACAAGATAGACATTCTCTTCTCCTTCTGATGCTATTTTCATCGTCCGAAGCTCTGCTATCTAATACCTTACTTTCGGTATTTCCACAATAAATACATTTCATAATTTTTTCTCCAAATTTTATATTGCAATTCAAAAATTAAATTTGTGTTTTGTTAGCAAAATTTTACACTATACATAAACTACTACATTGCATATTTTGCCACTCAAATCCACATATCTATTTTTCTAATTTTCCACTAACTAGTATACAACATATCTATTTATTTTCAAAGCACTTTTTGAAATTAATAGAGCTTATTCTACTACTTCATATCTACCACTATATCTCCACCACTCCGTATCCACTACTATTCAATATTTGTTATCATATTCGTTACTATATTCATTAGCATATAATAGTTGCATTAAAACATTTTACCCCACTAAATATATTAAGCGTATAATCATATTAAACATATTAAACATATCAAAGATATCAAAGATATCAAATGTATCGAATGGACTGAATGGATTAAGCGTGTTAAGCATATCAAATGTGTTGTAGTTATTGTACATATTTAGTGCCTCATCAAAACCCACAAAAAAAAGAAAAGCAATATTTTTACTGCTTTCCTTTTTACTATCTTATAATACTTCTAGATTTTTATTAAATGCCTTTTTAAATTCAGCACCACTAAGCATAGTGTAATTAATTTCAAATTGTGCATTTTGTTCTGCGATGGTTTTCATTATAACACTATCGCCTAGGATATCACAACTAATGTCTGTGATGTATCCAAAGCCTGTAACATCTAGACTCTCTGCTATTTTTAGGATAACAGATAATTTCTTTACAGCAACCAAATCTTCTTCGGTTAGATACTCTTTAAATCTTACCCACTCACTTAAGCTAAAGTTATCTGGGTTCTTACCTAGTGCTACGAATGCAGCCATTACTATTTCACTATGACTGATTCCGAATATTTCACTATTCCTGATAATATCAAATACTGACCTATCGGAATTTTCAACATCTACTCTGAAACCGGAATTTAACATATAACTAGCAATCCTTAGTACTTTTACATACATTCTTCCTAATTTGTGCAATACCTTTAATTGCTTAAATAATATTATGCTTAATTCGTAGATATGTTGTGAATTGTTTGGTTTTCTATCATACAAATCGTTTAATAATTGTAGACTATAACCTAATGTATCACTGATTGGTTTTTCCATTGTTATAGGAAGTACACTGTGGAATAACATTCCATCTACCTCAGTTAATTTACTAATAGCAAATTCATCTTTATCAAAGTTGTCAAGGATTGCTTTTACAATCATAAGTCCACTAGGTAGATATTTACTATTATTTAGGGTTACACCCTTTATCTTAGTAGTAGAACTAATTCCATAACCTTTTATTAGATTGTAGACTTTATCAAAGTCAGCCATTGTTGATACAAAGTTATGAGACAATTCAATTGGATACTTCTTTGCTTTTCTGCATATAGTTCCATAATCCTTGAAGGTGTCCCCAGTTCCTATAATATCATATTCCTCTGGTAAATCGTTCTTAATTCCACTAGCCTCTAGTATACTAGATATCTCTTGAGCCAATTTCTTTTCGCTATCTTCGTAAGATAGTCCACTCATAGTATCATAAACTTTAGCACAGCCATAAGGAATGGAAACCTTGTTTAGAATATTTCTTCTATTATATAGTACTACTTCGGTAGAATAATCACCAACATTGATAATTAATCCCTTAGGTCTATTGAATGAATTGATAACCGAAGTGTATATAGCTAGACATTCTTCTTCAAAGTCTACTACTTTAAATTTATATCCACTATTTACTGTTAGTTCATTTAAGAATCCATTTGCATTCTTTGCTTCGCCAACTGCATTTGTAGCCAAACATATTACATCGGTACACTCGGCTTTTTCTATCATAGCCTTGTATACTGCCAATATCGCATTGATATCTTTTACAATATTAGGCTTAATAAAATTATCATTATAAAAATCTTTGGTTAAATTAATAGGCATATCTACTACCTTAGACAAAGCAAAGTATTTATTCTTTACTACATCGTACATTTGTAATTTAACACTCATTGTTTTAATTTCTATTACAGCTATTTTTTCCAAAATTTTGCTCCTTTAATTATCAGTCTTCTTAAAAAACAGCAAATGCTTTTCCATAAGTATAATGGGCAAACCTCCCCATCTTCCCAAATTATAGCATAAAAAATTATTTTTGTACACAAATTTTGCACAAATTTCACTTGCCAAAATTTAACTTTAACTAAAAAAATAAGGCATCATAAATGCCCCATCAAATATAAATAAAATTATTCGTCCTCTGAAATAGCTCCAACTGGGCATACACATGCACATGAGCCACAATGAATACATAGGTCTTTATTAATTTCTGCCTTATCTCCATTGATTGTTATTGCTCCCACTGGACAAGTTCCAGCACAAGAGCCACAACCTACACATATTTCTTTATTAACCTGCATTATAATATTCCTCCACAAATTAAATATAGAGATATTCTAACACAATAATTATAAAACAACAAATGTTTTATCAGTCGAAAATAACTTTATTTTATAAAAACTTTAAACTTAATACTCCTTTCCTTTTCTTTACTTTTCTTGAAAAGTAAGAATGCCTGAACCCCCTGATAAATCCCTACAGCTAGTAAAAATCCACCGAAAATTTTTCTCAAAATATCGTTACTCACATATTCGGCCAAAATTGACCCTGCTACGGAAAATAAAGTACCCGTCAAAATTATCGGCACTCCCACCTTAAAATCAACTAATTTATTGTGGATATGCACAATTAGGCTCACTATCGCCATCGGAATAAATACAAATAAATTTATAGCCTGTGCATTCTTCTGTGGAAAGGCTAAAAATATGGTGAGTATAGGGATAAGCAGTGTCCCTCCACCCATACCCATTCCACCCACCACTCCACTTACCAAACCTGCTAAAAGTAGCCAAATAAAGCCCGTATTCATATAATCAGTTTTATCCCTCCTGCTATAATTATTACACTAAAAATTAGACTTAACCAGACATTACTCATCTTTTTTAAAAGCAGTGCTCCTAGATATCCTCCAGTTATAAACCCTATGCCAATTTTACACCCCTCCCACCAGAGCATATTTCCACCTACAATATATATTATTAGACTAGCTAGACTTAGGGGCAACATTACAAGAAGTGTAGTTGCATGTGCCTTTTTATCGGGCAGACCTATTACTTGAGTAAGCAGGGGCACACATATCATACCTCCACCACCTCCCCAAAAGCCATTAACAAAGCCAATAATTGCACCTGTTATCAATTTTACAAAGATATTGGTTTCTCCCTTTTTTCTAGTATCTGGCAAAGTTCCATCTATTGAGATATTGAGCCCACCAGTATCTATATCCTTATAAGTATTTATTTTCACATTCTTCATATTTAATATTTAACATTTAGAGAAAAAATTAACCAACTTTAAAACATTTAGAATAAAATTAGATTTCCCTCACATACTAAGAAAAATGGTAAATTTTTCCATTTCACACCCTACCGGATATCTCCTAAAATTTTTATTAATAGCCCAAATCACTTGAAACATACGGAAAAATAATATATAATATCTTATGTGTAATAATTTATAATAAAGGTGAACTAATTTTATGTATAACTTTAAACATTTAAAAACCAAAAAAATTATTTGCAGTTTTATTCTTGCATTTGCAATGCTTTTATCGGCATTCTCAGGAATCCATATTGGACTATTCGATGCAAAAACTGTATCAGCTGCTACTAGTTCATACATGTATGACGAGATATCAGAATCAATTTTTGAAAAGAATTCTAGTGAAGCTAATTACTACTCCTTCGCAACTAGCAGTACTACCAAACCAGCTACAGCCAATGGTTGGTCAAAGATGGAGACCGAGGCTACAAACTACGACAATATCAAACACGGCATTGTCAATGTAAAGGAAGCCGACGATGGTGCTTGGGGTACTGACGAGGAGAAAACCTATAGGACTACTAGACCTACTGTATTTGAGCAAAACAAAAATGATACTTACTACAGAAATCTAATGATTAACTCATACAATGGTGCTGGTGCTTTAGGATATAAGAGTAATAGTATTACCCTAGAGGCAGATAGCTACTACAATATCTCAGTTACATTGTATACTCACAGAACCGATTCTACCGACCCTAGAGCATCTATCTATATTACAGGCCTTGTAGAAGATACAGAGGAAAATAAGGATATATTAGAACAATTAAAGTTTGAGGATATCAATACCCTAACTGGTATCAAAACTTATTCCTTCTATATCGCTACCGATTCATCTGCTGATATCAATATTGAATTATGGCTAGGTAGCAAAAATTCTACTACTCAAGGTGCTGTATTCTTTAATAATGTTAGCGTTACTAGATGTAGTGAGGCTTACTACAATACCTACTATGTAGACAATCTAGTGGATACCGATGATGATACTCATAATTTCATCACTCTTAGCAAAGATAAGGTTGCTCCTTTCTCAAATAGTAGTTTTGAAGATTTCGCATTCACCGATTGGAAATCTATAGAACAACCTACTAGCAAGGATCAAATCTGTCAACCTGTAGATGTAACAAACTACTCTCACCCAAATAACAAGTTATCTATTGAAGTCCCTGGTTCAAATTGTTCCAAGGATAATGAGTATGCCCTACTAATGTACAATGATACATCTAGTTATCAAGGTGTTGAGAGCCCAGCTTTCACAGTAGAGCATCATAAATACTATAGACTATCATTCTGGTCTAAGAGCAATTGCAATACCGGTGATGGTGCTACAGTTTATCTAGTAGATAAGACCGAAAATACTACTATTGAAAATGCTAGTCTAACACTAGCAACTAGCTACACTGCTGGTAGCAATAAATTTAGAAATGACTGGACTAATTACAATTTCTATATCTATGGTCCAGTATCTGATACCAAAGAAATTACAGTTCAAATCTGGCTAGGAACAGAAGAAAGCAAGACTACTGGATATGTATTCGTAGACGACTTTAAATTAGAAGAAATCACATACGAAAAATACTCCTCTGGAACTTCTACTACTAGCACAAATTCAGCATTCAATCTAAACGAAGTTAATAGTAGCCTAACTATTACAAATGGTGCGTTTGATGTTACAGAGAATGCAGATGACCAAGCACAATTCCCACTAACCCCTGCTAATTGGAAGAGAAGTGGAGATGAAAACAATACTTTCAGTGGTGTTATCAATACCAAAGATTGGGATAAACATGTAGACAATTTCCATTCTAGTGGTTACACACCTACAAACCCTGGTGTACTTCCTTATATGGAGGGATACAGAGATTACAATAATGCACTTATGATTGGTAGCGAATCAGAAACAAATAGCCAAACTTATTATATTTCTGACTTAAGCATCACTTCTGGTCAATACTATCTATTTAGTTTCTATGTGTTCACCGATTACAATAGAAATATTGCAGGTAAAGACTATGGTGCATCATTCAAATTATCAACAACTGACCAAACTATATTAGATTACAAAAACATTTATTTCAATGATAATAAATGGCACTTATTCGAGTTCTACATCGATAATTCCGATTCAGCATCAGACCTAACCACTACTCTTAGCCTAAACTTTGATGGTCTTGGATATGTATTCTTTGATGATGTTATGATGGTTGAATTAGATGAGGATAGTTACCCTACTATGTCTAGTCAACAGACCCCTGGGGTAGAAACTCTAGCTATCGACCTATCAAAGGAAACATTTGATAATAGAACTTATAATTCAAACGAAACAACTCAAACTCCTAATAACTGGAAGGCTGAGGAAGAAAGCAATATCGAGGTAAATAAATCTGGTATAATTTCTACCAGCGACCCAGTTATCAGAAATCTAGACCCTACACTATCGGGTAACGAAAATATCCTATATATTAGCAGTACCCACGATGTATACTATTCATTTGTAAGCAAAGAAACATTCAGTTTCACTGGTAATTCTTATTACAAAATCAGTGTTAATATCTTAACTAGAAATATTGCACAAGACCAACCAGATGATGATGTTATTTATGGTGCAAGTTTCGGAATAGTTGAAGATAGCAATGTTATCTTTAAATCCATTACAACAAATGGTAAATGGAAAACATACACTATTTACTTCTGCCCAGAGTCAGATACCCTATCTGCTATCAAACTTAGCCTAGGCGCATCTGAAGAAGCAACTAGTGGTGATGTACTATTTGACAATCTATGTATTGAAACAATTGAAGAAGCCGACTACCTAAGTGGCATTGGTAGCACAGAAGATGAGTACTTCAAAGCATTCATCAATTACACTGCTCCAGAGGAAGAAGAGGAAGAAGAGACCGATGATTGGGAGAATAACTTCAATTGGTTAATCCTACCTAGCCTACTTACTGGTCTAGCATTAGTAATAGCAATCGTTGGTTACTATGTAAGAAAGATTAACTTTACTAGAAAACCTAAAGTTAAAACAAAATATGATAGAAGAAAGACTCTTGACAAAGATATAGATAGAAGAGAGCAAATCGCATTAAGAAAGCAAATTATTGCCGAACTTAATGAAGAATTAGTCGCTATTGATAAAGAGATTGAAGAATACAAACTACTAGCTAGTCAAAAATTCGATGTAATCAAAGAAAGAATCCTTGCTGAGCAAGAGAAGATTAAACAACAAAAATTAGAAATAGAGATTAAGAAGAAAGAGGCTAAGGCTGAAAGAGAAAAGGAATTAAAATCTAATCCAGAACTTATTTCAAATGCTAAAGCCGAGAAAGACTTCGTAAATTATATTAGCAAATTAGATAAACAGGAATTAGCATTACAAAAGCAATTGAATATCCAAAGTATGAAACTTGCAAATGCTGAACAACCTGACAATATCAAATTAGATAGCTTCTTAGAAAGAAAAGAATATATCAAGAATGAGATTGCTAAGATAGAGGCAGAAATCCTTGAGATATCCAAAGAAGAAGAAGCAATGTGGACTGAGTATAAGGCAGCTAAAGCCGAGGCTAAAAAACAAAGAGCCGAATACAAAGAACAACAAAAACAAACTAAATCTTCTACTAAGAGCAAAAAAGAAGCTAACGAAGTAAAAGCAGAAGATGCCGACTCTGATAAAAAAGAGCCTGAAACTACAGAGACCTCTGAAAATGAAGAAACAAAAGCAGAAGAAAATGTAGAAATTATCACCCCTGCTGATAAAGACAATAAATAATAATTAAAAAATACCGATTGGGATAATGGTCATGGCCAATATCTTAATTGGTATTTTTTTATATCCATAGTATTTGCCCTACAAATAATTTATCCGTTCTAAGATTATTACTAGATATTATGCTCCCCTTATTTACCCCAAATCTTTTGGCTATATCCTCTAGATTTTCCAGTGGGCTAACTACATATCTAATGCTTTTAGGTTTACTAAGCAGTAGAGTATCTCCCATATCACAATCTTCTTTATTTAATATATCAAAGCCCCTAGCCATAATATCCATCATATTCTCATCAACGGATAGCTTATACTCAAATAAAGGCAAATAATTTCTCACAATAGTGATATCGTCTGTGCCTTTTTCTAGGGTGATATATCTTTTATTTAGCACCATATCTCCCGATAATTCATACTCTCTATCGCCATATTCGTACCTTACCCTATCTATACTATCACCCATATTTAATAAATAAATTTCTCGCATATAGCCTCCAATATAATAAAATATATGATGCTTTTAAGCATTTAATAACCAGTATTTTTAGTAATAATTATAGAGTCTCCATAGTATATTACTTTATAAAAAAGGTTTTATTCGAGGTGAATTATCAAAAATATTATAAAAGCGATGCTTACACTAACAGTTTTTAGTGTAGCAACTAGATGCTTGGGATTTATATATAAAATATATCTAACTAAAATAATGACTACAACCGAACTAGGGATATACAATGTTACCCTATCTATTTTTATGGTTTTACTCACTATAGTGGGTTCTAGTATCCCTCTTACAATATCCAAAATAACTGCTAAAAATAAATCTCAAGGGCAACTATACAATACCAATTACTCGGTTACCAGTGCCCTTATTTACAATACATTTTTAGCCATATTTATCTCCCTTCTTGCTATAGTCTCTAAGCCAGTACTAATCTTATTAATCGGAGACAGTCTGGGCTTTAGCATTATTCTAACCCTTATTCCCTCAATTGCATTCACTGCCATATACTCTCAGCTAAGAGGATACCTATGGGGACTGGAAAATTACTTTGCAGTAAGTATTGTAGAATTTGTAGAGCAAATTATAAAAATTGCCCTATGTATAGCATTTGTAGCATCTAATTTATTTAGTAATCCAATTATAGCAGTAGCAAATGCTATGAATGTATCTTGTGGACTAAGTACTCTACTAGGAATATATCTATATCTTAAAAATTCGGGACGATTTAAGTACAAAAAAGGCTATTTTAAGGAAATTATCAAAAGCTCTGCACCACTTACATTCGTAAGGGTTCTGGGCAGTTTACTTCAGCCAATAGTGTCTATAATCATTCCATTTAGGCTAGTATCTATCACATTTACCCGAAGTGAGATTTTAGCCGAGCTGGGTATAATTATGGGAATGAGTATGCCCCTGCTTTCTATACCTAGTACCATAATTGGTGCACTATGTATGGTTTTAATCCCTAAAATTTCGGGAGATAATAAAGAAAAACTCAATGAACAAATTAATTATTACATACTATTTACCATTTGTTGCATATTTATTTTTATCCCAATATTTGTAGTCCTAGGTGAGCCAATATGCACACTAGTATTTAGCAATGCTCAAGCAGGAAGATATCTATCCACTATGTCTTGGGTGATGCTACCTATAGGCATTTCTCAAATAACTACTTCTATACTCAATGCTCTTAGCGAAGAAAACAAAACATTTATTTACTTTATAATTAGCAATGCAATAATGCTAATATTTACCCTAATATTCACTCCACTGATAGGCACTAGCATTCTAGTAATCGGCATTGGACTGAGTGCTACAATAACAACAATATTAAACCTATGCAAAATAAGAAAAATCCTAGGAATAAAGACGAATATTCTAATATTAATACTTGAACATATATTAATATCTTTGCCTGTAATATTACTTAGCACATATACCTACAATATTCTCAGTAAAACACTCGGACAATTTATCTCTATTAGCCTTACAGCAATGGTATCTGTCATTAGTTTTATTGCCCTATTATTTGCCTTTAATATCCTTAATTTTTCTACTATAAAGAAATATTTTATTAAAAACAAAAAGCAGTGCTTTAAATAAAGTCACTGCTATTTTTTTAGTCCTTATCAATCTTAGGCAAGTGTTGTATAGATGAACAAAGTAAGCCAATAGATAATAAGATAATAAGTGTATTAGGAGATATATTTTCATTAATAGAAAGTAGTAATGCAACCAGTGCCATAATAACTGCACCAAACTTGAATATCAAGTCTAGCACTTTATTAGGATTTTTTTCTGACTTTATTTTGCTTAAAATCTCCTCCTGAACCTTGCTATCTAGGCTAGTTTTGTTATCCTCTATCTCTTGCATTTGCTCTAGTGTAATGCCTAATTTCTCGGCACATTCTTCGCTAGATAATTTATTTTTCTCTTTATAATCTAAAATTTCTTTTATAAAATCTTTCATACCGTTCCCTTAACAAATATTTTGCATAATTTCCAATAATATTTAATTATAACATTGAATTATCCCTTTTCACAAATAAATTACAATAATTTTAGGTATAAATAAATTTTTTTAGTATATATTTACAAAAACCTCTTAATAATAGACAAAAAAATTATGATTTGCTACAATTATACTATATTACTAAAAGGAGGATATTTATGGAAGACTATGTAATATCAACCGACTCCACTAGCGATTTTTACGCAGATGAGATTGAAAAAATGAACTTAAATGTAGGCAAATTAACCTACACTATTAGCGAAAATAATAATACCGAAGAGTATCTAGACGATTTCAAAAGTAAAGAAGATTATATCAAGTACTATGATAGATTAAAAAATGGCGGCATTGCTAAAACCAGTATTCTTAATCTACAGGCTCATATCGATTTATTTACTGCTATGGCAGAGAATGGCATCAAAAATGCCCTTCATATTACTCAAGCTATGGGTCTTAGCCCTACACTTAATAATGCAAAACTTGCTATAGAAGAGGTAAAGAAATCTTATCCAGATATTAATTACAAAGCAATTGAGAGCAATACAACCACCGTTGCTGAGGGTAATCTAGTTAAAATAGCCTATGCTCTTAGAGAAAAAGGCTTATCTATGGACGAAAATATCGAGACTCTAGAGAGATTAAAGAACCAAATGCAACACTTCATAATCGTAGATGATTTAAAGTATCTAAAGAGAGGTGGCAGAATCAGTGCTATGGCTGCAACTGTTGGCACATTGCTATCCATTAAGCCTATCATCGAATTTACTAAAGATGGCAAATTGGAAATTGTTAGAAAAGAATCGGGTGTAAAAAAAGCATATAGGTCGGTAATCCTAGAGGTTAAGCAGAACTTTACCCTACACAAAGATTACGCTTACCCTGTAGTAGTTCATACAAATAATGAAGAGGGCGCAAAAGCTCTAGCTGATATGTTTGAGGAAGAATTCGGAATCAAACCAGAAATAAGACTAATGGGTCCAATAGTTGGAGCACATATAGGTCCAAATGCTGTAGCCTTAACTTTCCTATCTAATGAAAAAAGAAAGTATTAATTTTGATACTATGCTTATATTAAAAAAACTACTAAATATAGCAATTTAGTAGTTTTTTTATTTTTTATCTATTTTCATTTAAGAAATATTCGTTTTTGATTTCAACCTTATTGATATCATCTAACATATCTAGTAGCATTGATTGGAATGCCTCTCTATCTACATTTTTGATTAGCTTAAATTGACCATTAGGATTGTCTATAGCTGTAGTCTTGCCTACGTATTTCTCGGTATCTAGGTCAATATCACATCTAACACAGGTGTAAAGTTCTGGTCTAACTAGATAATAAAGGGCTGTAATATCACAAGCAGAAATTCTCTCATCTGGATATCCGTGCTCCCAGTATGTCTCGAATGTTTTAGCTAGATATCTACCAATTATCCCCTTGCCCTTGATTTCCTCTACCTGTTTATCTGTCCAGTGAGTTACATCTCTACCTATTCTGCTAGGACACATAACGATAGGAAGACCTGAATCTATAGTGATTTTGAATGCAGGAGCATCAGTACGAATATTAAAAGAAGTATGATTAGGATTAGTAAGTATTCCATCTGGAGCACCACCCATCATAACAATATCCTTAATATATTTACTAGCATCAGGATATTTTTTAAGCATATATGCCATATTTGTATGAGGTCCCAATACTGCTACAGTTATTTCCCCTGGATATTTTCTAATAGTTTCATACATAACATCACTACAATCTCTATCTAGTGCCTTGTGCTCAGTAGTCGCAGGTGGAATATAATTACCTAATCCCTCTTTGCCGTGCAAAAATACTGCGTCCTCGTGGTTGTCACCCATTCTCTCGCTATAACCATCTACTACAGGAATATCTTTGCCAAAAACATCTAGAAGATGTAGAACATTCTTAGAAGACTTTCTTATTCCAACATTACCATTAGAAATAGTTATTAATTTAATATCAAATCTATCATCATTTAATGCGTATACTAGCGCATTATTATCGTCAACACCTGGATCGGTATCTATAATTACTTTAATTTTATCCATAAGTAAAACCTCACTTAATCTAGTTTATTTAGTGCTAAGCACATTCGGTCGTAAAAATATTATAGCATTTTAGGTGGTAAAAAGTAAAGACTTTTAAATAACAAAAAATCGAAATGAATTGCTATATTATTTATTTTAGCATAGTTTATATATTCCCCCAGTCTAAATAATGCTACTTTTACATAAATAATGTTGAATTTGCAACAAAATGATTAGCCAAAATCAATAAATATGATATAATTGAAATAGACAATGTCGAAAAATGTCGAAATATATTATACTAAAAATGAGGGATTGAAATATAATGGAAGAAAACAAAAATAATTGCACCGAAAGCCCTAGAAAATGGTGGTTTAAGTGCTTAAAAAAGATGATGAAAATCAGATATAAAAAGCCAGAATTTATCTACCTAGGCGAAGAGATTACTCATGGTGGAGTAATACTAAGTAATCACGAGGGCACAGATGCTCCAATGTCATTTGAGATATATAGCAAAAAGCCTGTTAGATTTTGGGGAACATATCAAATGAATTCGGGACTAAAAAAGATGTATAACTATCAAACAAAAGTATACTATCACGAGAAAAAAGGCTGGAATTTATTTGGTGCTAGAATGTTCTGTCTACTTGCTAGTCCTCTTACAAATTTATTTTACAAGGGCTTAAATTTAATATCCACCTACCCTGATGGTAGATTTAAAAGCACTATAAGAGAAAGTATTGACGCTATTGAAAATGGTGAAAATATAGTCATATTCCCTGAGAAATCGGACAATGGCTATCAAGCCGAACTTGAAGGATTTTATGGTGGATTCGTACTATTTGCCGAGGTCTGCAAAAAGAAAGGAATTGACCTACCAATATACACATCATATTTTAATAAAGAAAGCAAAACTTATCTAATAGATAAGCCTATAATGTACTCCACTCTTAGTGCTAATGGTGCTACTAGAGAAGAGATTGCAAAGGCGCTATGCGATAGATGTAATGAACTAGGCAAAATGACATACGATATGATTGCAAAAAGCGAAGAAAAAAAGGAAGCCGAAGAGGAAGAACCTATTGAAATCACAGTAGAAGAATAATAAAAAAACTAGATAATATTAGATACTTTAATTATCATATTATCTAGTTTTTTGTTTCTCATTTTTTGGCTTTATACCTAGAAATTCTGCATTTTTGCATAATAGTATATATTTTACTAAAAATTAGACTATGCAAAAGCTTTTACTGCTACTGAGTGCAATGATATATTTCTTACAGTCTCTTATGTACACAAACCAAATTAGTCCAAATACATCTTAAACATTTTTACCCATAGTATATGCTTGATTTGGTAACGGCACAATATTTAGTAAACTACATATCTTTTTCCCCCCCCCTAATAATACAATCTTACACTTAAATAATTATCTTACACTTAAATGATTGACTAGTATATAAAAAGGGTATAAAATATCTAATAGTATTAGATAATATTTAAGAGGAGAATTATGAGTACTACTGCACAAGACTTTTATACACTATTTTGCAATCATAAATTTAGAAAAATATCGGAGATTATTCAAGAAGGATTTTCGGGAATGTACTATGTGCTTAAACTTTTAGCTGATGCCAAAAGAGAACTGACAGCAGGAGATATCTCCGAATCGTTTGGCGTAACAACTGCTAGAACAGCCGTAATACTAAATACCCTAGAGAAAAAAGAATATATCGAAAAATCTAAATCAAAAAATGACGGTAGACAAACTATTGTCAAAATTACACAAAAAGGTATATCGGTATTAAAAGAGAGAAAGAAGAAACTTTTTGAGACAATAAACACCTATCTTTCCAAACTAAAACCAACAGAAATAGATGATTTATATGGGATTATAAAGACCCTACTCTCTTAAAAAAAACAAAGGCAGACATAATCTGCTTTTAAATTTAAAAAATTATCTAATACTATTAGTAAAAAAGGAGGCATTCAAATGTTTGAATTAATGCGTAATAGACACTCTGTCAGACAATATCTAGATAAAGATATTGAAGAGGGAAAAAGAGAAATCCTAGATAGCCTAGTATCTAAGATTAATAAAGAAAGTGGTCTACACATTCAAATATGCTATGATGAACCCGAGGCTTTCAATACCTTTATGGCACACTATGGCAAGTTTGATGGTGTAAAAAATTATGTGGCTTTAATTGGCACTAAGGGCAAGGACGAACTAATCGGCTACTATGGCGAACAAATTGTACTAAAAGCCCAAGAATTAGGCTTAAACACCTGCTGGGTTGCAATGACTTATGGCAAAGGAAAAGCAAAGGTAGATAGGCAAAAAGGCGAGAAAATATATTGCGTACTATCATTAGGTTATGGCAAGACTCAAGGTGTAATGCACAAAATAAAAGACATTGAAGCTGTAAGCAATGTAAGTGACTCCACTCCCGAATGGTTTAAAAATGGTGTGGAGGCATCTCTACTAGCCCCTACTGCTATGAATCAGCAGAAGTTCAAATTCACCTATGATAATGGTGTGGTTTCAGCCAAGGCTGGAATGGGATTTTACACCAAAATAGATTTAGGCATTGCTAAATATCACTTTGAATTAGGCGCAGGAAAAGAAATTGAATGGAATTAAGATAAACTAATTAAAATAAATACTTGACTTTACTCTTGTATATATTTATAATTGACTAGGACAAATAAATATTATTCATCGGAGAACTCGATGCCGTAGCATCGTTTTGGATTTAACAAAACATGAGTTGAAAAGATGTCGAGTGAGCTCGGTTAGATATATTCTAATCGAGTTTTATTTTGTCTAATACAGGAGGATATTATGAATAAAATAATTACAATCACCAGAGAATTTGGTAGTGGTGGTAGAGAACTAGGCAAAAGACTAGCTGAAAAATTGGGTTACAAGTATTATGATAAAGATATAATATCTAGACTGCTTCAAAAGAAAGGCTATGACGGGCAGTACATAGATAGTATAGATAAAATCAGTAATGACGATTTCCCATACACTATTAGCAAGAGCTTTTCACTATACTCAGCTCACCAAAAACAAGCAACTGATTTACTAGTAATGGAAGAAAAAATTATAAGAGAACTAGCAAGTAAAAGCAATTGTGTATTTATAGGCAGGAGTGCAGACCTAATACTTAGAGACTACAATACTTTAAATATATTTACTTATGCAGATATGCCTAGCAAAGTAGCTAGATGTAAAGAAAAGGCTAGTCCCGAAGAAAAATTATCTGATAAAGAGATTATTAAAAACATCAAAGCAATAGATAAATCTAGAAAGAAACATTACTTGCTTTTGGGCTCAGATAGTTGGGGCGCGAAAGAAAACTATAACCTATGCCTCAATACAACTGGTATGGAAATAAAAGAGCTAATCCCTACCGTAGAAGAATATGCCAAGGCATTCTTTAAGGAGGTAAAATAATGGCTGTCAGTTTATCCGAACACTTTACTTACAAGAAATTATTCAAAGCCGTTTTGCCATCTATTTTTATGATGGTTTTCACCTCTATTTATAGTATAGTTGATGGATTATTTGTATCCAATTATGTAGGCACATCGGCATTTGCAGCGATTAATCTAGTAATGCCCGTACTGATGATACTAGGCACCATTGGCTTTATGATGGGTGCTGGTGGTAGTGCACTAGTTTCAAAAACCCTAGGTGAAGGAGATAGAGAAAAGGCAAATAAAATCTTTTCTATGATAATCTACTTTACCATAATCATAGGTATATTAGTATCAATCATTGGCTTTATATTTATCGAGCCTATTTCTGTGCTACTAGGTGCAACGACCGAGATGCTCCCTTATTGCGTACTCTATGGCAGAATACTAATATCTGCAAACTTTATATTTATGTTACAAAATGCCTTCCAAAGCCTATTTATTACAGCCGAAAAGCCAATGCTAGGCTTTATATTTACAGTACTTGCTGGGGTAACTAATATCGTACTAGACACCCTATTTATCGCAGTATTCAAATGGGGCTTAGTTGGTGCAGCAGTAGCAACAGCTATTAGTTATCTAGTTGGTGGACTTATCCCTATTTTCTATTTCTTAAACAAGAAAAATAAAAGTCTACTAAAATTAACAAAAGCCAAAATTGATTTCAAAATCATCGGATTTGCATGTGCAAATGGTTCATCTGAGCTAGTAACTAATATTTCCTCTTCAGTAATTAGTATATTATTCAATATGCAATTACTTAAATTAGCAGGAGAAAATGGTGTAGCTGCATACGGAGTTATAATGTATGCAGGATTCATATTTGCAGCAATATACATCGGTTACTCTATAGGAATAGCACCAATTATTGGTTATCACTATGGTGCTGAGCACAAAGATGAATTAAAAAATCTACTTAAGAAAAGCCTAATTATTATGAGTATAGTAGGAGTAATCTTAACATTATTCACCGAAATACTAGCTAGACCCCTATCTAGTATATTTGTAGGATATGACCCAGAATTACTAGAACTAACTACCAATGGAATGAGACTATACGGACTTTCATTCTTAGTAAGTGGACTAAATGTATTCGCATCATCATTCTTCACTTCCCTTAATAATGGACTTATCTCTGCCCTAATATCATTTGTAAGAACACTACTATTGCAAATAGTAACTATCCTAGTGCTTCCACTAATTTTAGGCATAAATGGAGTATGGCTATCTGTAGCCATCGCCGAAGCACTAGCGCTAATAGTATCAATCACTTGTATAATAACCAATAGAAAAAAATACGGATATTAAAAATAAAAGACACTATATATTATCCTAG
>CAYTNS010000023.1:0-10273 GCA_964439345.1 uncultured Christensenella sp.
GGGATTGTATGGAAGAAAAAAAGAAACCGATGTCGGAAGAGGGCAAGAGAATTACGACAAAATTGGAAAAACTAACCGGTATTAAACTTAGTGATGATGAAGAGGTAGAGGGAAAAACTATAAAAGACACAAAAAAAGAAACCGAAAGCCAAACGACTACCAAAACCAAAAGGGCAGAAGGGGTAAAGCCTGTAGAGTGCGAAGGAAAAGACGCACAAAAAGGAAGTGTGGAAGAAACCTCTCAAACTTTGCAAGATATAAAAGATGTGGATTTAAGTGAAGAGGAGGCTATAAAGCCACTACTTTTTAAGTGCCCAAACGATATTAGACTTACTATCAAAAAAGATAGTGGTGAGTATATCATAGATGAATCGTGCTGTACCACCCTTAGTGTTATGATAAAAAATACAGGCGAGATAGCCACCAATTTTTCGGGCTCACACAATCCCGACCTTGTAAAAATCCTTAGCAAGGCTATGAAGAAATATATGAGGGAACTTAAGAAGAAATTAAAAGCCGATTACAAAGAGGCTAGAGAGGAACTAAAGTTAAAGCAGGAAGATATCCCCGAAGATATGAAATTTGATAAAGATGCAAAAGTGCCATCTGCCCTTGCAACCAGTGAGGTAACGGACTCCCTAAGAGGAGGAGATAAAGAGTCTACTAAAGCTAAAAAATCTAGCACACCTAAAAGTGCAATAGCCAATAAAAATACTAAAGCCAAAGTTACTGAAAAGGGGTCTACAAAGTCTACAGCCACTAAATCTACTGCAAAGAATACGATTAAAAAATCAAAAAAATAAGTAGTATGATTAAATATCGAAATTAAGTAAATAAATAGATAAAAAATAAATAGATAAAAAAAGACTTCATAGTATGGGTTGAGTTTTCCACTATGAAGTCTTTTTTATGTATAATTAATTATTAATTAGTCTTTGTTAACTCTGATAATTCTTTTCTTAGATAGCCAAGGAATTTGGAATTGAGCACCACATAGTGCACCTATCATTACAGGGATAATAGTTAGAGCACAAGCAGCTAGTAATACAGCACCTAAGATTGCTGCAACATATATTACTATCTCTAGAGTTCCTGTAGGGTTGTTTACTAGTAGGAAAGGTAAGCCTAGTAGTACGCCTATTAATTCGGCGATATTTAGGTCTAAGCCCTCATTTGCGTGAATCCTAACAAACCTATTCTTGCCCTTGAATATTAGAGGAATGAAGAATAAGATATATGCTAACCACGCAACTCCTCTACCTGTTTTTATCTCTTCAGGTGTTAGGTCGATATAGTCTGGTCTTTTCTCTCCAGGTACTCTTTTTTGTTTCTTTTCTTTCTTTTGTTTTTTCTCTCTTACTTCAGTTTCTTCCATATTTCCTCCGTTTCCTCTTACGTTTATAGCACTGTCTTCACTATAATTACTTGCTTGAGTTGGGTCAAATGTACTATTGTCTCTAACTGGTGGCATATCGTATTCGTAATTCTGTGTTTGTTGATATGTCTCGGCTGTTATGTAATCCAGTTCAGGTTCTTGTGGCTCATCTAGAGTAATCTCTTTGTATTCTTGCTCAGGGGCTCTAGCTGTAACTCTACCTAGTATTCCCTCCGATTGCATGGTTTCGCCTCTTACCTGATAATTATTATTATCTTGCTCTTGATATTCAGAACTAGCAGTACGCATATCCCTAATATCTATATACTCTCCATCACCTTGCGTTAGGGGAGTGAATACCGAATTGTCGGTAGGTGTGTATGCAGTTGTTAGTGAATCGTGAGCATATTGTTGTCTAAGTGCTGCCTGTTGCTTCTTTTCCTCATTAATCCTCTTTAGTTCATATAATTTTTCTATTACATGAGGTGCTATTGTTAATGAGTAAGTCGCATTGTCTATAGGTTTGCCCGTTGCCGTATCTACTACAGTATAATTTCGGGTGGCTATAGGCAGATTTTTTAGCACTATTGTCTGCTGTCCTTCCATCTTATTTCCTTTTCCATTTTTTCTATTATTTTGTCTATTTTACTTGTGCTTTATTCGGCTGGTTCTGGCTCTGGTGTTGGCTCTTGCGATTCTTCACCACCATTATTGCCACCTTCTACTTGATTATTATCTCCACTAGGGGTTTCGTTACCCTCATTACCTTCCTCAGTATCATCGCCCTTGTCGTCTAGTTCGCTAACAATTTTGTCTACGATCTCTTGAACTTTCTCGGCTGTTAAATTGTTGTCTACAAATTCATCAACATATTTGTATGCAAAACTAGTAACCTTGGTCTCAGCGATTTTGTCGGTGATAGTAGTGCCAATTCCAGGTACTTCCGATAGTAGACTAGCTATGGCTACTAAGCCCAAAGAAATTACTCCACCCTTAGCAATACCGAATATCATACCTAGTACTCTATTAATACCAGATAGTTTAGGATTGTTTTGAGTAACTGACTCAAATATTTTAGCTAGAATAAAGATTGCCAATTTTACGATTAAGAAAATCATTACAACTGTAATAATCCATACGCAGAATTTAGCAACATCTACATTGCTAAATGTGCCACCAAAGAATTTAACTGTTCCCTCGGCGCCACCTTCCATTTTGCCTAAGATGAAACTTTCCAATCCAAAGATTTTATTTACAAAGTTGGATAAGTACTTTGCTCCAAAAACACCTGCAACCACAGCAAGGCCTGTTCCAAAGAATCCAAGAACGGAATCTACTAAACCCTTTACAATGCCTACAATTGCAGAAATTACTATTATAGCGATTAGAACGCCGTCAATAATGTATCCCCACATAGTTAAATCTCCCTTTGTGCACTTATATTTATTGCATTATATATTTAATAATATCAAAAAAAAATATTTTTGTCACTATTTGTAATATATTTTTTAATAAATTTATTTGTTACTTTATAATTTTAGGGCTATTTGCCGTCCCCACTTTTAATTATAGACTATTTTGCCCATACTTAATGGTGAAAGTGAAATATTAATTTAAGGGTGAGAGATATGGATAAATGTATTTTTGATAATGATAGACTCAAAGATTTGGCTTATAAGATATACAAGCATTTGGATAGAAAAAAGGAACAGGTTTTTGTGTGCATTGGTTGCGATAAATACGTGTGCGATAGCCTAGCGCCGATAGTCGCTGAGTACCTAAAAAATAAATACAATATTGGGGCTTATGTGTATGGAGGATTAGGATATAATATCACTGCTAGTAATCTAGTAACAGCACTCAATTTTATCACCACTCAGCACCCTAAATCTCAAGTAATTGTAGTGGACGCAATGCTGGGTGAAAAAATGGGAGAAATTGTGGTTAAAGAGGGGTGTTACCCAGCAGGTGGCAGGGTATTGCCGGTAGTCAAATCGGGCGACTTTTCCCTCCTTGGTGTAGTCGGCAAAAAATCGGGTGATTTTAGCCTAAATTCTACTAGGCTACAGTATGTTATGGATATGGCAGGAGTTATGGCAAAAGCCATAGCAATGGCAATGTATGTTATCGCCTAAGTTTAGCCGATTTATTGTTGTCATAAAAAGTGTAAAACGAGTGGAAAGAAAAACTGGATTGTCGCAAAATAGCGACCTTTGTGGGGTTAAGGAAAATAATAAAAATTTTTGTCGAGAAATGTAGAAAAATCTGAAAAGAAAAACATCAAAAAATAAAAATTACCATTATTTTACAACAAATGAGTTTAAATGACTTGTAAAAAAGTTGTAAATGAGTTATGATATATTTGCTTTAATTAATATAATGGAATAACTATAGTATATTCTATTAATACGCAAATTAGAGTTTGATTTTTGCCGGTAGTCGATTTTCTATAAGGAGAAAGGCTAAAGCTGTGTCGGGTTTATCTATCGAGATAAGGCGATGATAAATACATCTTTCTATTTGATGTCGAGAGTCAACCTCTTGCAGGGGTTTATGCCAAGAGGGAAAATAAAAAAATAATAAATTTCGGAGATGAGAAAGTGAATAAGAAAAAGGGTGGCAGATTAAAAACATTTGGAATAGTGTTGGCATTCATAATAGTCTTTTCTATTATGATTTATCTAGCTAATATGGGAGATTCGGGTGAATACATTACTTATTCTCAGGCTAGAGATATAGTTTTAAATGGTTCTTATGTAACCGAAGCTACAGAAAACGGCGAGACTATTAAGAAAACAGTTGAGACTGGTTATGCAGTTAAAGTATATGTTGAGGGAGGTACAGGATATATTAGGGTTGCCGAATCACAACTTGGCAATGTTGCATTCCCTAAATATGCCGATTTCCACTTCACATACAATAATACTACTGATGACCTTCAATTTGTTATCGATTTCAATAATATGGTTGATAGAGCAAATGCTAGTACTGATTTAGATAGTGAAACCTATATTATTGATGGAAATGAGTATAGTGTTGCTAAGTACAAAGATTTAGAGAAGATTGAGTACACAAAGGCTAATCCTACTACTAGTTTCTTTGAGACAGTTGTTCCATATATCGTAATGATTGTAGTAGTTACTATGGTAGGCTTTATCCTATTTAAACTATTTGCTGGTAAGGGTGGTGGAGCTAATACATTTACCAGAAATAGAGCTAGAATGGTAGAGAAATGCAATATTAGATTTAGCGATATTGCAGGAGCAGAGGAAGAGAAAGAAGAGACTAGAGAGATAGTTGAATTTTTAAAAGACCCTGCTAAATTTAAAGCACTAGGTGCTAGAATCCCTAAGGGAATATTATTAGTTGGTAACCCAGGTACTGGTAAAACATTACTTGCTAAGGCTGTGGCTGGAGAGAGTAACGTTCCATTCTTCAGTATCAGTGGTAGTGACTTTGTAGAATTGTACGTAGGTGTAGGTGCTAGTAGAGTTAGAGACCTATTCGAGACTGCTAAGAAAAATGCACCTTGTATAGTATTTATCGATGAGATAGATGCCGTAGGTAGACAGAGAGGTGCAGGTCTTGGTGGTGGCAATGACGAGAGAGAGCAAACACTTAACCAATTACTAGTTGAGATGGACGGTTTTGATAGCAACCAAGGTATTATTATCCTTGCTGCAACCAATAGAGCCGATGTCCTAGACCCAGCACTACTTAGACCAGGTAGATTTGATAGACAAATATATGTTAATCCTCCCGATGTTAGAGGCAGAGAGGGTATTATCAAAATTCACGCAAAGAATAAGCCTATTGAAGAGGGTGTAGACTTCAAGGACATCGCTAGACTTACTAGTGGATTCACTGGTGCAGATATCGAGAACTTCTTAAATGAGGCAGCAATTATGGCTGCTAGAGATGGTAGACTTACTATTACTATGGAGGATATCACCGAGGGTATCAATAAGGTACTTATGGGTCCTCAGAAAAAGAGTAGATTGGTTACCGAAAATGATAGAAAGTTAACAGCATATCACGAGAGTGGTCACGCAATTATTGCTAAATTTATGGACTGTGGCGATACCGTTCACGAGGTATCCATTATTCCTAGAGGAATGGCAGGTGGATATACAAATATCCGTCCTAGCGATGACGATAGTCACTATAGCCTAAACAAATTAAATAATAGAATCTGTATGATGATGGGTGGTAGACTAGCTGAGGAAATAGTCTTTGGCGATATCACTGCAGGTGCTAGTAGCGATATCCAGAGGGCAACCGAATTAGCTAGAAAGATGGTTGTTGAATGGGGTATGAGCGAGAAACTAGGCTTTATGAGCTTTGGCAATAATAATGAGGTATTCATTGGTAGAGATTATCAAGTTCAGAAGCAATATAGCGAAGCTACTGCTAAAGTAATTGATGAAGAAATCAAGAGAATTATTGAT
The DNA here is from genome assembly GCA_964439345.1 of uncultured Christensenella sp. GTDB lineage: Bacteria > Bacillota > Clostridia > Christensenellales > UBA1242 > UBA11490. Next base: position 5,824 of record CAYTNS010000023.1, read on the forward strand.
AGCAATTATCTAAGAGCTAAAGAGCTACTTGAGAGCAAGAGAGACTTATTAGATAATATGGCTAAACTTCTACTAGAGGAAGAAACTATCTATGGCGAAGAAGTTGATGAACTTATCGCTGGTAAAGATAGTAGTGAGATAATCGCTAGACTTCACGCTAGAGAAGAGCAAAGAAGAGAAAAAGAAGAATTAATCAGAAGAGAGCAGGAACTAAGCAAATTAGAGAAAATGCAAGAGCTAAAGATTAAGGCTGCCGAGGCACTAAAAGATGCAGGAATTATTGGCGATGCCGAGATTGATAGAATTAAATCTGATTACGATAAACTAGTTAAAGAAAAAGAGCAGTTTATTAATTCCAAAATGGAGCAAAATAATGTAAGCCAAGATGTTGAGGTGGTAGAGCCTAGTGAGACTGCAACTGAAGACGTCAAAGCAGAAATTGTAGAGGTAGAGGAGTCTAAGACTAAAAAGACTACTAGAAAGTCTACTGGTACTAGGAAACCTGCTGGTACTAAGTCTACTAAGACTACAAAAACCGAAAAGAGCCCAAGAAAATCAACATCTAGTAGTTCAAAAACTAAGAAAACTACTAAGGAAAATAAAGATAAGTAATTTATTTGACTATTTGGGCAAAATATTGTATTCTAACAAAAATTTGAAAGAAGGAAAATGCTTGTAATGAAATCTAAAAATCTAAAGAAAATAATATCTATATCAATTATTAGTCTAGTACTAGCTTTGACAGCAGTAGTTATAATACTTGCCATAGTTCCTAAGAAGCACTATGACCCAGTAGATAGAGACTATGATTCTGTAATAGTTTGGAGAGAGACTGTATCTAATGCTTATCTATTAAAGGACGGCGATATTGGTTCAGAGGAATCTGATGCCATTGCTAAAAAGATAGTATCTTTGCACGAGGAATCTTTAAAAGATAATGTTCTTAGTTCTTTATTCCAAGGAACTAGTAGCTTTAGCCCAAAGGTAACTCACTATAGCCACTCAAATGTTAAAACGGAATTTCAAAAAGATGGCGTTATTAGTATCGTATTCAATTACCCAGAGGAGCAAACTCTAATGTTCCAAGGCAAAGAGTACAAAAATACTACTGCACAAGTTTCAAAGACTGTTAAATTCAGAATGGCTGTATTAGTTCTTACTAATTCTAGTAGTTTTGAAAAGGCTACTCTATATCTAACTGACGAAGATTACGAGTCTGAGTGTCAGGTAGAATTCTTGGCTCACCAATCAGATTTGTATGAGTATATCAAGAATTTAGATATCCCTATGAACAAGGCTTAGGATTAGGGCGTATATAGCAAATATTGATAACATAACTCCCCTTTGGGTAATTTTAGAAATAAATTGCCTATTAGGGGAGTTTTTATTGCCTTTTGGGGCTGTAAGAGGTAATTTTTTAAAAAATAATTGTTGACAAATGTCTACATATTTTATATACTAAGTAGGCTAGTATTTATATAATACATAGAATTTTGGAAAAGTTCTGTCTCTTATGGATTTTTATTAGAGATAGATTTTCATATTACAAAATAAAGGAAGGGAGAATAAATCATGAAAAGAACTTATCAACCTAAGAAGAGACAGAGAAGTAAAGTTCACGGCTTCAGAGCTAGAATGAAGACTAAAGGTGGCAAAAACGTACTTAAGAGAAGAAGAAATCGTGGTAGAAAGAGATTATCTGCTTAGTTTCTTTATGTAAAATTTCCTATTGAAAGATGTCTATTTGGTTATAACAATTATTTGTTTACTAGGATATTTTTTGATATGAAATTTTTTTCTATTAGGGTAAAAAATTTTTTACACCATATATAAAAATTAGGAGAGGCTATGTTAAAAGCAGTCAATAGACTAAAAAAGAGAAAGGAATTTGCCTATCTTTATAATAATGGTATTGCCAAACACACTAGCCATCTAACCATGGTGTATTTGACAACAAAGAAACGAGCAACTAAAATAGGTTTTTCTATATCAAAAAAAGTTGGCAAGGCACATACTAGAAACTTAATCAAACGCAGACTAAGAGCGATTGTTAGAGAAATAGTTCCTAGCCTTCCAGACGAATACAATATAGTATTCATTGCTAAAACTGGCATAGAAAATGTTAGTTTTTCTGCCCTAAAGGCAGAGGTTAATACATTAATCCATAAGAGTGGTATCACTAGTGACATGGCTTAATCGTATTATTAGATGCCTATTTTATCCATTGGAATTATTGCTAACTCTATTTGTGTATTTATACAAGTGGTGTATTAGCCCTTGGCTTCCTAAGTGCTGTGCATTTTATCCCACTTGCTCCACATATATGATACTTGCTATCAAGGAGTGGGGAGTATTTAAGGGAGTGTACTTAGGTATAAAGAGGATACTTAAATGTAGACCCAATGGTGGCTCGGGAGAGGACTTTGTTCCATTAAATGTAAAAGGAGAGAAAAAGTGGCTTTTTTAAATGCAATATCATTAAGCGCACCAACAGGACTTTGGCAAACAATCTTATTCTGGCTTTATGACCTTGTTAGTAATTATGCCGTGGCTATAATACTTCTAACTCTAGGTGTTAGACTATTATTCGTTCCATTCGACTTTATGAATAAGTATAGTGGAAAGAAGAATGCCAGAATTCAAAACAAGATGAAACCAGAACTAGATAAGATAAACCAAAAGTATGCTGGTCAAAAAGATTTAATAAACCAAAAAACTATGGAAGTATACAAAAGATACAATTTCAATGTATCTGGAATGTGCTTCACAATGCTTATCCCTATGATATTACAATTAGTAATATTTACATCGGTATTCTCAGCCCTAGGTACTGTATCTAGATACGAAACAGCCGACCAATATCTACAGGTTAGAAAGGAGTACTTCGCTGTATACGAGATTGATGTAGATAGTTTGTCTGACGAAGAAAATGTTTTAGATACTTTGACAATAAAATTAGAGGATTTAAGCGAGGAAGAAAAAACTGCATTAAAACTTAGAGCAGATGAAGCTGCCCTAAATAAATACAATGAAACCCAAGATAGCTTCTTGTGGATTGAGAATATCTGGTTACCAGATACTGCTTGGACAGACCCAGTAGTTTCATACAAATCATTCCTAAGCGATGGTGGATTTACTTCCGAACAAATTAGTGAGGAAGAATTTAACCTAGTTATGCAGTCTCCTAGCGATAATACTAGGAATTGCAATGGTTTCTTTGTATTAGTAGTTTTATCTGTAGCAACTAGCTATTTGTCCTCAGCTATCAATGGTTGGGTAACTAGAGCCAGTGCTAAGAGAAAAGGCATTAATATCAATCAGGTATCTACTGGCACAAATAAATTAATGATGTGGATACTACCTGCAGTTATCGGATTAATCATATTATTCTATAATGCTGCATTCGCAATTTATTCGACCGTTGGCTCACTAGTATTATTGATAACTAATCCAGTGATGACATTATTTATAGATATGTTAGAATTTGAGGCTATCGATAAGGACGAGAAAAAGTCAATGGCATTATACGATAGAAAAAGGAAGTAATTTATGAGAAATATTAAGGTAGAGGCCAAATCGGTAGATATGGCTATAGAAAAAGGTCTCCAAATGTTGGGACTATCTAGAGAAGATGTTGAGGTTAATGTGCTATCTGAGGGTAGTATGTTAAAGAAAGCTTCGGTAGAGATTTACACTTTTGCTAGTACCGAGGAGAGAGAAGAGTATCTAGCAAATGCTTCAAAGAAGGAGTCTGTTAAATTGGTTAAGACTAGTTCGGAAGACGAAGTTGTAGAGGTTTCACACGAGGGTGTGGACGAGGTTACTGAGATAGTAACAAGTTTCCTAAAGGGCTTACTAAAAAATATGAATATTGAGGGAACTGTATCTAGAAGTTTCAGAAATGGTGATGTTGTATTCAAGGTAAATGGAGATAATATCAATAACCTAATCGGTTATCACGGCGAGACTCTAGAGTCCGTTCAATACATCGTTAATACTATCGTTAGAGATAGAGTACCTACATATAGAAAGAAAGTTTATCTAGATGTAGAAAATTACAGAAGAAAAAGACAAGAAACAGTCGAGGCTCTAGCTGAGAAAGTTGCAAAGAAAGTTCTAACTACCAAGAAATCTATCAAGTTAGAGCCAATGAATAGCTACGAGCGTAAGGCTATTCACTTTGCGCTTAGTAATATAGAGCATATTGGTACTCATTCGGAGGGGAATGAGCCGAATCGTTGTTTAGTCATCGACTACATCGACTAAGAAAAAACTTCGATATGCTGTGTTTCTGGCAATAAAACAAGACACCCGTGAATGTTCAATTCTACGGGTGCCTTTTTTCATTGCCGAGCCTCGCCTCTCTTGTTTTTTCTTAATCGATGTGGGGAGGATATGATAAATTGTGAGCCTCGTCTATCTTGCTAATAATTAGTCTAGGTGGATATAA
>CAYTNS010000023.1:10373-19414 GCA_964439345.1 uncultured Christensenella sp.
ATTATTCTGACACTCAGATACCTTATCGTACATTCTATTTATAACAGTTAAACCCTTTCTGTATTGAGATTCAGTTAGTTGTTTAGTATCGAATAGGTAGCCTAATTGTTCGGTCTTTCTATCTAGAGTTGCTAGGTCTTGGTCGGAGGCTCTTCTTAGAGCATCGTCAGCAAGGATAGGGAATCTATCTATTACTTGACTAGCAGTAGGCAATAGTACTGGAGCCTTATTAGGAATATTAATAACATAAGGAGCAGTATATAGAGTATTGCTAGGAACAAACCTATTGATAGTTTCGCTCTCCTCAGTAATATTTTTTACCTCTCCAGTAGCGTCTTGACATACAAATTCGCCAGTAGGAGAAATCCAGTTTTTGTGTATTCCCCTTACTCTTGGGTCACTGCCTTTACGGTAGAATACATCTACAGGGTAGTAGCCATTTTCGTCTGCAGGATAAGCAACACCTGTACTAGATAAATCTATTATTTGCATACTATCTATAGATAATCCTAGTTCGGCTAGTGATTCATCATATTTTCTGCCGTTGATTAATACGTTGCCACATACGGTTTTGTAATTTTTCAATTGAGAACCGATTTTTGAAACTAGCAAGAATCCGTTTTCATCGGCACTTACGAAATTGCCCATAGTTGGGTCGAAGATATCTTCACATACAGCATATAGGCTAGGTGCTTGTGCCTTGATAACATCGCCGGGTTTGCTTAGTTCGCTTTTTACTGCCTTTGTGAATGCTTTTTCGTCCATTCCCTCAGGTTTTCTATATATTCTATATCCATACTCATAAGTTTGAGTTTCGGCTGAGCCCGTGTTGCTTTTTGCCTTGCCATATCTATTGCCTAAGAAATTTAGTAGGTCTTCTGGAATAGCTTGTCCCTTTTCGGTTAGGTAATCAAAATATGACTCAAAGCCATTTTTTAGTGCACCACCAGTAGGCACTAGTACTCTATAAAGTCCATCGGTATTAGCGATAGGATATGGAGTATTGATATATTCATTGTGATTGATTTTTTCCATAATAAGAAATCTCCCCTTCTTTTACCATACTTCTAATTTTAATAGTAAAAGTATTATTACTTATAATATACCACATCTTTGGGCAAATGTAAATAGTCATTTTCTAGATTTTTAAAGTGGTATATATAATAGTTTAAGTAAGAAATAGATGATAAATGGGTGTAATTAAATAATAAAAATGATTAAAAATGTCATATATCATATTAACAATGGAGGAAAGCGTGTTAGAATATCCTCAAAAGGTTGGAGAGATGGAATTGTTTCTTCAACCTTTTGCATTTTAAAGGGAGGTTTGTTACAATATGGGTGTACTTAATGATTTAGTTATGAGCGATGAAAATAATATATTTAAGTATGTTGGCTGGATTGAATGGCGTCATGTTTCTCCAAAATTAATTCATTGTCCGATGTGTGTAATCTTAAATGGTTGTTGGTTTAATGACATAAAAAAGCCAACGTTGCCTCAGCACGAAAAGTGTCATTGTACATCAATTACAATTTCTAATCCGTTGCCAAATATTGACGCAGTCGCAAAGTGTGAAATAGAAAAATTTACTAATTATATCTTCAGTGATAAATACGCTTGGAACGGAAAAAGAAAATTGTTTGAATTGATGGGTTTTTCGGTTAAAGATTCGCAGTATTTACAAGAAGAATATGAAAAACAAGCTGTTAACAACTACTGTTCAAGTAATTACAGGCTGTGGAAGCTAAATGCTTATGAACAAAGAATAGATATTGATATCGCATTTGAAAGAAATGGGAAAAGTATAGTTTTTACATCTGGTTGGATGGTTAAGCCAAAAGGTTTAATTGTAAATAATACACCATTAGGTGGATAGGAGGAAGATATGAAATATTTGGATTTGGTAGAATTAATAAAAGAAAAGGCATCTTATACAAGAGCAGGGGTAAAACTAGGTGATTTTGGTGCAGTTATGAGTAAAGAGGCAATCAACGGGAAATGGCAGGTTGTTTTTTCAGAGTTTTATACAGGAAAGGATATTGCAGATATTATGGTTGCAGAAGAAGATTTGAAAGTTCACCAGTTTGTCCCTAAAGATAGATACCCCCAAAATTAATATGAGTGTAAGAAATAATTTCGTGGGGAGAAGTTGCAAAACCTCTATCCCTCCATACTTTATGTAAAATGCTTTGAAATCGGTAGATGTTTTGGTATAATAAAACTAATTGATGGACTATAGGATATTATGGGATATCAATAAATTTGTAAGAAAAATTTAAGGAAGAAATATGGAAATTTCAAAACAGCTAAGTATGGAGATGGGGCTAACACTATCTCACACCAATAATATTATCAATTTGTTAGACGAGGGTTGTACAATTCCATTTATCGCCAGATATCGTAAGGAATTAACTGGTAGTTGTGATGACCAAACACTTAGACTATTTTCGGATAGACTAAATTATTTAAGAAATTTGACTAAGAGAAAAGAAGAGGTTGCTAATTTAATTACCGAGCAGGGTAATATGACCGAGGAGATAGAGAAAGCATTGAGCGATGCCGTTACTCTTACCGAGGTTGAGGATATTTACAGACCATTCAAGCCTAAGAGAAAAACTAGGGCTAGTGTGGCTATTGCTAAAGGTTTGCAACCACTTGCAGATAAAATTATGGAGCAAAAACCTTTTGACCTAGAGAAAGAGTGCGAACTATATATCTCTGAGGAAAAGGGTGTTGCTACTGGCGCTGAGGCATTACAGGGTGCTAAGGATATCATCGCCGAGATGATTAGCGATAATGCTAATATTAGAAAAGAACTAAGAGAAGCACTTATTAATAAAGGCTTTATTAAATGCAAACTCGACGAAGAGAAAGAGGGGGCATTTACCTATGAAATGTACAAAGAGTACAATAGCGAAATCAAGAAATTGCCATCACATAGGGTTTTAGCTATCAATAGAGGCGAAAAAGAGGACTACCTAAAGGTAGAACTTACTTTAAATGACGAGATTGCCATGGGCATCATCGAGAGTGCAATACTTAAGAAAAATGGTGCATTTGACGAAATGCTAAAAGAGGTTATTGTAGATAGTTACAATAGACTTATCTTCCCTAGCATTGAGAGAGAGGTTAGGAGCGAACTTACCGATAAAGCCAATGAACAGGCTATCAAGATGTTTGAGGTTAACCTAAAACCACTACTTATGCAACCACCATTGAAGGGTAAGATTATTTTAGGTCTAGACCCAGCATATAGAACTGGTTGTAAAATAGCAGTTATCGATAGCAATGGTAAAGTACTAGATACAGCCGTTGTATATCCTACTCCTCCTCAGAATAAAATTGAAGAGGCGACTGCTAAACTTACTCAACTTATTATGAGACACGATGTAGATGTAATATCTATTGGTAATGGTACTGCTACAAAGGAAAGCGAAATTTTCGTAGCAAATCTAATTAAAGATTTACCTAGAAAGGTAACTTATGCCGTAGTAAACGAGGCAGGTGCATCGGTATATAGCGCTAGTAAATTGGGTGCTGCCGAATTCCCAGATTATGATGTAGCACTTAGAAGTGCTGTATCTATTGCTAGAAGATTGCAAGACCCTCTAGCAGAACTTATTAAGATAGATGTTAAGTCTATAGGCGTTGGACAATATCAGCACGATATGCCACAGAATAGATTGACCGAAGTATTAGACGGTGTAGTAGAAGACTGTGTTAATACTGTAGGTGTAGATGTTAATACTGCTAGTCCTAGTCTACTTAGCTTTGTAGCTGGACTTAATAGTGGTGTAGCTAAGAATATTGAAAAATACAGAGAGAAAGAGGGTGCTTTCAAAACTAGAGAGGATTTGAAAAAAGTTCCTAAACTAGGCGACAAGGCATTTGAGCAATCGGCAGGTTTCTTAAGAATTACCGATGGCAGTAATATACTAGATAATACTGGTGTTCACCCAGAGAGTTACGAGACTGCATACAAACTACTTGAGTACTTTAAATTGAATATCAATGATGTTAAGGGAGATAATCTTCAATTACTTCCAAAGATGTTAGAGAAAGAGGGCGCAGAGAAAGTTGCAACTAAATTAGGTGTAGGTGCTCCAACTCTTATAGATATTGCAGGGGAACTAGCTAAACCAGGTAGAGATGTCAGAGACGACCTACCTAAGCCAGTACTAAAGAGTGCCTTACTTGGTATTGAAAACCTAAAAGAGGGTATGGTTATGACGGGCGTTGTTAGAAACGTTATCGACTTTGGTGTATTCGTAGATATCTCCGTTCACCAAGATGGTCTAGTTCACATATCCCAAATTAGCAAAGACTATATCAAACACCCTAGCGAAGTGCTAAAGGTTGGTGATGTTGTCAAGGTTAAAGTTATTGGCGTAGATGTAGAGAAAAAGAGAATTTCTCTAACTATCAAGGGCGCAGTTGACGACGAATTGACCGAGGGGCTATAAACTCAATAATTATTATAAAAAAGAACCTAATGGATTTCCACTAGGTTCTCTTTTTTTATTACATTAATTTAGATGAGTTTTTGAATAAATGATATATTTAAGTTTGATAAAAACAATATTTTTATTTAAGTGCCATATGCTTACTTTAGTAATGGAAATTATACATTACAAATCCATATTAAAATTTAAGTTATGCACATTAATGGTTGTTCTGTGGATAACTCTAATTTTAAAATACATTGAGTAGGGTTAAATTGATTTTGATATCTATTCCACTTAAGTAATTATCTTTATCATCGAGTTGGCTTACATACTTTTTCCATTCTTTAGTTTTAAAGGCATTGAAATTTGTGTAGATATTTAGTATATCCATATTCTCTTCTCTCATTTTTTCTAGAGTGGTTGATAGTTTTTCTTTTAGTTGAGATTGTATTTTTTCTTTAACACTTTCGTCTAGGAAATTATGCAAACCATCTATTGCTTCGTACGAAAAATTTTCTCCACTTATTTCGTCCACCCTTAGGTTTAGTATTATATTGTAAGTAGCAGTGGGTGTGCCGTCCTCAAAGGAGTAGGAGGGGAATACCATTTTATTTACTTGTTCAAATATCTCGTCACTATGAGTCACAGCCGAATCGTTTATATCTTCCACTTTTATGCTAAAGCCCTTGGTGTTGCTATTGATTAAGCTATATACAAAGTATTCGTCTTCATCCAGCTCTCTATAATATTTGCCCTCAATTAGGACTGCCACTTTATTATTGTCAGATATTTTCTTTTCGCCTTGTCCAGTTCCACCTCCACTGCCTTCGCTAGAATTTTCACCACTATTGCTACTACCTCCTGAAGTCCCACTTCCATTATCGCTACTAGATGTATTATCTTCGGTGGTAAGTATTGGCATATAGAATGTACTTCCCTCAGTGTAGTACTGACGATAAAATTTTTCTATATTTACACTTTCTAGCAAACTTCGCTCTTCCTTGAATTGCACGATATTCCTTAACGATAGGTCTAGTAGGTTATTGCTATTTTTAGTAGCACTTAGTAGGTCACTGGCTTTACCCTCGGTGGCAATCAGTGTAGCATTGGTGGCTAGGTTTGATGTCCTTATAAAGTAATCTAGATACTTAGTAATATTATCTTCCATTGCGTCTTTGGAGAGAGCAATGCAGTCGCAGTGTGATAGCCCAATTTTTTTACCCGTGTCATTGGAGATTTTGTTTAGTGCTTCCGATACCGTCTCACCCTCTCCCTCAAAAACCTCTAGATTAGAAGATATATCATTGCCACCTTTGGGAATTACGGCAAGAGCAGAGAGCTTAATTGTATCCTCCTCTTTATCTATTCCAACGGTAGTAATTATTATGGTCAGGTCTTTATTGGATTGCAGGTAAAGAGTGTGAGGAAACATAATAATTATAAGGAGGGCAAAGATATAAAAGAATTTATTTCTACTAATAGTTTTAAAAAGTCTTAGCATCTTTTCTTCCTCCTAGTAGTTTTCTTTTGAGCTTCTATTTGCTGGGGAAATTCTTGCTTATCTCCCTTTCCTTTTATCTTGAAATATCCTAGTACAAGAAGTATAAGCATTAAGGTGTATAAGACTATAGATATTATAGAAATTGTGTTGCTTGTGCCCACTTTTGCGATGATATTTATTCTAAACATTGCAAATACTTGTATGACAACCTCCATAACGCTTATGACAATAGCAGGTATCTTATTGTCAGATACTTTAAATATCTGCTTGAATGTGTCGGTGCAACATTTGCCCAAAATTCCCACATTTATAAACATAAGCGCTGTCCATATAATTATGGTTAACCACTCTAGTCTATTGATAGTAGCAGGGTGGGGATTGTGCATAGGTAGTTCGCCTAGGGCAAGGGTCTGATTAATAGTGGTCTTTCCAAATGCTCCTACGAATACTACATAAAAATTGAAGATAAAAGCCATTGCGTTTACAGCATACAAAAGTATCTTTTTCTTTGAACCTTTTTTAAAAGATATCTTGCCCATTAGTACAAATAGTAACATAAAGTCGCCAAAGGCTAGACTAGTTCGATATACCCCCAGCCATATAGGATAACTGCCGTTTTCAAATAGGGGAAGCAGGTTACTTATCTCCACATCGCTAAATGGAAATATTAGGGTAAAGGCAATCCCAATAACCATTGGCCAAAAGAATACTTCCAGTAGCCTACCTAGTGTTCTAAAGTCTTTAAAGAAAAAATATAGCAATAGGAAAAATAGTGTAATGATTGCAAAGAAAGGATTGAGGTCTTCGAATAGGGAAGAGGTGTAATAATCGTGTATCTCGGTAAGCCCGATGGTAAGTTTTAGAAAGAAGTATATAAATAAGATAATGTAGGCAATGGTTGCAATGACCTTGCCAAAAGTTTTATCCAGCAATTCGTAAAAGGTGACATTAGGTAATTTAAACATAATATGCACGACTATTAGGGTGCAGAGAAAGTCTATCCCTAGAGCAATAAAACACGCAAGATAACTATCTCTACCCGAAAATTCATTCATAAGGGCAGGGAGAACTGAGAGCTTGAGGGCAATAGTGAATATTACAAACATGAGCGATGCTTGGTTGGTTGAAATTTTTTTCTCCATATTACTTGCCCTGCCTCTTTGTGTTCTTTCTGTTATTTGCAATCGACTTTGGTCTGGTGTTCATATTCACTAGGTCGGTTTTGTATAGCATATCTTTAATATCATTTTCTACAAAGGGTGCAATTGGGGCAAGATATGCTGATTTGTAACTATCAAAGTCGCATAGGTATAGAACTAGGAATATCATAAGAGCCGTTATTCCGTAGAAACCCAAAAATCCTCCTGCGAGTGTAAAGAGCATTCGTAGTAGGTATAGTTGTGGGGCTTGTTCGGGAACGCAGTATATTGTTAGTCCAGATACTGCTACAATCATTACTGCCGGTGGAGATATTAGCCCTGCTTTTACTGCTGTATCGCCTAGTATTAGTGCGCCTACTATAGATAGTGCTAGACCTAGATACTTAGGCATTCGTACACTTGCCTCATACAGGATTTCAAATAGTAGTAGCACAAATAGTATTTCGGCAAAGGGTGTTAGTGGTAACCCCTTGGTGCTATTGACTATGCTTATTAGGAATTTTAGTGGAATGGCCTTATTGTGGTGCAATACCACAGCTATATATAGTGATGGTGCTAGTAGGGTAATGAATATTGCCATCATTCTAATCCATCTTATGAATGTTGCCCTAGAGTGATTGGAGTAATAATCGTCTCCACTCTGGATATCCTCCATATAAATATATGGTACCGTTAGAACCATTGGCGAACCATCGACTACTATTGCTACTCTGCCCTCTAGCAGTTTAGATACTATTACATCGGGCTTTTCGCTATTGCCTACTTGTCTAAACATACTATTTTTTCTGTCCTCTAGATAGGCAGATATATAGAAACTATCTATGACTCCATCTATATCTATTTCTTGTATTTTTTTAGTAACCATCTCCACTATCTCGTGGTCAACGATATCGTCAATATATAGTATAGAGACCTGCGTTTGGGTGTACTTGCCCACTTCCATTGATTTGGTTTTTAATTTAGGGGTGGCTAAAATCTTTCTAATTACCGATAAATTAGTTTTTAGATTTTCTACAAATCCAGCTCTAGGCCCTTTAAGTACAGTACTAGTAGGGGGTTCGGCAATGCTCCTTTCTTTGTAACTATCCACAGCTAATATTATACATTTATCAAAGCCATTTACTATTAGCACAGCCTTACCTTTAAGTACGGCAGATACTATCTTATTATTATCCCCCTCAGTCTCCGTTTCGCCTAGGGTAATAATGCTAGATGTTAAAGTGCTTAACTTGTCTATTTTTTGATTAATTTTAGATAGGGGCTCTATTACGAATTTGCTTAGTTTTTCGGTGTCATTTAGCCCCATAAGATATAGCACAGCCATACTGCACTTTGGGGTGGTAATTTCTTTACAAACTAGTTCGCTAGAATCCCCCAGTCTAGACTTTATATATTCTACATTTTTTCTCAAATCTTTTTTCATATCATTAATTTGAGCAAATCCCAGCCCCTTTATGTAAAAATAATTATAATTAATACTTGCAATTTGACTTTTTATTTGATATAATCTAGCCGAGTAATTAATTTTACTACTGCTTTGTGAAATCCAAAGCCAATAATGACCATAGGAGGTAAAATATGAATAAGTACGAGTTATTAGCAATCTATTCTGCTAGTCTTAATGACGAGCAAAAAGATGCAATAGTAGACAAATACTCTAAACTTATGGAGAAGAACGGTGGCAAAGTTGAGTCTGTCAATAGAGCTAATCCATGGGGACTAAGAAAACTTGCTTACCCTATCAAGTACAAGAGCGAAGGCTACTATGTATTATATCAATTCGAAGCAACTGCAGAGACTTGTCAAAATGTTGTTTCACTTATGAGAATTGATGAGAACGTTCTTAGACAAATGTGTTTAAGAAAGGATAAATAATCCAGATATTAGGAGAAAATTATGAATAAATGTATTTTAGTTGGTAATCTAACAAAAGA
>CAYTNS010000024.1:0-15552 GCA_964439345.1 uncultured Christensenella sp.
CTGCCGACCTCGTCATTACCAATGACGTGCGCTACCTACTGCGCCACGTTAGCACGAACCAAATGTTCGACGACTATTTGATTGTGTTTGAGTTGTCATTTTGTGCTTTTTAAATTTTACCAAGGCAGTGCGCTACCGACTGTGCCACATCAGCATATACCCCAATAGTTACATCTTATTATGGATTTAACACAATAATATTTTATGTATTTTGGTGTGCTTTGTCAAGTGTGTTTTGGCATATTAATCTTAAATTATTTAATAATTTTTATTTTTTAATTCTTTGCCATACCTTTTTACCTGTGTTACAATATGTTTAGTAATGTGAGGTAATGAAATGAAAGTATTGATTGGCACAAAAAATAAAGGCAAAATAGAGGGCGCAAAGAGGGCTTTTTCAAAGTACTTTGATAATGTAGAAGTTGTGGGCGTACCTGTCGAATCGGGAGTGCCGGAGCAACCTGTAGGCAAGGATATTTACTTGGGTGCAAAGAATAGAGTAGATAACCTTGTGGAGTATGCAAAAAGTGAGGGGATAGATGCAGATTTTTATGTTGCGATAGAATCGGGCATAACAGATAGTCTAGGCAAGTGGTCAATAATTAATCTAGTTGCCATTAGGGATAAATTCGGCTATGATAGCTGGGGCAATAGTGCTGGTTTTCCTGTGCCAGATAAATATGTAGAGAGTATTATAGATAAAACTCTAGGCACTGTAATGGACGAGATATTCGAGAAGAACGATTTGAGGAGTAGTGTGGGTGGAATTAGTTATTTGACCCACGATATCGTAAATAGAATAGATTTGACCGAATCGGCATTTATTATGGCTCTTACACAATATATTAATAAGGATATATGGAGAGATTAAAAAATGAGTGTTACTAAAATGCAATTATTTAAAGTAGAGGTATTCTTGCCTAGGGAATCGCTAGAGGATATTAGGAGTGCTATCTATTCATTGGGGCTAGGGAAAATTGGTAATTACGATTGTTGCCTTTCGTGGTACGAGACTATGGGCTCGTGGAGACCATTGGGTGAGGCAAAACCATATCTAGGCACTTTAGGGGAAATAGAAGTTGCTCCCGAATACAAATTAGAATTTAAGTGTGAAGAAAAGGACTTAAAAAGGGCGATAGATGTTATTAAAGCCAAACACCCTTACGAAGAGGTGGGCATAAATATTATCCCATTATATGAATTACAATAAGTAGATAATTCTACTTATTTTTATTTTAATAACCCAGCAAAAAAAGACTAGGCAAATACAATGCTTAGCCTTTTAATTATTTTTTCTTTTAAATCTAAGAAGATATTCTTTATCTTCCTTTGAAATTCTATAACTATCTCTGCATTTAGAAATGGATTTGTTTATAATAAAATCGTTGGTGGAGTTTGTTTGGTAGTAGGGGATAGTCTGCTCTCTAAATTTTGTCATACATTCGGCTAGTAGCCACGCACCTGCCATATTTACATAATATTCGTTTTCGTTTTTTAAGCCGTTTAACATTTTAAAAACTATATCTGTGCAGTCGATTACGCTTGTTAATTTTAGTAAAATTATTAATGCTAGTCTTCTAGAAAAAGTGTGTGTTGATTTAATCAACTTTTTAGATAGATTTATAAATTTAGGAATATTATCTTTGTTAAAATTAAATCTCAAGCAGTCGATAGTTGACCAATTATCTGCCCTCTCTGAGTATGTAATTAAGTATTTTTCAAGGGTGTCAAAATCCTTTATTTTGCTCAGTATCTTACCAAAAATCAATGTTAGTGTATGATTATCCCATAACCAAAGGTCTAGATAGGATATGTAATTTCCTTTGAATATGTCTTTAGCAATTTTATCTACTTCGGTCGATGGTACGGCTAGGCAGGGAAGAGAGGTATTCACTATTCTTTGCTCCCAAATTCCCTTTTCTTTGCCCTTGCTTAAACTCTCGATATATTCTTTATATTTGGGTATGTCGGATTTTCCCCATTCCGATTTAATAAGGTTCATAACACATATTCTCCATTATTTTTTTATATTTTAGCATATAAAGTTATAAATTGGAAAATGGATTTTAAAATACTTTTTTTAAAAAACGATTTTATTTAAAATGCTTTTTATTTTGATTGGATTATGCTAATATATCTATGTAATGCTAATATGCAGATATGGTGGAATGGCAGACACGCAAGTTTGAGGGGCTTGTGGGAGGTTTATCCCGTGCTGGTTCAAATCCAGTTATCTGCACCAAAATCTGTCCCATTTTATGGGACATTTTTATTTATTTGATAACTGGATTATAGTGGCTACGCCACTGGGACTACTGTGTAGTCCGAACCAGCCTGTGCAGTGTAGTCGAGATACACTTGAGTGTCCTCGACAATTGACGAACCCCCTATCCAGAGTGTTCTTAATGCAAATCCAGTTATCTGCACCAAAAGTCGACAGATTGTATTATGTTAAGTTTAGAACTCTATATCAGTCAATTATATAATGTCTAACAATTGTACTCGTTTAGATAGAATTTTTTTGAGTTTTTATATCCAAATTCTCCAATTAACTTAAATGTTATATATGGAAATTTTAAATTGGCAACAGAAAATTTTGTAACGAATTTCTCGCCGAAATTGAATTTTGTGGCTATTAAATTTTGCTTGTTATCATACCAAATAATTTTATTGGTTTTGTCGCAAGTGATAGATATTATTCCCTCATAATTGTTCACACTAACATCTAAAATTCTAGGCGTAAAATCGACTTCATTTTTAAGTGTCTCAAGTGTATCTTGAGTATATTCACTATCTATTAAGGGAATATAAACTTTTTTAATTTCAATATTTTTTCCACCAAACTTTTCTAAATTTGCGATTATTTTCCACCTATAAATTTTATTTTTTTCTTCAAAATCAATTTGGGCTTTTGTTAAATGAGATGCAAATTCTAGTTCATTGCAATTGTTGACTTCTATAAAATGTTGTTTTGCATTTTCGCCATAACCTAATCTTTGAGAATTTCTGATATGCTTTACGCCATGACATTTGCTGCAAATTCCAATAATGTTTTTTAGAGTTTGGGTTCGTGTTTTTATATCAAAGTCCCATACTTCGTGAGCATCTAAATCATCTGTTTCATACCCACAAATTTGGCAATGATGGTTTGCTCTTTTATAACATTCATTTCGTAAGAGATCCCAATCAGTTTTAGAAAGCGTTCTACTAAAATCGTTTCCCCAAGCCCCCTTTGGGAGCAATTCTATTGTAAGTCTTATATTTTTCATTATTCCTCCTAAATTTCAGGGTAGAGTTCACCAGTTAAGTATTTTTTTGTGAATTCAGTAATGCCCATTTTTTTTATTAATTCGTTTTTATTAAACGGGTCTATTGCTTTTATATTTCCTTTCATTTCATCAAATGGTGTTCCATAGCAAATAATTGCAGACGGTTTAATAACTTCTATCATTTTATTATAACTTTTTATAAATTCTTTTTTATATCCCTCTCTGCAATAAGTTGAAACAGCAACTACTGAACCCTGCTCAATGCCGTCAAAACAAAAATCATAGCTTTCACTTCCTGCACAACAAATTGTTGGAATAACAATTTTACCATTTTTTTGCCAGTATGCCCCACACCAACGATTTTTAAATGTGCTATAAATTTGCAAAGCTCTAGGCATATCCCAATACAGACTATATTCGGGTGTGAGCAATGCGTAATATTGATCAAGTTTTTCAAGTGTCGCCTCTGGCTTCTCATATACATTTTCAAACAACCAATCATAAGTGAAAAAATGTATTGTTTTGTGCTTATTATCTTTATCATTAGGTTTCGTTTTTGTGTAATTCCATAATTCAATTTTGTCCAAATCAATGTTCTGTCTTTTAATAAGTGGCATACCATATTTGCCAACAGTCTTAAATTCATTTCTAACGAGTTTAAGTTTTTTTAAAAGTTTTTCTTGTTCGTATTCAGTTTTTTCTTGTGTTAAATTATTATCAACTTCAAAGTTTTCTTTCATAAATGCTCCTTAAATATATTTCAGAATTTTTTATAAATTCAAAAAATCATAAGCCAAGATTAATTTGACTTATGATTCTTAAAATTATTTTTATAATATTTTCTTGCTAAATCAATTGCTTTAAAGCAAGTATTGTTGGCTTTTAATATTTCTCCCTTATTTTCTTGCCAAAACTTTCTATATTGATTTAAGCTCATTTTGTTTGCACCACCCATATAGTCGGGTTGCTCGTTTTGTAATTCATCATCTTCCCAACCACAAAATTTACAAATATCGTGAATAAGGTTGATATCTCCCATTCCACACACTTTGCACTTGTAGGGTGGAATTATATTTTCTTCATTATTTTTTATTTTTTCTTCCATGCTTTTCTCCTTTTAATTCCAATAGTCTCCACATTTGTCAAATTGTTCATAAAAATATTCAACACCTCTGTCGGGCTCAAAGTAAGTAACTATTTTTCCATTTTTTGATATTATTAGAAATTCATTAGTATCATTATTATATTTGTATATTGAGCCATTTTTTGCAGTAAATGAAATATTGTTTTCATCTTTTGAATTTGCAAAACTTATAGCAGCTTGTGAATATTTAGTGATATGGGTATATCCCATATCATATCCATGAAAATAGAAATGATTTACTTCAGCATATTCATATATCCAATATTCTGCATAAGTACTAGGACCTTTTTCCATTAATTGTACCACACCTCCTTATAAAAATGCAAAAGGTTGAAGAAATAATTTTTTCTTCAACCTTTTCTGCATTTTAGCATAAGTTTTTTCAAAGTCAATATTAGTATGTCATAATTTGAAAAAGTTTTTAAATATTTTTTACATTTAATATAAAAAGTGCTAAATTATAGATGAAAAAGGAGTCGCTTATGGAAAATATTATTAAGATAAAGGATTTGCATAAAAGCTTCGGTGAGATTCACGCAGTTAATGGGCTGAGTATAGAGGTAAAGAGGGGACAATTGTTTGCCTTTTTAGGACTAAATGGCGCAGGTAAGAGTACGACGATTTCTATAATGTGTGGACACGAGACTCAGGATAGTGGTGAGGTCTATATAGACGGAATGAATCTAGATAATGACTTGGATAAAGTAAAATCTGAAATTGGAGTTGTGTTCCAGTTTTCGGTGCTAGATAAGGTGTTAACTGTAAAGGATAATCTGCAATCAAGGGCTAGTTTGTATGGTCTAAGTAAAGAGCAATTTGAAAGTAGACTAAATGAATTGGACGAATTGCTGGATATAAAGAGTCTACTCAAGAGGACTTTTGGTAAACTTTCGGGTGGAGAAAAAAGGAGGGTGGATTTTGCAAGGGCACTACTAAATAAACCCAAACTTTTAATCTTAGACGAGCCAACTACAGGGCTTGACCCAAAGACCAGAAAAACAGTTTGGAACGTGATTGACAAATTGAGAAAAGACAAAGAAATGACGGTGTTTTTGACTACCCACTATATGGAAGAAACGGTCGATGCCGATTATGTGGTAATTCTAGATAAGGGTAAAATAGTTGCCGAGGGGACACCAATTGAATTAAAAGATAAATACACGGGCGACTTCGTAATATTGTACGATGTGAAAAAAGAAGATGTGGAGAAATTAAATCTGCCGTACAAAAAGATTGTCGGTGGGTACAAAGTATCGGTGGAGAGCACTAGCGTGGCAACAGAACTTATTAAAAAGCATAGCGAATTATTTGTAAATTACGAGGTTATAAAGGGGAATATGGACGATGTTTTCCTAGCCGTTACAGGTAAAGAACTAAAGGAGGGGAATGTATGACACTTTGGTCTTTAATAAAAAGAAATAGTAAGGTGTATTTCAAGGATAAATCGGTATTTTTGTCTTCGCTTATTACCCCTATAATATTACTAGTTTTATTCATTACTTTTTTAAAAAATGTTTATGTGGATAGTGTTACCTCTCAAATGCCAGAGGGCGTGGACTTGTCCGATACGATACTTAATGGATTTGCAGGTAGTTGGCTTATCTCCTCTATTATTGCAACATCGTGTGTAACGATTGCGTTTTGTGCTAATATGATAATGGTTCAGGATAAAGTAACGGGTGCATACAAGGATTTGACTATTACTCCTGTCAAGCAATCTATACTCAATCTTAGCTACTACATTTCTACAGCTATAGTCACAGCTATTGTGTGCTATATTACCTTTGGCGTGGGGCTAGTGTACTTAGCATTTACGGGGTTCTATATGTCTGTAGTAGATATACTACTCACTATATTGGATATAGCATTGCTCGTGCTATTTGGCACGGCACTTTCTTCGATAGTTTGTGTGTTTTTAAATAGTCAAGGTGCAATTAGTGCCGTGGCAACTCTAGTTAGTTCTATGTACGGATTTATCTGTGGAGCATATATGCCTTTGTCACAATTTAGTGACGGACTTAGAAATACATTAATGCTTTTACCGGGTACTTATGGTACAGGAATTATCCGTAATCATATGATGAGAGGGGTATTGCGTGAATTGCAGTCTCAAGGTTTGCCATCGCAATTTATTACCAGTCTTAGCAAGTCATTTGATGCTACCTTAGTATTCTTCGGCCACGATGTAAGTGTGTGGGTGATGTATCTAGTTTTAGGATTAACTGTAGCAGTACTTATTGGGCTATTTATCTTGCTGGGGTATATTAGGAAGAAAACGAAAGTCAAGAGGACATCGGCTAAAGCAAATACCCTTGCTAAGTAAGTGAATATAATATTAATATGGAGAAAATATGGAATACATACTAGTAACAGGTGCAAATGGTGGAATGGGTAGGGCTACCACATTGGCACTTAAAAATAAAGGCTATGGGGTTATAGCTCTAGACCGTGAAGAGGTTAAAATAGATGGTGTACACTCCTTTGCAGTAGATTTGACTAAAGAGAAAGAAATTGTAGCAACTTGCGAAAAAATAAAGAGTATTACCGATAAAATATATGGCATTATCCACTTTGCTGGAATATATACGCTAGATTCCTTAGTTGAAATGAGTACTGAGGATTTTGATAAAATCTTTAAGGTGAATGTGTATAGTGCATATATGGTCAATAGGACTTTTTTACCTATGTTAAAAAGGGGTAGTAGGATTATTATGACTACTAGCGAATTAGCCCCACTCAATCCTTTGCCATTTACAGGTATTTACGCTGTGACAAAATCTGCCCTAGATAAATATGCTCATTCCCTTAGAATGGAATTGCAATTACTAGGCATATCTGTATCGGTTTTAAGAGCAGGGGCAGTGAGTACTGGAATGCTAAGTGTTTCCACTACTGCACTAGATAAATTTTGCGAAAATACAAAGCTATATAAATGCAATGCAGATAGATTCAAAAAAATTGTAAATAGTGTGGAGGCAAAGAGTATTAGCCCCGAAAAATTGGCTAGTAAGATGCTAAATATTTTGGAGGCAGATAGCCCTAAAATGGTGTATAGTATCAATAGAAATATTTGGCTAAGGCTACTTAATATTCTGCCTACCAAATGGCAGTTTGCTATAATTAAAAAGATTTTGAAATAGAAACTGATATTCTAAAATTTAGAGATGAGAAATAAAAAACACGATATTTTTTAGACTAAGATGTAAAACCCATTTTAGTGCTAAATATCGTGTTTTTTCTACATTAGTGGCGATACTAATCTTAGGATATAAATTAGGCTTGTTTTAATTATTCCTTTTTTCTTTATAATATGTGGGGTTGACCTATTAATGCACTTATTAAAGTCGGCAAGGACGTCTTCCATAACGCCAGTGTCGTTTGTGTATACTGCACTTTCAAATTGCTGATAAAATGACCTTTGGTCCATATTTATAGAGCCGACCACACAGGCATTTTCACTTAAAATCACTTTGTTGTGAACGAAACTATTCTTCATAATGTGTACATGCACACCATATTTCATTAGTGTTTCGGCATTGTCTAGAGTGATTAAATACACAAAGGATTTGTCTGGGATTTCGGGCAAGATAATATGCACATCTACACCACATTGTGCTTTATTTTTTAGTAGTCCCAGTATGGTTTCATCTGGGATAAAATAAGGGGTCATAATGTACAATTTTTCTTTTGCATTTGCTATTAGGTTTTCGTACACATCTTTAGCTATTTTCTGCTCATAGTCGGGACCTGTAACATAAGGAACACATATTTTATTTGTGTCTACAGGGGCACTAGTATCTCCATAAATATCTATATATTTTTTGTAATCCTCGTGCTTACCAGTTAAAAATTCCCATTGTCTGAGTATGGATAGGGTAAAGGTGGATACGCATCTGCCTGTAAGCCTAATTCCACTATCTTTCCAGTATCCGTGGCTTCTTTTTTCGTTTATATATTCGTCCGATAGGTTTGCTCCACCAGTGTAGGCAATTTTGCCATCAATTACAATTATTTTTCGGTGGTCTCTTAGGTTTAGTGCTAGATTGAAAAGAGGTACTAATTTATTAAAAGTATGCAATCTAATGCCCATCTTTTTCATTTTCTTTTTGGTGCTGTATTTTAGCGTTCCATGTGAACCCATATCGTCATATATTAGCCTAATATCTACACCTTGTTTTGCCTTCTCTTCTAATATATCCAGTATCCTACTTAGTAGTATTCCATCGGATACTATATAGTATTCTAGGAATATGAATTTTTCGGCTTTTTTTAGGTCTTCTATTATGCTATCGTATAGAGTGGCGCCGGTAGGCAAATATGTAAGGTTGGAGGAAGCAAATGCTGGAAATTTGCCATAATTTTCTAGGTACTTGCAATCATTTTTTATGTCCATAGGCAAGGCACTATAATCTACATCGCTACTCAAAATATTGCTACTATTATATATCTTTTGATATTTCTTTTTCTTAAAAGTGAATAGTACTTTTTCATTGGATAGTAGGAATAGTATCCAGCCGAATGTTGGGGTCATTAACATTAGCAAAATCCATGTAGCTTTGGTCTGACCAGTTTGCTTAGAGGATAATTCTATTAGGCAAAATACTATGCTTATAACAAGACTGAAAATAACTAGCCACTTAAAGACATTGGTTAGGTGTATGCCCGTTACGACCAGTAGGATAAATTGTGCTAGAATTATTAGGGCAACTATGACTGTTTTTAATACCCCTAGATTAAATTCTGTTTTGATTTTCACCGTTTCAAATGTAGGGTTATTAGCTATTCTAGAATCAATCTTTTTTTGCATTATCTTCCCTCCTTTTTTTCAAAACATTTTCTTTTAGCAATTCCAATTGGTCATTAAGCTCGGTATATTTTTTTTCGTAATCAAATTTCTCGCGTTTAAATACAGTAATTGTTCTAAATATTGCCACTAGGGTAGTAAGCACTCCTAATATAAAAAATACACTTGCAAAGATAATATTTATAAGGGCTAGTGACCTGCATAGGGTGAGCACCCCTAGTGCTATAAGTAGGGCAGATAGTAATCCCCAGAATAAATACGATGTGGTGGTTTTTGAATTTTTGTATCTTTCTAGTTTTCCCTTGGCATTTAGGATATTTTCCATCTCTATTTGGTTGTATTGTAGATAGTCTTTGTTTGCTATCTTGTGGGGACGGATAAAAGATAATTCGCAAGTATCTTCATACTTGGAATTAGGGGTATTTTCTTGCAGTTCCCAGCCAAAAGCCTCGTAGCACTCGATAACCTCATTTGCCTTTTCTTTCTTGGCGTATATATCCAATTTGTCTAGATTGTTATAGTCGAAATCCTCTTTTTTCATTTTTCCCTTTTTATTTTCCCTTTTATCTATTTTTTCCATTTTAGTATAATATACTAAAGTAAAAATTAAAACAAAATTTTGTTAATCTTTTGTAAAAGTTTTTACTTGCATACTTTGTCCATTTTGTTTAATATTCTTTCAAATTAAATAAATTTTGTACAAATTTTTCCAAAAAACCAAAAACTTTCCACAAATGCTTGACTTTAGGGGGGGGGGTATGGTGTTATAATAGTTAAAAGGGTATTTTAATATATTTCATATATTAATTTGGATTTTGGAAGAAAATTACATATAATAGATACAAGGGAAAGTGTCCCTCGTTGTGTTTTTTAAAAAATGCGACTTTTATAAGAAGAATCAAACTTAGGTGATTTGATATAAGGGGTAAAGAATTTTTAAGGTCAAAGAGATTTTAGAAAATTTCCGTGTGGAGAGAGTATGCTAGAGGTTATTAATTTTAGTAAAAAGTATAAGGGCGCAAATAGATATTCGGCTAGAGATATTAATTTTGTTGCACATGACGGCGAGGTTGTGGGACTGGTTGGTAGCAATGGTGCTGGTAAATCTACGACCATTAAGAGTATTGTAGGCATACTCCCTTTTTCGGAGGGGCAGATATTAATAGATGGCTTTGATATCAATAAAAATCCAGCCAAGGCAAAAGAGCATATCGGATATGTTCCCGATGACCATTCGGTTTATGAGAAATTGACGGGCAGGGAATATGTCAATTATATGGGTAGCCTATATGGGGTTACTAAGGAGAGAAAGGAAGAAAGACTGGAGTACTATGCCGGAATATTCAATATGACCAAAAAATTGGATAATCAGATATTCAGTTACTCACACGGAATGAAACAAAAGATTTGCCTAATTGGTTCACTTATCCACGAGCCTAAACTTTGGGTTTTGGACGAGCCTATGATGGGTCTAGACCCTACCACTATGAGTCAGGTGAAAAAGTGTATAAGGGAATATGCATCTAAGGGTAATATGGTTTTATTTTCTTCACACAATCTAGACATTGTAGAAAAGATTTGTGACAAAGTAGGCATTATCCACAATGGCGAACTTGCTAGGTTTATTGATTTAAACGAAGAAAAACAAAATCCCGACTTTGATTTGGAAGCTTTATTCATAGAGATTAATGAGGAATAAGCCTATGAATAAAATTTTATTATATGTTGGAATGCACTTTAAACTGCATTTCAAAAAGGATAAAAATGCCGATAAGAAAAGTAGTATAATTACTTTTTTAATGGGTGCACTGGTTATAGCGATTGGCTTATTTCTATCTAAGTATCTTTTTGAGATAATTAGTAAGCAATTCCTAAAAGAAATCACCCCATCGGTTTTTGCAACTATTCTCTATTCGGCTATAGGCATAGTACTAATTGTATATGGCATATCTTTGGAAATTAAATTATTCCTAAATGCCAAGGATACTAGCATAGTGGCTAGATTTCCTATGTCGTCCCTTATAATGATAGTGTACATATATTTGCTTGTTATATCCTTGCTAGTTATTATCCCTATTATGATTATCTTTACCCATACAGCAGGGGTGCTAACTATAGGGGTGGCATTCGGAATAATATTATCTAGTATATTTGCGCCTCTAGTGCCATTTGCTATTGCTACTATATTGGTTGTGCCTACTATGTATACTTTAGTAGCATTGCAAAATAAAAATATTACTAAGCTTATTATTTTCTTAATTATCCTTGCCGGACTTTTTATACTATATAGTTTGCTTTTAAATTTCCTAGCAGAATATTACATTCACAAAAAAGTTAGCATCGAATCCAAAGACGAAATAATTGGAGTTATTAGTTCTTTTAATAATGGTTGGAATTTCTTTAGTTATCTATCCCATATCGCTTTTGGTGAGAGGATAATTACTAGTATGCTTATATTCGTGTCTTCGGGTGTTGTGCTACTGGGCATAGGTATACTTATTGCTGTGCCAGTGGTGGATAGTATTAGGAGGGGTCAATTAGAAAGCGATAGAAAGACCTTTACTAGAAAGAGCAAACTTACCAAGGATAAGCCGATTGAGGCGATACTAAAGAAAGAATTTAAAGAGATTATTAGAACCCATACTTATGCCTACTTTTATTTAGGTATTGCAATTATTATGCCTATTATGGTTTTGCTAACTAATTTAATTATCCAAAAGGTCGGCAAGGCTCAAATGGGGGATAGCATTGCATTCGGCACATCGGTGCTAGTGGTACTGGCATTTGTTAGTATGATTAATTCCTTTTCGGGCTCGGCACTTAGCAGAGAGGGAAAAGAATTTTATATAACTAAGATAGTTCCGGTAGACTTTAGGACTCAGTTACTAGCCAAGGGATTACTAAATATGCTAGTATCCCTAGTGGCAGTAGTAATGAGTGATATAATACTTTGTGGAATGCACTTTATTTCTATCGGTGAGAGCTTCGTACTACTATTTACAGCACTACTTCTAAGCCTAGGTATTATATTTAATGGATTTAATATCAATGTGCGTAAGCCAAATATTAGTTCAAATGACACGGCTGGGAATGAGAGTCAGACCAATTCAATGATAACTATGTTTATAGGGTTACTACTATCGGCAGTAGAGGGATTTTTGGCAATATTCCTAAGTTTCTTTCTAGATAGTGGACTATACATATACATTTTACTTATAGCAATCTCGTGCTTTTATGCACTTATTAATACTCTTGTTTTTATATTTACAGCGAATAATAAATATTTCAAAATCGAATAGGAGGAAAGGTAGTGAAGAAGACAATGATTTTTACTTTGATACTTATGCCACTAGTGGTACTAGGTATCTTGCTCCTTAGTGGAAACATTGTTAATTTGTCTACACATCTATATGTTGAATATATAGAGTTTGTGGAAGACGACATCGTTCTTAATAAAGATAGCGAT
Organism: uncultured Christensenella sp.; assembly: GCA_964439345.1. Lineage (GTDB taxonomy): Bacteria > Bacillota > Clostridia > Christensenellales > UBA1242 > UBA11490. Next base: position 12,684 of record CAYTNS010000024.1, read on the forward strand.
GCCGATGTTTTATCCTCGGTTTCGGTCAATGTTTATCCTCTACTTGCTACCAACAAGGCAGTAGAATTTTGGAGTGGCGACGATAGCATTGTTAGCATTAGCGAAGATGGCACTATCGTAGGCAAGGACTTCGGCAGAACATATATTTATGCTAAAAGTAAAGAAAATGAAACCAAACAAGCATCTTGCAGGGTAACAGTTACTAGCGATAGAGTACATAGACTATGGATTAATAATACTATCAGCACTATGTATGTTGGGGATAATCATTTACTAGATGTAAAGTATGCCCCTAATGAGGCGCTAGATACTAGTCTAGATTATGTGTCATCAGATAGTAGCAAACTAAGTATTGCCATAGATGGCGAGATGGTGGCTAGGTCGGCAGGTAAGGTTACGGTAACTGCATATTTAAGGAGCAATCACAATATTAGTACTTCTATGGAGATACTGGTAAAAGAGCCAGTACAGGGAATATGGATAAATAATTCCTCTCCTGAGGTTTCGGGCAAAGGTAATTTTACCTTCCCAAATATCAATTTTGTACCAGAGGGCGCTAGTGAAGAGGTGACCTACACATCTAGCGATACTAGTATTGCTACGGTAGATGCTCTAGGCAATATAACATTTATAAGGTCGGGTAGTGTAGATATTACTGCCACTATCGAGGGTGGTAAGAGCGTTACAAAAAAGTATACCTCCACTTTAGGATATTTTTCGGGAATAACTTTTGACCAGAGCAATGTCAAAAATATTAGATACGAAGATTATATAAATACTCCAATATCGTTTATCTTAAATCCCACCCCTAGCGATGGCGACATATCCAATATTACCCTTAGTAGTTCCGATGAAAAGGTACTAAGAATTATTGATGGCAAGGGCTATGTTACTGGTGGCGGCAGAGTTACAGTGAGAGCCACTGCCAAAACGGACGCAGATAGCACCATATATGCCGAATGGACTATCACGGTTAGTAGAGATGTGCAAAGTATTGCATTTGGGGTAAATGACTTTTCATATACATCTAGTAGAGAGGTAAACTTAAATATTACATACTATCCTCTAGATGCTAGTGAGGAGATTAAGTATAGACTTTCAGACAATCAAATTGCTACCATAGATAATGGTAAATTAAAGTTTAGTAGCAGTACAATTAGTAATGGCTATGGCAAAGTAGAGGTAATCGCTTATACCGATAGTGGAGCCCAGAAAAGTGTAGTAATTACATATATCGATGCCACCCTAGATAAAAAAGATGTATCTAGCGAAAATAGCATTGCTCTTAATCTTCCTAAGGTGGGAGAAAAGGCATATAGATTTGCTCTAGTGGATTTAACTGACGGCTTACAGGATATCAATATGGATATTCTATCGGGAGAAAATAATATTAGTCTAAATGGCTGTATCGTTACTCTAGTAAATAGAGGAAGTGCAACCATAGGCATCAAATATAATGGTGAGAGCAATTACGATAAAACTATCACTCTAGATATTAGTAGACTAATAGAAGATATCGTGGATATATCGGTCGAGGCTACTTGGGAGGATAGAGAAAGTTTATCCTTTGGTACTGGTAGTGCTATATATTCGTCTAGTGATAGATACAATATATCCTATACCCTTTATCCTAGTGATACCACTAGAGATAGTGTAGATATAGCTATTATTAGTGGCGAAGCTGAGGTATTGGGCAGTTGCGTAATATTTAGTACTGCTGGAAAAGTGGTAGTAAGGCTAAGTGCAGATGGCATTACTAAGGATATTACCATTCGTAGCACCTATCTACACCCAGATAATAATACTAGTGTAGATAGTATTATCAATCTAAATGCTGGGGATAGTGTCTCATTATTTGATTATATTTCCATTAGCCCATTAGGAGCAGATAAGGGGTATTTCTCCTTTGAAAGTGATGACGATTGTATTTCTATAGATGGAGACAATCTAAGTGCTATTTGTGGTGGCACTGCAGATGTAGTAGTTGCATTCACTACTCCTAGTGGAAGGGAAACTAGAGGCATTCGAGTAAATATAACCGAGATGGCGACTTGTATTGTGGCAGGTAAGAGCGAGTATATTTACGAAGACAAATCAATTATCAGTATTGTAGATAAATTCACCATTTTGCCAGTTACAGCCAATGCAGGTAAGGCAATTTCGTATGCAATAGTAGAGGGTGGAGATATTGCATCACTAAATGCAAAAAATGAAGTGGTATTTGCGTCATCGGGTAGAGTGGTGGTAACTGCAACTCTAGCAAATGATAGCAGTGCTACTATATCCATAGTTTATACTGGCAATATTATTAAGGTTATTAGTCTAGATACCGATACTCACGAAATCTATATAGATAAGGGCGAGAAATATATATTTGATTATAAATACACAACCGATATAATATCTATTGCATCGGTGGGTGAGGCAATATCTTTAGACCCATCGGGTGTATTTGAGGGCTTGTGTGGTAGCGAGACAACTATTACACTTAGCGATAATAATGTAATTAAGTGTTATGTACTAGAAGATGTAGAAGAGATTAGATTTACTAAAAATGTAGCCCAAGAATATATCACTGCTTTGGGTAGTAAAGTAGATAATAAGGCTATTAATCTAAGCGAATTGTACGGAGCATATTACTATCCAACTACTGCTAGGAATAGAGAAGGTGCTTATGTATTATCCTATTTAGTATCAGGCAGTATTGCTAGTATCGAGGGAGATAAATTATCCTTTGATAGCATTGGCAAGGTGACTATAACTATTACTGCTGGAGGCAAGAGTGCTAGTAGAGTGGTAGAAAGTACTCTAGGCTATGCAAAGAGTGTGGAATTTAAGGATAGTAGCGAATTGGTATTTGATTACGACA
>CAYTNS010000025.1:0-15539 GCA_964439345.1 uncultured Christensenella sp.
GAATATATGGCGATGCCGAATGGTGTGGCTATGCTTTTTCTATTGTAGATACTGGTGGATTAGATGTAAAGAATAAGGACGACTTTCAGAATAATATCACCCGTCAGGCACAAATTGCAGTTGAACTAGCCGATGTAGTAGTATTTATGGTTGATGGCAAAGAGGGATTGGTTGCAGCCGATTATGATGTTGCAGATTTCTTGAGAAGATACAATGTCCCAGTTGTGCTAGTTGTCAATAAATTGGATAATAATGAGGTAGATAAAACTTATGAGTTTTATTCTCTTGGAATAGGTGACCCATACATTTGTAGTGCAGAGAATAGCAAGGGAATAGGAGATATCCTAGATGAATGCGTATCTCACTTTAAAAATAAGATTTCTCCTGAGGAAGATGCACAGAAGATTAAGGTTGCAATCGTTGGCAAACCTAATGCTGGTAAAAGCTCTATTATTAATAAATTACTAGGCGAAAATAGGGTAATGGTTAGTAATGTGGCTGGTACTACTAGAGATGCTATAGATAGCCCATTTAAGTATAATGGCAGAGATTACTTGCTAATAGATACGGCAGGAATTAGAAGAAAAAGGTCGGTTGAGAGCGAGAGTGTAGAATTATATAGTGTCCTTAGAGCCTTTGATGCTATTAGAAGGGCTGATGTTGTTGTAATGGTTGTCGATGCAACAGAAGGACTATCGGAGCAAGATGTCAGAATAGCTGGATTTATTCACGAAGAGGGTAAGCCTAGTGTAGTTGTAATGAATAAGTGGGATTTGATAGAAAAAGATGCTTATTCTATGAATAAATTTAATGAACAATTGAATGAAGACCTTAAATTTATGAGTTACTTTGTTCCTCTATATACTTCTGCAGTTACTGGTCAAAGGCTCAATAAAATAATGGAGACAGTGGAGACTGTATATGAGCATTCCAATTATAGGATAAGCACTAGTCAAATAAATGAGATTTTAGCTAATGCTGTTAGTGTTAATGAGCCTCCTATGAAGAATGGCAAGAGATGTAAAATATATTATATGACTCAAGCTACAGTCGCACCTCCTACATTTATTGTCTTTGTTAATGACAAAGATTTGATGCACTTCTCATATCTTAGATATCTAGAAAATAGCATCAGAGGGGCAGTGGATTTTGCTGGAACTCCTATTAAAATTATCTTAAAAAGTAAATCTGAAAAGGAATAATGTATGGAATTAAGAGAGGTTTTAATATTTATTGCAATGTGCTTCCTAAGTTACCTTTTGGGTGGAGTTAGCATCGCTAGACTTATTACCAAAAAGGAAAAAGCAGGGGCTATAAATAACCAAGGCAGTGGGAACCCTGGTACTATGAATATGCTCAGAACCCACGGGCTAATAATGGGATTATTCACATTATTTTGCGATGCCCTAAAGGGTGTAATTCCGTCACTGTTTGGTCTACTTTACTTTGAAAAAATGGTAGATACTCATATGGGATATGTTGCACTATTTGTATTCGGTTTCTGTGCCGTAGTTGGACATATATTCCCAATATACTACAAATTTAAGGGTGGCAAGGGTATTGCTACTACATTTGGTGTATTCTTAGTTGCCGACCCAATTAGCACTATTATATTATTTGCTATAATGTTTGTAATATTGTACTTTATCAAGATTGGTAGCGTTGTAAGTTTGCTATTTATCACAATTGATGCTATATTGCAGTATTTCAATCCAGATATGGGTACAAATGCAGTGGCTTTGATTTTTATGAGTTTGATGGTGCTTTTGGATATATTTGCTCATAGAACAAATCTAGTAAGGCTAGTAAATAACAAAGAAAATCCAGCTAGTCTAAGAGATGGATTGCAAAAAGATATAGATAAGATTAAAGATAAAAAGTCTAGAAAATTAGAGAAAATAGAAAAGAAATATGAAGGCAAAATCGAGAAAAAACACGCTAAAGTCCAGAAGAAGATAGATAGACTAGAGGGGGAAAACGATAAAGCACCTAATGATATTATAGAAATAATAGAAGATGATTCTATATCTGTAGATAAAGATAAATAATTGATATGGTCTTTGTAAATTTTTACAAAGGCTATTTTTTTTAGAATAACTGAAGAATTTGATACATATAATCTATAAACTCAATAAAGTATTGGGCGACAAACTTTGCCCATTTATTGATATTGATTCGGAGGATTATATGAGTAATTATAATGTATACAAAGATATTGCCGAAAGAACGGGTGGGGATATCTATGTTGGTGTAGTAGGCCCAGTTAGAACTGGTAAATCTACATTTATAACTAAAGTAATGGAGACATTAGTTCTTCCTAATATGGTGGATAAAAATAATATCGAGAGAGCAAAAGATGAGATGCCTCAGAGTGGAGATGGCAAGAGTATTATGACCACTCAGCCTAAGTTTGTTCCTAATGAAGCAGTGGGTGTAAATCTCGGCGATATTACCTGTAATATTAGACTGGTAGATTGCGTGGGCTATATGATTGATGGCGCAATGGGGCATACAGAAAATGATAAGCCTAGAATGGTTGTAACCCCTTGGAGTGAAGAGGAAATGCCTTTTGAAGAGGCTGCCAAATTAGGCACAAATAAGGTTATCAATAATCACTCCACCTTGGCTGTAATGGTAACTACCGATGGCAGTATTACAGATATTGGCAGAGAGGAGTATTTGAGGGCAGAAGAAGATGTTGTGATGGAATTAAAAAAGAGTAATAAGTCCTATATTATTTTGCTTAATTCTACACACCCTAGTAGCCCCGAAACGGTGAATTTGGCAAAGTCTCTTTCTACTAAGTACTCCTCAAAGGTATTGCCTATAGATATTTCAAAATTAGATGAAGAGGGAATAAGCAAGGTCTTTGCAGAAGTTTTAGGCGAATTTCCGGTTACAAAGGTGGCAGTAAAAATGCCTGAGTGGCTAAGAATTTTGGATTGGGGTAGCGAGATATTGCAAAATTTAATTTCTTCTATCAAAGATATAATTGGAGATATTTCTAAAATAAACGATATTCCAGACGAGATGAATTTAGGAGTGGAGAGTCAAGATTTTGAAAATATCATTGAAAAAAGCATTGATTTAGGCAAGGGCCAATTAAATTTAACTATTAATGCTAAGCCTGACTTATACTATAGAGTTTTAAGTAGTGAATGCAATTGTGAGATAAAGAATGAGTATCATCTAATATCTTATATCAAAAATCTATCTATAGCCAAAGTCCAATACGATAAATTCAAAGAAGCCATCGAGCAGGTCAAAGAAACTGGCTATGGAGTAGTTCACCCTAATATGGACGATTTGACCCTAGAAGAGCCTAAAATGTACAAATCTGGTGGCAAGTTTGGTGTTAAATTGAGAGCGAGTGCACCTAGTTTACATATAATGCAGGTGGATATTGAAACAGAGGTCAATTCGATGGTTGGCAACGAACAGCAATCGGAAGAGCTAGTTAAATATCTTATGGAGGAATTTGAAAATAACCCTAAAGATATTTGGGAGACCAAAATGTTTGGTAAGAGCCTCCAGACTCTAGTAAACGAAGGTCTTCAAAATAAATTGCTAGTAATGCCTCAAGAGGTCCAGAAAAAGATGAGAAAGACTTTAGGTAGAATAGTAAATGAGGGTAAGGGTGGAGTAATCTGTATTCTTTTATAGCAAAGTAATTATTTTACTTGTAATAAAAGAAACTTTATTCTTATACAAAGAAAAAAGGTTAATTAAGATAGTTTTCTTAATTAACCTTTTTTTAATTACATATTACGACCAGACTTAGTTAGTCTAAATACTGGTAAATTGGATAGATTTTGTTTGCTTTTTGAGATTGGGTAGCTAATACTGCCGTTGCTTGTCTCTTTTACGCATTGGGTGATATTAGTAATACTGGTTGGATTTGCATAGCCACTAGGAGTTTTGGTGTGTTCTACTAGTAAGCACTCCATACTAGCATTTACCTTTCTAATGCCGTCCTTTGTTCTTTCCATATCGTCTGGTGGGATTATTAACAATCCTGTAGAGAATTCACTAGGGAATTTTACATCTCCCGGAACGACTACATCGGATATTTCTTTTAGTGTTGGAGCATTTTTCTTGGCATCGGTTGTATATTCGGGTCTAATAACTCCTAACATTGCCACCAATTCTTTGCCGATAGGGTCTTTTGTAAAAGTATTATTGTATAGGAAATCAAACATTTGAGATGTTGATTCGGTCCTATCGTCTCTATTTGGAGTACCCTTTGACATATTGTATACATCTACTGTTTGGTCTTTTCTATTTGTAAATTTATCCATATAAGGGCATTCTACATCGTAAATTACGATATCGTCATTGTGGTCCTTGTATCCAAAGCAAACAAATTCCATAGGAGTAGCCGATTTTCCCGATTTGTCTCTTAGCACGGTTACTTTATTTGAAACTTTTTTTATAAAGTCCATCTTGGCAGTTGCTTTACTAGAAAAATATATACAACCTGGTTTATTTTCGTCATTTATATGCGTAGGGAATGCCTGATTAGGTATTACAGAATTGGCATTTAGTAGACCATCTCTATTTTCTATTGCATTGAAAGTTTGCTCCATTCTGTGGTCTTTGTATAGATTTAAAAGTGTTCTATTGACTGTAGACATAAGCATTGCTCCTTTTTATTTGTAATAAAGTATTTTTTTGTGATAATATATCTTTGAAAGTAATTATAAACCACAAACTTTTAATTATATAATATATTATATCATAGCAAAGTGACAAAATCAAGAGCGACATAAATAATAGTGGTGATTTTGTGTGATTGGGGTAAGGTGGTTTTTTAGGGAGTGAGAGGAAATGAAAATAGCAATAATCAGTGATAATCACGGTGGGAAGGGATATATAGATAGGCTATTTCAAATGGGTGGATTTGATTATCTATTTTACCTAGGTGATGGCATAGAAAACTTGGGAACATATAAATATTTAGATAATGTCTATGCAGTATCGGGCAATTGCGATTTTTTCTCAACTGAGCCAAATGAACAATTTTTCACCCTTGATGGCACAAAATTTTTCATAACCCACGGTAATAAATATGGTGTAAAATATTCTATGGATAGCCTTATCACTAGAGCAAAGGAATTGGGTGCAAATATTGTATGCTTTGGCCATACACATAGGGTATTTATGGAAGAAAAAGATGGTGTATTATTTCTAAACCCTGGGTCTTTTAAAGCAGAAAACGGTGTGGCTTCGGGACTTATCTTAGATATCACAGATGGAAAATACTCCATTAGTACATTAAGGGTAACACAGGGGAATGATTAAGTTTATTAAAAAGTATCTCTTATAGAAAACTCTATCCAAAAATTTTGCCTAAATGGCTAAAGCATTTTTTGAGTTCCATTTGTAATTCTTGTGGGCTTTCTTTTGCACCATTTTTGAACCAAGTTACGATAAATGCACAGGTACATGCTGTAATGGCACTGGTGGTGTAGGTTAATTCGTTTGATGTGGGTTTTAGGAAAAAATTAGCACTCTTTTGGGTTAGAAACTTAGTGTGAGCACTTTGCAGAAAGTCAATTCTATTGCTATCTACTATGGCACTAAGCAGTGTTTTATTTTGCATAAATTTTTCAATAAAGCAAAGAGTCGTTGCTTCGGCATTTGCTTTATTATTTTTTTCTATTGCAATATCCGTCTCCATAAATATTTTATCGCATAGATATGATAAGATATCTGAGGTATTATCAAATAATCTATAAAATGTTGACCTGCCTATTTTAGTAGCCTTTTGGATATCGCTAATTGATATATCCAAAAAAGATTTGCTTTCTAACATTTGCAAAAATCCATTACAAATCTTTTCTGCCGATTTTTCTGCTCTTTTATCTTTTGGGATATGATACATAATAACTCCTTTTGTTTCGTTATTAAAACAATAATTATGAAACAATTGTATCATAAAAAATGTGGTGATACAATTATTTTTAATAAAGATATGAAAAAGGAGAAAAAATGATAGAGAAAGAAGAAAATAAAGATAATGGTATAATTAGTATTAATCATTTGACTAAAGACTATGGAAATAATAGAGGCGTATTCGATATATCTTTTGATGTCAAAAAGGGTGAAATATATGGCTTTCTTGGTCCAAATGGTGCTGGTAAGACTACAACTATTAGACATTTGCTGGGTTTTTCTAAACCTATGGCTGGTAGCACATCAATTATAGGTATAGATAGCTGGAAGCACCCCGAACAAATCCAAAAGCATCTAGGATATTTGCCGGGAGAAATTGCTTTGCCAGATAATATGACTGGTTGGCAATTTATTAGAGAGGTTGCCGATATGCGAGATATAAAAGATTTAAAGCCGATAGAGGATTTATGCAAGTATTTCAATCTAGACCCCAGTGGCGAATTAAAGCGAATGAGTAAGGGAATGAAACAAAAAATTGGGTTAGTAGTGGCTTTTATGCACGACCCCGAAATTATTATTTTAGATGAACCAACCAGTGGGCTTGACCCCTTGATGCAGGAGAAATTTTGCGACCTGATTAGAAAGGAAAAAGCCAAAGGTAAAACTATTCTTATGAGTAGTCATATGTTTGACGAAGTGGAAAAGACTTGTGATAAGGTAGCGATTATTAAGCAGGGTAAAATAATTGCCGAAGTCAATATGAAAGATATCGAACATAAGAAAGATAAAGAATTTGAAATTAGGTTTAAGAGTAAAGAGGATTATGAAAGGTTTATAGGTGAGGACTTTGTTTTTAGTGAACAAAGCAAGGCAAAATCTAGGGTGAAAATAATTATAAATGATGCCGATATTAATCGTTTTTTTGAGATAATCACTGGATATCAGGTGGAATATATTAGCGAGATTAAGTATACTCTAGAAAAATATTTTATGCAGTATTATAAGGAGGCAAAAAATGACTAAAATATATTCTAATAAGATAATGAAGCAAAGTATTAGGAATAATTGGAAAATTTGGACTATGCTAACTGCCGTTTTGTGTGTGTTTATATCTCTTACAATGATTAGCTCGGCAGATACTAGCGAAAACGCCTTTGTTCCACCGGGGGTTAAGGCCACAACTGCTATGGACATTCTAGCCCAGACATTCTTTGGAATGATGGGAATTATCATCATTATTTTGTATGCCATTTCGGTTGCCAATAGATTAATTGCTAGTGATATAGATAAGGGGACTATGTCTTATACCTTAAATACTCCAGTTACTAGATTGCAGGTTGTATTTACTAAGTTCATCTTTTACATCACTAGTTTGATGGTTATGACGGCACTTACTGGCACTGTGGGAACAATTGTTAATGCTATAGGTGGCTACGAATATGCTATGGATACTTTTTGGCTACTCATCTTGGGCTATTTCTTGCTTAGTTTTGCTCTAGGTGGAATATGCTTCTTTGCTAGTTGCTGGTTCAATAAAAGTAGCAATTCACTTATGGTTGGTGCTGGATTTTCAATAGCATTCTTTATTTTTGATACTCTTAGTGCATTTGATACCTTTTCGTTTTTGCAATATTTATCCTTAAATTCATTATTTGATGCTTCTGCCATTATTGCAGGAAGTGGCTTTGTGTGGGGATTTATTGCACTTTTGCTAATTGGGATTGTACTATACACTATAGGAATTATAAAATTTTTAAAAAAGGATTTGCCTTTATAAAAGGAGGGTGTTTTAATGAATTTTCTTTGTTGGTTTATTGCCACTGGTTGGCTATATCTTATAGGAATTATTGGTATTGTTTTGGGCATAGTGCTGGTCAAAAACTGGAGCAAATACGATTGGTTTGAAAGACTAGGTGTTATAGCTATATTGGTTTTAATTCTACATGTATATGAGGAGTGGGTTTTACCGGGTGGATTTCACTATATCTACAATCTAGATTCTTCTAGTCCTAGCAATTTCCCTATGAATCAATTGACTGATATGATAACTAATTTAGGGGGTGTTTTGCTTGGTGTAGCCGTACTTTCTTTTTGGAAATTTGGCAAAGGCTCGGGCATCGCAATAGGATTATTTAGTTTATTTGAGGCTGTTATTCATATAATACTTGCTGGTAAATCTTTAAATGCCTTTTCGGATATTGGGCAGGTGGCATTCTATGCCCCTGGGCTAAATACGGCACTCTTTGGGTTCTTGCCAGTATTTGTAGCATATCTAATCGTGTTTATAAAGGATAGACCTAATTGGAAGCAGATATTAGGGGGACTGGGCTCATTATTATTACTATCATTCTTATTTGTCAATTTGCCGGAGCTTATTTTTAAGGACGAAAATTCTATTTTTGCATTTGCAAATCACGGATATTATGACCAATTTTTAAATGGTACAGCACAGGTTGGTTTGACGGGAGGAACTATAGCCAGTATAATAATTGCTGGACTTATAATCATTGGACTTATAACATTCTGCATCGTATATTTCGGTGTAAAAAAGAAAACTTTATCCGATTTAAAGGCGTATTTGAGTGAAAAATTAAAATAAGTTTGTATGTTTTTATATTAAAATTAATATGTGAATAGAGGTTAAATGCCAATATTCACATATTTTTGCTTGAAGAGGGAAGATTTTAGACGATATTCTACAAATGTCGTAATTATATTTGAAAAATTTTTTTAAACTATGTTATATTATATAAAATGGATTGGTGAGAAATAATTTATGAGTTTATGGACAATTACCTTGCTAATAGGCTATTTTATAGTCATTGCATTGAATTTAATTTTTAGTTTTTCTATTACAACAGCACTACAAATGCTTTTAACTCTAGCTATTATTATGTTGCCATCGGCACTAATATTTGGCGTAGGTCGTTTGCTACCTAAGAAGTTGTTTAATGAAGATGGTATTTTTTTTAGAGTAGGCAAGTTTAAAGAGTGGGTATGCAGGGTTACCAAAGTAAAGGTGTGGAAAGATACAATTCCAGTGGGTGGCGATACCTTGGATTCGATGTCAAAGCCCAAAGATGAGGAATTTTTAAATAAATATATATACGAATCTTGCTTCGCCGATTGGTTACATTCCAGTTTATGTATTTGGAGTGTAATAGGGGCAATAATAGTATTATTAATTGATAAGGCATTATTTTTGCCAATGGCACTACCTATAGCTATATTATTTATTTATCAAAATCTAACTTCTACCATTATTCAGTGGTATGTAAGACCTAGAATGATAAGATATAGGACGGCTTTAATTAAGAGGAATAATAGACAAAATAAAGAAAATATTGAGAATACAGAAGGATAAAACTTTAAATAGGGAGAGAATATTTATGAATATTACAGTAGTATGTGATGTATTAGGAGATGAAACAAATGGCACAACCATTGCTGCTATGAATTTAATAAGACACCTGCAAAAGAGTAAGCACAATATAAAGGTGCTTTGTGCCGATGTTACAAAGATGGGCAAGGAAAATTATTACGTAGTGCCTAACTTAAATTTAGGACCATTTAATAAGATTGTAGAGAAAAACAATGTAATACTAGCCAAACCTCAAGAAAAGATAGTAGAAATGGCATTAAAAGATGCCGACCACGTGCATATAATGCTACCATTTGCACTAGGAATCAGTGCGCTAAAATATGCCAAGAGCAAGGGAATTTCGGTTACAGCAGGATTCCACGCACAGGCTGAGAATTTATCTAGCCATGTAAGGCTTCAAAATGTTGAATTTGTCAATCATACAATATATAAATTCTTTTACAAGCACTTTTATCAGTATGTAGATGGAGTGCATTATCCTACTCAATTTATTAGAGATGACTTTGAGTTAGATGTAAAGAAAAAGACCAATGGATATATTATTTCCAATGGCGTTAATAGTCATATTTGCAAGAAAACTGTAGAGAAGCCAGACGAACTAAAGGATAAGATAGTAATACTTTCTACCGGTAGATATAGTGTAGAGAAAAATCAAGAGACCCTTATAAAGGCTGTAAGTTATAGCAAATATAAGGATAAAATCCAATTGATTTTAGCAGGTCAAGGACCTCTTCAAAATAAATTTGAAAAACTTTGCAAAAAGTATGCACCTACTACTATTATGAAAGTATTTAGTAGAGAAGAGATGGCGAATGTACTAAATATGTGCGATATTTACGCTCACCCAGCCATAGTGGAATTGGAGGGGATTGCTTGTCTAGAGGCTATATGTGTTGGCAAACTAGTAATAGTTAGTGATAGCAAGGATAGTGCTACCAAAAACTTTGCTGTGGACGATAGATGTGTATTTAAAAAGAAAAATCCAAAGAGTCTAGCTAAAACCATAGATTACTTTATCGAGAATGAGCAAGAGAAGAAGATTTGTGAGGATAAATATCTAGAATCTGCTCACTTATATGACCAAGAAGAGTGTATGGAAAGAATGGAGCAGATGATAGAAGAAGTCCATAATATGGTGATAACTAGCAGGGAAGAAAAAGAGAACTCTAAATGAAGGTGACAAATGAATATTCAGATGGCAGGTATTAGAAGTGTAAAAGACGCACTAATGTGCGTGGAGTGTGGCGTAAATATTATAGGATTACTGGTGGGACAGGCTCATACTAGTGATGATTTTATTACTAAGGAATTAGCTAGAGAAATAAAATTGGCTTTGCCTAAAGATATTAAAACTACCCTTATTACACATCTAGAGAGGGCAGACGATATAATAGATATAGCTAAATATATTGATGTAGATTATATCCAATTGCATTCCCATTTGCCAGAGGGTGAAGTAGAAAAGATAAGAAAGGCTTTGCCGAATAAAAAATTGCTTAGGCTAATTCATATAGATACAGATGGTAAGATTTTGACAGATGTATCTAAAATTAAGATAGCAGATTTTTATTTTACCGATAGTATAAATCTAAAAACAAATCAAGTGGGTGGCACTGGGCTTACCCATAATTTAGACACGGACAAAATGCTAGTAGATACCTTAAATAAGCCGGTATTTATTGCAGGAGGACTAAATCCTAGTAATGTAGCAGAGGCTGTAAGATACTGTAAGCCTTATGGTGTAGATGTAAATAGTGGCTGTAGGGCAGTAGATGGCAGTAGAGATAAGGGAAAAGTATTAGCCTTTGTAAAAAATGCTAATACTATAGATTAATAATATTTTTAATACATATTATATATAACATCTTAATTGTAGTTACTAATCTTATAAATGAAAGGAATGGGGGCAATTAAGGTGTTTTTTTGTGGGGGATATATTAGATTATTGCTGTCACTAAAATAAGATGATTAAATAAAAAAGAAGTAAATCATTTATATGATGTGTAATATAAAATACTAAATGATTTACTTTTTTTATTTATTTTTTTACGAATAATTGCTCGTTTAGGAGGATATCAAAGAATTTAAGCAATTCAGACTTGCTGTATTTATCGGTAGATTCTAGCCAATCTATACCTATCATGGCTATTCCTCCCGTAAAGAAATTAACTATAATGTCTATAGGCAATGTATATTCTTGCTTGTATTTATTCTTGCTTAGCAGATATCTAATGCTTCTTTTGACTGTGGTGGAGACTAGGGAGGAAATCTTATCGGCACTATTTTTGTATACCAAGGAAAGTCTTTTTTGATTATCTATCATAAAATCAATCACACATTCAACTAGTGCCATAAGCATTTCTTTTTGAGAATTGTAGCTTTCATTCTCAATGCTTTTTTCAAATAGTTCCTCTTGTAATTCATCTATAGCGTAATTTAGCAGGTCATTTTTGTCGCTAAAGTGATTGTAAAATGTCGCCCTATGAATCATCGCTTTTTCGCAGATATCATTTACCGATAATTTATCAAATGAAGTGTGTTGCATCAGGTCCATGAGTGCCGAGCATAATAATTTCCTCGTTCTGGTTACCCTTAAATCTTCTCTTTCCATATTTACCTCTTTTAGACAACTTAATTTTAAGTGTCGCATATTTAACAAATTTTATTTTTTGTAAAAGTTACTCAGTTGATTACTGGGTAATTATAGCATATCATTAGACAGGTGTCAAAAAAATATACACTTGTCTAATTAAAATAAGGAGGGAAATATGGCACAAATCAATGTTGAACATTTAACAAAAGATTATGGGTGTGGACGAGGAGTATTTGATGTTTCCTTTAGCATAAACAAGGGTGAAGTATTTGGCTTTTTAGGTCCAAACGGTGCAGGTAAGTCTACAACCATTAGGCATTTAATGGGTTTTAGTAAGCCCGATAGTGGCTGTACTCAGATATTGGGTAAAGATAGTTTTGAAAATTATTTTTATTTTATGGAAAATGTTGGGTATTTACCTGGAGAGATTGCTTTGCCGTCGGGGTTAACCGGCTATGAATTTATAGATATGATGAAAAAACTTAAAAAAGTAAAAAATGATGATTGGCTAAATTATCTAATTGAACTTTTCGAACTAGACCCATCGGGCGAGACTAAGAAGATGAGTTTAGGGGTAAAAAGAAAATTGGCAGTAGTGACAGCCTTTATGAATGACCCCGATATATTGATATTAGATGAGCCAACCAGTGGACTTGATTTGAAAATGCAGGAGACCTTTATTGAATTTATAAAAAATGAGAAAAAGAGGGGTAAAACTATACTTTTATCGAGCCACATTTTTAGTGAAGTAGATGCCACTTGCGATAGGATAGCTATAATTAAAGATGGCAAAATTGTATCAGAATTTATAGCCGACGACTTAAGACACAAAGAAGATAAGATATATAGGGCTTGTTTTAAGGAAATTGCTGAGAAAAAGAAATTTATCTTTCACAGCAAAGAGAGTGATAAGTACAGAGTAAAAAATGATGGAGATATGGAAGTTTTAGTCTTTGTAAATGACAAGGACATAAATTATCTTTTGCAGGATATCTCACAGTATCAGGTTACGTCGTTTGAGCATTTAAAAGAGACCCTAGAAGATTATTTTATGAAATACTATAAAGAAGATAAAACTTTTGGAGGTGCTTTGGAGTAATGGATACAATTGTTATAGAAAATTTAACTAAAGATTATGGAAGAGGCAAGGGTGTATTTGACCTAAATTTCTCCATAAAGAAGGGGGAAGTGCTAGGCTTTGTTGGTTCTAATGGTGCAGGTAAAACTACTACAATCAGGCACATTATGGGCTTTTTAAAACCAGATACTGGGTCGGTTACTATAAATGGGCTTGATGCTTACAACAATAGCGATATTACTAAAAAATACATTGGATATGTTCCCGGTGAGATTGCTTTTCCCGACCTAAAAACAGGAACAGATTTTTTGAAATCTCAGGCAGAATTTTTGGGGCTCAAAAATCTTGACTATGCGAATTACTTGACGGAGAAATTACAATTAGACCCCTCTGCTAATCTAAAGCGTATGAGTAAGGGTATGAAACAGAAAACGGCCATAGTTTCTGCATTTATGAATAATCCGGATATATTAATCCTAGATGAGCCAACGACCGGTCTAGACCCACTTATGCGTGTAGCCTTTTTGGATATAATAGAGAAAGAAAAGGAAAGGGGAAAGACAATACTTATTAGTTCGCATTTGTATGAGGAACTGGAGAAAATCTGCGATAGGGTTGTCCTAATAGATAGGGGAAGAATAATAAATATAACGGATATGAACGATGTAAAGAATAGACCTATTACGGACTTTAAAATAGAATTTAATAAGGCAGAGGACTTTGCTAAATTTAAGGAATTGGGCTACAAGATTATAAGGGTACAGGAGAAATATAATCAAGTAACCATAAGTATCGAGAAGGAAAATATTCAGAAGTTACTAACGGATTTAACGAAATTCGATGTTAAATTCATTGCAGAAGTGAAATACACTTTAGAAAAACATTTTTTAAATATTACAAAAAAGGAGAGAAAAAATGATAAGTAAACCATTATTTAAACAATCGTGCAAGGCTAATGCAACCATTTGGACATTTGTAACTAGTATTACTTGTGCGATGATTGCTATTATTATTTTGGTTCTAGGCAATCTAAATGTAGGAACTATTAGAGATTCTATGTTAGATATGTTTGTTGAGAATGCTATAGAGAGTAGTGTATCAAAGCAATCAATGACATATTTTAATATGACAGAAAATGCATTAGAAAATTATGATGAAAATACACAAAAACTTAATTATCTATTTAATGTTAGTTTAATAAGTAATAGGGATAGCATAGTAGATAGTTATAACGGCTTAATATCTAGTGGATATAGCCATAATGAGGCAATTGCTTACATATCTACAGGCAAGGAAGAAAGTGAGACTTTGGCTATAAAAACCTTGCTAGATTATTATGCAATTCAAGGTGCTAATTACGGAGAAAATGATATAAGTGAATATGTGCTTTTGTCTATAGAAGATACTATTTACAATGAGCTTATTGTGTCGGAGGGAAAGGAAACGGCAGATAATGCTAAATTATTTATTTCTCAAGCAATTACAGATTATTTAGCACAAAAGTCACAGACTAATTATAATGCCACAGAATTTGCTAGTAGTTATATTCCAGTAGTTCTAAAAGGTGTTTTTGTAGAGCAAACATTTGAGTATAATGGAGATACAATAGCTATTAGCGATTATTTTAGTGCAGAGAAAATTCAAGAAAAATCTTCCGATGCGATATGTCTTTTTAGGGCGCAGAGCGATATAAAATATAATCAATTGGTGGAAGAGGTTAAGGCTGAAAATCCAGAAATTGCTGGAGATGCAGAAAGTGTGGAGCAAATAGTTGCTACTAGACTTAATCAATATAGATTAAATTACATTAATGAGACATCGGGAGGACTTCTCGAAGACTTGCCAGAAGATGTATCAGAAGCTCTTATGGAATTGGGCGAGATGGACGTTTATAGCTTAGTTATAGGTAGTATATTTTATCGTATAGCAGGGTTACTACTTCCAATCATTTATGTAATTATGTGTGCTAATAACTTAATATCTTCTCAGGTAGATAGTGGGTCTATGGCATATATCTTATCTACTCCTACTAAAAGAAAAACAGTTACATTTACTCAAATACTATTCTTAATTACTTCTATCTTTGCTATGTGTTCACTTACAACAATTACTAGTGTTGTGTGTTTAGCAATAGTAGGGTCTTCAGAGGTTACTACTACATTTAGTCAATTGCTATTATTTAACCTAGGAGAATTTATTACTCTTGTTGCCATATCCGGCATTTGCTTCCTAGCTTCTTGTTGGTTTAATCGTTCAAAACAGGCAATGTCTATTGGTGGAGGACTATCTATGTTCTTCTTAGTTTCTACCATTTTAGGTCTATTTGGCTCGGAGGTTATTCCGTCGGCTATCAGAATTGAAGCTATGAATTACTTTAATTATGTATCTATTATATCCTTATTTGATACTATATCTATAATAGATGGAACCCTAACATTCCTATGGAAATGGGCAATACTATTAGTGATTGCAGGTGTGACATATACAGTTGGTGTAATTAAATTTAATAAAAAGGATTTGCCTTTGTAAAATATTATTAAAAAATGCCTATGATGTATTCCTAGATAATAGGGGATATTCATAGGCTTTTT
>CAYTNS010000026.1:0-15511 GCA_964439345.1 uncultured Christensenella sp.
TCATAATACTCACCTCTTTATAAATTATTGCTATAATAGTATATATAATCTTAAATGCAAAGTCAAGACTTTTAGCAATTTATTTATATTTTTTCTTTGTAAACTAATTGGTGCAAAAATCCCCCATTACTACGGATTTTTAGCCAATTTTTTTGAGTAATACTCCCTCATTTTTTCTGCCAAATTCCCTGCTCCTAGGATAAGCACCACATCAAAATACTGTAATTTTAATTTATCTTGAATTTGTGCCAATAATTCATTAATATCTCTAGCATACATAGATTTAGGCAAATTTATGGCCAAATCTATCGCCCTACCACCCAATATTTCCACCTCTCTAGCTGGATATGTAGGATACAAGATTAAATCCTTTTCTTTGTCTAAAACATCTTTAAATTCATTAAATAATGCTAGAGTCCTAGTATATGTATGTGGCTGAAATATTATTAGGGGGCTTAAATATTCCTCCCTTATTCCCCTGATACTAGCCTCTATCTCAGTGGGGTGATGGGCATAATCTATGATAACTGGAACTACACCCTCCTCCCCTATTTTTTCGCACCTCCTAGCAACCCCTCTGAATCTAGCAATAGCCTTAATAATAGTAGCCTTATCTATGCCATATTTATCTGCTACAGCGATGGCAAAGAGGGAATTAGTAATATTGTGTTTGCCTAAAATATTAAGCCTAATACTCGCCCAAAATACACCTTTATGATACACGTCGTAATCGTAGCCACTCTTTCCAAATTTTATATTCTTAGCCACCCAATCTAAGCCTATAATGGTTTTATTCTCGTGGGACAGAGTTACACTCTTATCCACAATTGCACAGTGGGAATTGTGGACAAAGCCCGTAAATGCAGTATATATATCTTTTAGGTCTTTGTAGTAGTCTAAGTGGTCAGCCTCTATATTCAGTACAACTCCACTATCGCTATGCAAGTATCTAAAGCTATTGCAATACTCACACGCCTCTACTATAAAATATTTATCCCCACCAATTACGGTATTTGTGCCTAGATTTATAGATTCTCCCCCTATATGAATGGTGGGATTAAGCCCAGCAAAATCAAATATTTCCGATATAAGGGCTGTAGTGGTGGTTTTGCCATGAGTGCCCGAAATGGATATTACACAGTCGCAATTATCGGCAATGAGTCCAAGTAGCTCAGCTCTTTCCATAGTTTTTATACCTAGGTTTTTGGCTCTATTAAGCTCGGGATTATCTCCTTTTATTGCCGAATTGTACACGACTAAAGCGATATCTGGTGTGATATTGTCGGGCTTATGACTGTCATTTATTTTTACACCAAAAGTCTTTAATTTATGTACTTCTAATTGATTGGGAGATATATCGCTACCCGAAACTAAAGCACCTTGGGATTGCATAATTCTAGCCAGTCCCGACATACTAATGCCACCAATACCTATAAAATAAACCTTTAAACCAACGAAATTCGATATTCTTTTCATACAATTTTATATGATTTTTTTATAAAAAAAGTTGTGCAAAATAAAATAATCGTGCTAAAATAAAATTAGCAAGTACTATTAAACGCATGTATTTG
The DNA here is from genome assembly GCA_964439345.1 of uncultured Christensenella sp. Lineage (GTDB taxonomy): Bacteria > Bacillota > Clostridia > Christensenellales > UBA1242 > UBA11490. The sequence continues at coordinate 1,572 of CAYTNS010000026.1, forward strand.
CCATAAAAAAGTTTAATAGATTATGCTAAATTTACAAGGAAAAGGTACAGACTATTGAACATCACAGACATCAGAGTAAGACTAATCCCAGGTGGAGAAGAAAACAAATTAAAGGCATCGGCATCTATCACTATAGATGATTGCTTTGTAGTTCACGATATCAAGGTTAGAGAGGGACAACAAGGCTTATTTGTATGTATGCCAAAGAAAAGAACTCCTGATGGAGAGACTAAAGACATTGCTCACCCACTTAATACCCCTACTAGAGAATTAATCAATAAATTAGTTCTAGCTAAGTACGAGGAAGAGAAAGCAAAGGCTGAGTAACCTTACTAGTTTTTAAAAAAATATTTTAATTTTAACAATCAATATTATTTAAACCCTACAACAATGGAAACATTCTATTGCTTATAATTTATTTTGGCGTCTAATAAAATTAAGTTACTTTTTATCTGTACTAATATATATAACATAAAAAATATACTGCTTTACTACAAGCAGTATATTTTTTTGACTTTTAATTTAGATTTTATAATTCACTCTTTAGAGTAGGATATCCATTCAAATTCCAGTATGAAGTAGAGAATCCTTTATCGGTGTAAGTAGAAGACTTTTTCATCTCACTAGTAGATTTTCTAGCGCCTACCTTATCCCCTGCAAAGATATTACTACCGTGATAGTATGTAGCACTGCCATCTTCGTCATCATCAAATACATAATTGAAGATGTATCCAGCAGTTCTATCGCTACCACTACCAAATGTAGCATAATTGTGAATTAATGAAGAAGTAACGGAGTAATCGTCACCCGAACCAGAGAATGTAGATGCTGAGTAGCAGTTTTCCACAATTCCACAAGTACCTGTGCCACCCTCGTTATTGAAACTATTAGATTTGATTTCACTAGCGAAACCACCCTTAATAGCAGAACTAGATGAACCATTTAATTCGGCTCTAGTGTAACAATCCTTTACAACACCGGCATTAATAACACCGAATAATCCACCAACTCTAAGTCCACTAACCTTAACACTCTCTCTAACAGCAGTAGTTGAAACATTTACTGAGTAAGTAGAAGTCTTTAGGTCGGACTTTCTATAGCCACTCTTGTAGTTACTGAATTTCAAAGTAACATTTTGACTATTTGTTAGTGTTCCACCTATGCCACCAGCATAGTAACCATTGATAGTAGTAGATCTAACGGTACAGCCAGTAATATTAGAATTAGTATAACCAACTATGCCACCTGCAAAGTTATCTGAAGAATTTTTATTGGCAGAAACTTTTGCTATAACTAATGACTTGGATACTGAAGAATTGGTATAACCAACTACACCACCTGCATATCCTGCTAGGCTATTATTAGCCTCCAAACAGATATTGCCAGTCATATTAACAGTAGCACCACTGATAGTTGAGCTACTAGCATAACCAACTATGCCACCTACAGCCTTAGTTCCACTAACGGAAGAAGAGTAAACTACTTTTACATCTCTAGAACCAGATAGTAGGCAATTAGAAGCAGATGAACTAGCCTCCATATAACCAATTACACCACCAGCATTTTTAGTAGCTGTGATGGTCGCGCCATAAGCTCTACAATTAGATAATTTAGTGCCACTAGCATAACCAACTACACCACCAACATATTGACCATTTGCTTGTACGCTTTCTACTATAACATTAGATAGGTTAGCACCCTTAGTATAACCAAATAGTCCAGAATATGTGGTATTCTCAGTTGTAATATTATACACCTTGCAGTATGCTCCCGAAGAAGATACTTGAGAGGTTATAGTTCCTGTGAATGGACTAGCCTTTGTACCAATAGGTGTCCATGTAATATCGCTTAGGTCGATATCAGATGCAATGACGAAATCTCTATTTAAGTGATATCTTACATTGTTTAATTGTTGTACATTGTAGATGTACTTGCTGTACTCTGTACTAGGTTTAACTGTTACAGTAATAGTAGCAGAAGCAGAAGTCCCATTGCTACCTGTAAACTTAACATTTAATTTAAGTGTTCCAGATACACTAGAAGCTGTAGCAATCTTGATGCCTACAGATTTTACACTTGAGTAAGAGCCTACCCAAGATAGAGTTGGTTTGCTAGAAGAACCAGACCAATTCTCTTGATAAGCAAATCCACCTACCATATTACCAGTCAAGGTAACGGTAGCAGATGAACCAGAATCAATATAGATAGAAGAATTGCTTACAGATAGAGTTGCTTGTAATACTTCACTAACATTAACTGTACAGTATGCATATAGTGTTGTTCCACTATTAGATACAAACTTAGCAGTGATTTTGCAAGAAGTACCGTTGGTAGTACCCACAGCCGTTACTAGTCCACCACTAACAGTAGCAACATTGCTATTTGATGTAGACCAAGTAACTGTGCCTTGAACATTAGATTTAGCAACTAATTGATAAGTATCGCCTTTATAGATATTGATGCTAGATTTATTAAGTGAGAAGGTAGGAGTAACAGTAGTGTCACCACCCTGATTACCTCCTTGGTCTCCACCTTGGTCATTTCCACTACTGCTAGGCTCGGTGATATAAAAATATACTGTAATAGCACCACTGTAAGTAGTAGAACCACTAACTCTAGATGCACTAACTGTTACCTTAGCCCAACCAGAAGATTTGATAGTATAATTACCACTATTATCTACCGATACAACCGATGGAGTATCGCTAGAAAATGAGTAATTGTATGCACTAATCGAAGTAGTATCGCCACCTGTTACAGATGTAATAGTTATTTGACCATTGGCTACTTTACCCTTTTCGCCAGTAATATAGTCTTTATTTACTTTAAGTGTAAGAGTCTTTGTAGTAGGCTCGGTAACTGTAGCTTGGATAGTTAGAGGGATAGCAACCTTAGTCTTACCTGCTTGGATAAATACATAAGTAGGACGTCCAGAAGTGGTTGCATGTTCACCAATTGTTAATAGCCCACTATTATTAATAGTAGCATAATAAGTATCCTGTACATCGTACTCTAGAGTAGTCTCTGCTGGGTGAACACTAATACCACGGAATTGATATGTAGAACCAGTCTTTAGAGTTAGAGTCTCTGGGTAATTGAAGATGGTGTAAACGATTTCTTCTACAATTACTGTAATAGTATCGCTACTACCACCCTTAGATGTAGCTGTAACTGTAGTAACACCAGATTTTAAGCCTTTAATCTTACCAGTGCTATCTACTGAAACTATACTACTATCTCCAGTAGTCCATTCAACCTCTGCACCCTTAGGGCTAACTACTAGATTATATTCTTGGTCAATATATAAAGTAATCTTGCCATTAACTGCACTCAAGATATCTACTGAATACTCAATCTCTACCTCGAATGTGTATTGACCATCTTTAATTAGAGGGATACCAGCTGAAGCAAAGTCATCTGGAGTATAAACTAATTGATAGTTTAGATATGGCATTCCGTTATTAATATTGGAATCCATTGCCCATACAGTATCAAATAACCATAGTACTTCTTTGGTTACAATACCCTTAGATGAGCCGTCTTCGGTAAATTCAATTTCCTTTGTATAGTGAGATAGATAATTTGTAGATATCATCATCTCTTCGGTAGTCATACCATATACGATAGGTTTGCTATCAGTAAAGTTTACTGTAGCATTGCATACAGTTTTGCCAACACCCTTATATTCCTTAGTAGAAGAAGTCTCGGCATCTTCTGGAATATAGTTTAGATTATCTTTATTATAATAAATACCTAATAGGTAATTTTGAACAACTGGATAATTAGTATTATCATACTTGCCAGTGCTTACATCGGTATTTACACCGATTGCTCCAGCTAGGATATAATTGCTAGTACCAGTATTTTTATTAAAATATGTAGAAGTATTAGTTCTTAGATTGGAGTAGCTGTCCTTGATATTAGCACCTTGGTAAATGGATACATACTCTCCACCCTTACCTGCTAATTGGACATAAGTATTACTACCTACTAATCCACCATAAGTAATACCCTTGCTACCAACATTGCTATTATTTACATCAAAGTAGATATCGCCAGTGCTATAAGAGTAAGCAATAACACCACCCTCATTAGAACCGATTAATCCACCGATAGTATTGAAATTGTAAACGCTAGTCTCTACAATCTCGCCATCTACTACTACTTCGCTCTTGCCCATAGTCATAGATATACTACATCTATCTATTCTAGCAATATATCTCTCGTATACTTCGGCATTAGCATCAGATTCGGTAGTAATATTCCTACCTACTATTCCACCAAATACTTGAGTGCTTAGTAAGAAATTAGCATTGCTAACCTCTACTCTCTCTATTACGCCATAGTTGATACCTGCGATAGTTCCGAAATTTGTATACTCGCCTCTAGCACCAACATTTTCGAATTTAATATTGTATACTACTGCATCTTTAGTAATCTCTTGGAAGAAACCAACATTCTCTGCAGTGAAGATTTCACTAGCATCTTCAAAAGAAGCAAAGTAAGAAGCTCTATCAATATTGACATTGGAAATGGTAAAGCCATTACCATCAAATCTGCCACTGAATTTTCTTAGAGGAACCCAGTAACCACCATTAACCGATGAAACATCGATATCAGATACTAATTTATAACAAGCATCAGATGTGTATTGCTCGTAATCGGTAGCACCAGCAAAAGTTCCGTTTTCCAATTCGTCACCCATACCAATAGATGCTAATTGCTCGGCAGTACTGATATAGAATGGAGATTCTACTGTGCCATCACCAACTATAACATCACACCAAATATTTCTAAACTTAGTATTAGATGTTCTGAAATTAACTCTAGCAACACCACCACTCTCTGCCTTAAATTCGTTACTAGCATCATTGTAAGATACGATACTAGCATCACTAGTGGTAATCTCTATAGTAGTAGAAGCCTTAGGATTTCTGTGGTCTACATCTATAGTGAATTTCTGTCCTACATCTTTGTAAATAGATGCACTAGAAATGGAAATAACTTCGTTATCTCTAACCAAATAGAAGATACCGAAACCCAAAGAAACTGTCATAACTATAACTAGTAAATATACAAGAAACTTTTTCATTTTTCCCCCTTAAAGCATTTACTCAATTCCCATAAATTTGACAATACAAAACTTGTCACAAATAAATGCTTTTATTTGTTATATATATAATACCTCAATTGTGTCCATTTGTCAATATCCAAAAATAAATAAAGCCCACTACTTTTTAAAACAATTTATCCCTATAAATTGTTATAATTTACCCCTAAACTTACCTATTTTTAGTATATATCTTATCCACAATATCTATGCTAATTGTGTATAAGTGCTCTGGGATAAAATGTACAGAGGGGTATCCTTTTACCCTTTCACTCTCTTTTTGCCCTCGTACTAGTAGCACTCAAATACCCATACCCCATTTCATAGCAAAAGAAAAACCACACTAGTGTGGGAATAACACAAGTATCCCTGTAGTGTGGTCAAATAAATCTAATTATTTTCTTTTCTTTCTAGGCTTATCGTCATCATCGTCATCGAAATTGTAGTCGTCATCATCGTCTACAGTCTCTTCTTCGTCATCGTCGTCATCGCCATCATCATCAAATGCAGAACTAAAGTCATCATCGATATCGTCATCGACTTCGTCTTCCATATCTAGGTCGTCGTCATCGTCAAATTCCTGCTCAAGGTCTTTTGCAAATGCGCCCTCTAATTCTTCATCAATTTCATCGTCTTCCTCGATAGGTAGTAGGTCAAGCTCTTCATCATCGCTCTCGTCAGCCTTATCCACAAAGCCTCTCCAATCTGGCTCATCGTCCTTAGTATCAGATTGCTCCTCTAGGCAGGTAGAGCACATTCTCTCACCCTCTGAAATGTAATTAACTTTACAGATTGGGCAAAGCTCTAGTCCTTCCTCTAATTCGTAATCGTCTAGGTCACTCTCCTCTAGGATACCAGCCTTCATTTCACTTTTACAAACATCACAAAATTTATCTTTCTTCAAGATGTAATTAAGTTCACATCTAGGACACTTAATATACTGATTAGTAGTACTCTTCATAATAACTCCATAATGTATATTTTTTAAACTACTCTAGTTTATCTAAGTATTATGAAAATGTAAACTAATTTTATACATATTTTTTTGTTTTTGACTACTTTTATGCTCCCTCTATCAACATTTTATCGGCAACTAGGGCTATGAATTCGCCATTAGTTGGTTTTTCGTTATTTCCATATACCCTAATACCAAATAAATTATTGATATTTTCTATCTTGCCTCTATTCCACGCAACCTCTATAGCGTGTCTTATTGCCCTCTCGACCTTACTAGCCGAGGTTTCAAATTTACTAGCAATAGATGGATATAATTTTTTAGTAATACTATTAATAATCTCGGGGCTCTCAATAGCCATCTTGATGGCCTCACGCAAAAATTGATAACCCTTGATATGGGCAGGTATACCTACGGTAATAAAGATATTGGTTATCTTCTCATCTAGCCCCTTATTTCTAGGTCTAGCATATTCTTCCCTCCTAGTAGTGATAGCTTCACTTTGGATAGACTTCTCACTAGTAAATTCGTCCTTAATAATAGCTAGTATCCTGCTCTCCAATATCTCATAATTAATAGGCTTAACTAAGTAATATGATGCACCTACATTAAATGCCTTCTGTACAAACCCCTCACCAGTAAGAGGAGAGGCGATAAGTATCTTAGGCTCGTGACTAAGCCCAAGGGCTTTAATCTCACTAATTAATTCAAAGCCATCGGCATTAGGTAGAACTATATCGCTAATAACTACATCAATTTCGTTGTCACTGATATAATCGATAGCATCAACTAAATTTGAAAATGTTGCTACCACCCTCAAGTCGTTTTTGCTCTCCAAAAAGTAATCTCTAAGCCCCTGACAATACGACTCATTACTATCTACAACTACAATTTTTGATATTCTTTTTTCCATAATTTATTTTCTCCATTAAATAATTTTTTTATTTTTAAAACATTAAAAATATAACACATTAGACCAAAGTATAGCAAATTATTACAAATGCTAAAAATGGCTACTTTATGGAATAAAATGAATAATAAAGGTATATATGTCGAGATTTGCAAAATGATGTATTTAGGATTTTTAAAGAGAATAAAATATCTATTTTTATCCCCTCAACCCGATAAACTTTGCACAAAAAAATAGTTGCCCTACAATTTAGAACAACTATTTAATTTATTAATCAATATGTGGAATGTATTCGATATCTGGGTCTTCACCATAGCCCTCAGTTTGCTCAGGAGCTTCTGGAGTTTCGCCATCTGCAAATACACCTACGAATCTTTCCTTTAGACTAGTTTCATCGATGTAATCCATATAATAGTAATCGGTATTGTATACAGCGAATACATATAATCTTTGACCATCAAAATCTAGCAATGCTGATGATGTAGTCTTGATAGTTTTATCGTCGGAAACAACTATTTCATCGTTACTTGGATTAGAAATTTGGAATCTATGCAATACTTCACTATTTAGATAATAAGCATATCCACCATAGATATTAAGGATAGTAATACTATCGGTAGTAACTAGGGTTGCATTTTCGCCAGATACCACATAAGTACCATTATCATTAGAAGCAATTACCATATCTCCAAATGGGCAAGGAGTATAAGATGTGTAAGCAATTCCACCAGTCATATCGCTTAGATTGTCATTCTTCCAAGCCTCTCTAGTATCGTGTCTATATAACTTCTTTAAACTAGTAGCGTCTGTTCTAGTATAGTAAATGTAGTAATCTTCGGCACAAACAATATCTATTGTATCGTTATTTACGTTATTAAGTTTTTTAGTAGTTTTGCCATTAGTAACATCAAATGCACAAATTACATTACCAGAGAAATTAGCTGAAACGCCATCTTCGGTTGCAACACTTCTAGTATAGTAAACGTATCTATATCTATCAGCACTTCTATCTTTGTCTGTAGAGTAATTATCTTCGTGATAGAAAGCATAAGTACCAGGGCTCTTGATATCGGCAACGATATCGCCATTGGTAGTATCGATAGAATAAATATGGCTATTGCAGTATACTAGCAAATAAACTTTGCCATCAACCTTGTACATAGTCCAATCTAAATCGTCCATATGTGTCTCGGTTACATAAACCTGTTTATCGGTCTTTGTATCGCCATTAATATTAATTCTTCTAAATTCTACTCTATCGGTTAAAGCTGTACCATCTTTATCTAACATCATATAAGGAGTAGCATAGTAAATAGTATCGTCAATTATAAAGAATCCACCATTGCTAAAGCCAACTACTCTAGATACAACTAAATCGGTTTTATCGCTCTCTAGGAAGCCATCTTTGTCCTTGCAAATCTCGCTATCCTCTAATTTAGTTCTATATATAGCGCCTCTAGTTACTTTACCCTCTTTGTATTTTTTAAATTCAGTGGTTGTATCAATAGTAGTCTCATCAACATAACCATTAACAAAGTATAAATAATCACCCTTAACAACCGACATACCACCATTGCTGATAGTCTGAGCATCGGTAGCAGGATTATCGCCTAAACCTCTAGGCTTACAACCTGTCAATACTAATGAAACTGCTATAAAACACATTATAAGTACTGAGAAAATCTTTTTCTTCATATTATATCTCCAAATATATTAAATAATAATCTACATTTTTTATAATTATTATTCAATGCAGTGTAATAAATATATATTTTTATCTATTTACATACATACTCAAGTTTATCAAATAAACGGCTTTTCGTCAATAATTTTATAAGATTATTCCTACACTTTTTGACTAAAAAATAGTCTTGCATTTTTGCTAGGAGAATAAGCCTAATTTTTATTTGCAAATTAAGTAAGTTTAACCCCTTTTACTATCCTTTATTTAGAGCAATTTCATCTAAAAAAGACAGCCAACGCGACTGACTGCCTTAAATATTATTTAGTACGGGTTCTGCAGATTTCATTCTGAGCATTCTCAAGTAAAATCCCTATCTTATTTATTCTATCTCTAGACATAGGATAACCCTGTCTTTCCGATTCCTCTACGATGTCGATAAATTTAAGGGAAGATAGCCTATTTTTTAAATCTTCACCCGATTTGCCTAGTACTCCACTATCCAATATCTTAGCAATATTTTTTATCTTGGCTGGATAGGTTTCCTTGGTGCTACATACTGGGCACATACTAATAGGAGAATAACGGGCAAATGCCTTGCCACTAATCATATCCTTAAATTCCTTATCGCTAATATCGGCAAATTTATCCAGACCCAATCTCTCATGGTCGTATGTAATTATGCCACACTTTCCACTCTTTTTATCTTCATAAGTGAAGAAATTATTAGTAGTCCTATCCTCTTGCATAAAGATATTATCTAAAATGTGCATACTTACAAAGTCGCCGAAAAATTCGTCATTTGCGAATCTTCCATCGTACTCTATCATATCTGGCCTACTATTTATTATCCCTTCTATAGAATAGGTATCATCGGCACACATAACAGATATTATGTGGTTCATTTTTTCATCAGCAACGGCTTGTCTAGTTCTATATCCCGGCATATCCACTATGCTCTGCGATACTATTAAATCGACGTCTTCTTTGTCTAAAAGTCCTCTAGTTGTGGTCATTGGATAGTAGGTAGCAGAATCTACACCCAAGGCATTATATAGTCTACTTAGAACTATATCCGATGTAAATTTATTATTTTGTCTAGTAGGATTGTACGTATGCAAAGAGCCATAGTGTTTTACAAATATTTCTAGCCCCTCATGGGATATTTTTTTGCATGGCTGATAATCCTTGTCAATCTCTCTAACAAGGTCCTTTACTTTGCCATTAGGGATACGATAAAACCCTTTATTCCTAATCTTTTCCACCTTTTGTAGGTAGTCTACAATCTTTTGATTAGCCATACCGCCACCTCCCTATTTTTCACAAATAAGGTATCTACTGAGGCAAATTTTAGATACAATTCACCTCACTTTTCCACATATTATTTATTTTAGTATAACAAATAATTTTAATATTTTCAATGCTTAAGTTACAATTTATCTTATATATTTTATCTATCTTTAATAGGGTAAGTATATTTTAGCGATAACATTGTTAACATCTCGGCATTGGTCTCTAGGTTATTTACAATAATTTTGGCAAGTCTTTTATTTGGATAGTATTCCTTTATAACTCTAGCCATCGAGCCATCACTAATATGCTCCTTTACTTTATCCACAAAATCACCTAAAACTTCGGGGCAATTTTCTCCACAATAGGAAACGACGTCTTTCATAATGCCTTTATTAGGCCTATAATAATCGGGGCTCATAGCTAGTCTACCTAGCAAACACTCCATATCAAAAGATGGTGCTAATCGGAATTTATCACCCTTCATAAGAAGACCCATATTGTAGGTATTAAAGTCATCATCGGCAAAAAGTCCACCCTTTCTAAAGAGTAACAATCTAGGTAAATCCACCTTTTCTAACCTTTCTAGCGACTCCCTATCTATCCCATTTGGATACTGAGCAACAAGGGCATTTCTAATAGCATTTATCCACTTTTTTGTAGCATTGTGCATTTCAGCATAAGATTCATCTTGATTCATAGATAGAATATCATTAAATTCCTCGCCCTCAGACACGAAATTTACCGATAAAACCGTCCCTACTGTGCCATCGTCTGCCATTACAGGCAAGGAATATTGAGTAGGAACTCCTAACATCTCGGCAATCCTACTACCTATAATCTCACTAGCATTACTGCCATTATCTGCCGTCTGGGGTACATCTTTCCATCTCTCCGATTCGTCTACGCCACTCTTTGCCATACAAGATACATATCTAGGTAGCTCCCCATTTCTAACTATGTCGTTTAAATATGTACGCAAAGAAGTATTCGGGTTATTTCTCAATTCCTCAAATAGGTGCTTAAATAACTTGCTATCCTGCATAGTTCTTTTGCCCGATTTAGCATCAATAGAATCATCTATCTGCAAAAAAGACTTAGCTGTATGACCATCTAATTTTTTCTCATCATCAAATTCTTTATACTTTATATCCCTCATATGTAAATAATCCATATAGCTGATATTTTTTTCTATATCTTTATCATTCTTTTTCATATCATCTGCTCCTAATTATAGCGAAAAATAATCTCTAAATTTTATCTGCGAATCTTCATAGCAATCTAGCATATTTTGACAAGCTAGAGAAATATCCTTACAAATACTCCTACTGCCGGTCGTTTTTAGAGTTTCCTCAGTGATTTTATTAATCTCACCCGAAGTATAAGCCTTTTGTAATCTAGTCATAAAGTCACCCAAAACATCGGGATAATTTTCCTTACAAAAATTGATTGTTTTCTTTATTTTCCTATTTCTAGGTGTATAGTGGAAGCCTTGTGGCTCGTACATATGCTCAAACATCACGCCCTCCATATCATAATTAGGAGTTAATGAAAATTTGTGAGTATCATTATCTATTAGTATCCCCATATTGTATACGGCAAAATCGTAATCGGGGAAAAGAGACTCTCTAAATAGATATGTTTTTATAAAATCTTCCTTTACATTTTTCATACAATCGCTATCCACATTTCCGTCCAATCTTCTAGCCATGACGGTATCTAGAAAGTTTAGCCATTCCTCTAGCGACCCAAAAGCTCTTCTATATTTTTGCCCCTCACTTAAATCTTTAAGTGTTTCAAGTGTGTGATTGTATGGCACAAAGTCCACCGAGGCTACGGCGAAATAATCGCCCACAATCTCACCTGGCAAAGCATCGTCCCTACTGGTATCGTCCTTGATACCCAAGTAATATGCCGTAGGCACACCCAGAACATTTGCTACCCTGCTACCAAAAAGTTCGGCTTTTGCCTTGCCACAGCAATTGTGACAATCTTTCAAAAGGACGGAGAAATATCTAGGAAGATAGTTTTCCTTGACAATCAAATCATTATATATAGTTTTGTACGAACAATCGGGGTTATTTTTTAATTCGTTGATTAAATCGGCAAAGTATCTGCTGTCGCAAACCAATTTTTCTTCCCCTTTTGCGATACCATCATCAATTCTTGTAAAGAATTTAGCCGATGTGCCATCAATATTAGTTTTATCTTTGCTAGACTTTTTTAATTCAGTAGCAAAAGATTTTAAATCTTCATCGTTACTAATATCAATATCTGTATCGGAGTAAGGAGTGTGGATAACGTTATTTTTTCTAAGTTTCAAAAGTAGTCTTTCGTATGCACTTGGTATTTCATTATTATTTTCCATTGTTTCCACCTCCTTATCATATATAAAATTATAATTCCAATTCTGATTCTTGATTTTTAAAAGCAAAGCCAAATGAAAAGACTGGCTTTTTATAGTACTCAAGCATATAATCAATGTCTTTATTCACATTATAATAAAGTGCTTTTGTACTATTCGTTTTAGGGTAAAGGTCGTTTAAAACAGCCTCAATTTTACCCTCTCTGTGTGCTATATCTAAGTCACAAATAAACCCATCTAATATCTCTGGGCAATTCTTACGGCAATAATTAATCGCCTTTCTAATATTCGACCTAATCCCTGCCTCATACGAATTTGTGCCGATATAATTCATACCCCTTAAGATTCCTTCCATATCGGTATTGGGCATCATCTCAAATTTATTTGAACCATTTTGTGTAATTATACCCGAATTGTAATGAGCAAAATCGGTATCCCTAAATAGTGTTACCCTAAAAAGATATGACCTAATAAAATCATTCATAAATTGATTGTAACTATTTTTATCCACTCCATCAGGATATCTATTGTGTAGACAATCCTTTATATATGGAATCCATTTATCCAAGTGGTCTTCGTCCTTAGGTCTAGTACCTCTAACATGACTAAAAGTAATCGGCTTATTATTTTTATCAAAAAGTTTGCCCTTCATAGCTTTAGTCCAATTATCATTCTCATAAAACAATTCGATATTATGGTCTGTAGGAATATAATCAACCGAACCTAGTGCAAAATATTTTTCTTTTTCACCTAAGATATTTACCTTGGCATTTTTATCTATATACTCTATTCCAAAAGCATAGTTGGTGGGAATATGTAAAATATTAGCAACCCTACTGCCAAATATCTCCGATTTAATTCCTGCCGATTGTGCGTGGCAATCTTTCACAAGAGTGGAGACAAATCTAGGTATGTAATTATCCATTTTTACTAGGTCATTGTAAATAGTTTTGTAGGAACATTTAGGGTTACTCTGAATTTCGTCAAAAAGTGGCTTAAGATAGACACTATCGCAAACTTGCTTTCTGCCATTTTTTGATGGTTTGCCATCATCTAAATTTACAAAAAACATACCTGAAGATGCACTAAGTATATTACCCTCTGTAGGGGCTAGGCTAAAATAATCCTCATAATTAAATCCATTAGATTTCAATTCTTTAGCTAAATTAATTTGGTGTTTAACCTTATTTTCTCTAAATGTCTTTTCATATTCTTCATCAATATATAGCATATCACACCCCCTTAATTTTGCTATCGCACATATTCTTTATTATAGTATAGCATACAAAAATATGAAATTCAATATAGGGGCTCTAGATTTATATGTATTTGATTTGAGCACAAAAAAGGGAGAAAGATTAGTTCTTTCTCCAAACCGGACGGTGCAGGTCGGAACTAAAGCCGACAGCTACAAAAATGTAGTTTGCGATGTCCAGTATAATTATAACCCCTTTTAAAGCAATTGTCAATACCTCTTTTAAGATAAGGTACTTACATTAAATATTTATAAACATTTTGTGCTAATTAAAATATTCAATAAGAGCACAAAAAAAGCAACCATAAAGGTTGCTTAATTGGAAAACTGGCAATGACCTGCGTTCCCGGCTCGTTTCCAAGCAAGTATTCTCG
>CAYTNS010000027.1:0-15249 GCA_964439345.1 uncultured Christensenella sp.
TGATTGAAAGTTATTCGGGTTGTGCTAAAACTGTTCACGCACCAAGCGAGAAAGACAAGCATGTAATCCTTGAAAACTTTTCAAAAATTGCAAAAGAGAATGGAATACAGATTGAAGCATGTGCCGAAAGTGGAGATTGGAGTAAATATAATATTCTTCCTAGCAAATGTATTGACGGCGTTATTTTTGAAGAATTACTCACCGAAAAATACAAAGATTTGGGACTAAAAGTTACACGAAAGAATAATAAACTTGATAGTCAACGAAAGAATTGTGGCTGTATGCCATCTATAGACATTGGCAGATACGACACTTGTAAACACAAATGTAATTATTGTTATGCAAAGAAGAAAAGACCAACCACAATGTACGAAACTCCAAATGGCGAAATTTATGAAAGAAAAACCGAACTTGAGTTTGAGTATAAATGAAAACTCAAAGATTGCAAATTTCATTTGCACAAAAATCCACTCACCCCTATTAAATTAATTTGTATTTTCAAAATAAAATGTTATTATATTTGTAACGAAAATATTTTTTTAAAAATATGTAGTTATATATAAAATGCAAAGAGTAGATAATATTATTTACCTCTTCGCCCAAATTAGGAGAGAAAAATGGATTTAGTTATAATGGCTGCCGGAATGGGTAGCAGATTTGGTGGTTTAAAACAAATTGAGCCAGTAGATGAGAGTGGCAATTTCATTATTGATTACTCTATATATGATGCTATTAGATGTGGTTTTGATAGAGTGGTCTTCATTATTAAAGAAGAAAATTATGATATTTTTAGAAACACTGTAGGCAAAAGGGTAGAAAAACAAATCGAGACGGTTTATGTTTTCCAAAAGAACGATAATTTGCCTAGCAATGCTTCCCTTCCCGAAGATAGAGTTAAACCTCTAGGGACTGCTCACGCAATACTATGTTGCAAAGATGTAGTTAAAGACAATTTTGCTATTATTAATGCCGACGATTTCTACGGCTATGACGCATTTAGAGTGGTAGGAGACTATTTAAAAAATAGCACCAATCCTGATGAATATGCCTTGATTGGCTATATGGTTGAAAATACAATGACCGAAAATGGCAAGGTAAAAAGAGGCGTTTGCAAGGAAGAAAATGGATACCTTACTAAGATTATTGAATCCAGCATAGGCAAAGAAGATGATGGCAAGATTATTGCATCACCTTTGACTGGTGGCAATTCTTATGAGGTCAATCCAAAAGACACTGTATCTATGAATATGTTTGGATTCACAGCCAAATTATTCAACCATTTAGAGGAAAAATTCGTTAAGTTCTTTGAAGATAACAAAGCTGATTTAAAATCTTGCGAATATCTAATCCCTGAGGTTGTATCCGAATTAATTAGTGAGGGCAAGTCTAGAGTAAAAGTACTTCCTACCACTGCAGTTTGGCAAGGAATTACTTACAAGGCAGACAAAGAGAAATTAGTTAGTGAAATCGCTAAATTAGTAGATAACGGCGATTATCCAAGAAGCCTATGGAATTAATATTTTAATAAACATACAAAAAAGGAGGGTGTGTCCCTCCTTTTTCTTTATTTTATTCTCAAGGAAATTATTTATTATTTATGACAGCAAGGGCAATCGTCTACCTCTACGATTCCACCCTCTTTTACAGTAATAGTCATTCCATCTTTTACATAATTTAGGAAGGCATCTCCTAAAGAATCTATTACTGGCATATTGCTATTTTCTAGCCAAACATCTGCAAGGATTGCTCCTGCTGCAGCCAAAGAATCTATAGGCTTACTAAATAGCATACAAGCAGGTTGTCTACCCATAGAACAGGCACAGTATAGTACTAATCCACCGGTAGTAGAACCGATTGTTTGAGGTAAGCATAGTGCCTTACCTGCCATTTGTTTGCCGTAAAGGTCTTTATTATTTTGGTCACCACAAGTAGCCTTTTTATCTCCAAATTGTAGTGCTTTTTGGAATGATGCTAGAGTATTCACGCCTTCGTGAGATACAACTGCTGTAGCCTTAGCTACTCCCCCAGCAACTACTCTACCCTTAAATTCTTTCATTATCTCCTTCCTCCTTTGGTTGTGATTTGCTCTAGTATTTCATCGTCTGTGTAATATTTAGCAGTAGTATATGTACGCAATTTATTACTAGACGTGATAACTGGCATCTTGCCGCATAGAGGATTATTCATATACATTAGTGGACAAATATATGATGTTAGTACACCAGTTGCCTTTAATCTCTCGGCATAATCTGTCTTTGCAAATTCTTTTAGAACTGCCGGAGAAGATGTAAATACTGTAGGAATTGTTACCTTTTTCTCGCCCGAAGCTTTTAGACCAGCCTCAATCTTATCTGTCCAATCTTTAAGTTGTTGTAATGACATATGTGGGCAACCCATAAAGCAAAGCTTTGGTTTAGCATTAGGATTTTTCCATACAACTGGATAATTTTTGTATACCCTTTCAAGTTCGGCATCGTCAATAATATATGTTTTTACTTTCTTAGCAAGTAAGTCTTTGCCTAGTTCTTTAGCCTCTGGAGTAAGATTTTCTATATGATATAGTCCCACTGCACCATTAGATGCTGTGGCAGCACCAAAGTCTTTTAAATAAGTACGATTTTCATCATTTAGTTTCTTGCCTAGCCATTTATCTAGACCGATAATGTATGGAACTTCTTCCATAACTTTCATACCGATAGCCGAGCCTAACAATTGAGCTTCTGGTTTTTTGGTAGTTCTAACTTCTACAATCCAAGTAGCCTTTCTGCCCTCATCGGTAAGCAATCCGAAGTAAGGAACATAGCCAACAACCGAACCCATAATATCCATAATGCCAGAATTTCTATTACATCTAGCACCTAGAACTGAATTGGCGTATACTACGGCTGAAGATTCTGCCCAAGATAACACATCGCCCTTTTTAGGTTTATTGCCAACTTCGTCTAGATAACTAGTACAAGTAAAGGCGTCATTATCCATAAGGCCTAATTTCTTTAATTGCTCTTCATAGTAATCTTGTCTAGAATACATAAATTTATTGAAGATGAATTTTTGTAGGAAATTGGCAGGAACTTCCTTATCTATTGGTCTAGGGTCTACCGAGAATTTTTGTTTAGATACATCTCCCGATGCTATCAATTGCTCCATTAGGTCGTATACTGGACCTAGAGCTTTAAGTCCGAACGAAGTAACTAGGTGATTGTATTTACTAGTAACTGGCACTAATTTTTTAGCACCGAATACTTCGCCATATTGGATAAGTGTTTTTAATACTTTCGCAAGAGTTTCACCCTGCTTTCCATCTAATATCTCTTGCTGTTCTTTAGTTAATTTCATATATTAAACTCCTTAAGATTATAGTTTCATTGCAATGTCCCAAGACTGCCAAATAACAGTTCTTAGGCTACCAACGCTACTAGCGTCACCTACTATATGTACACCCTTTTCGGCTATAGGGTTAGGTCTGTAACCAGCACAAACGATTACGTTATCGCATTTGTACTCGGTCTCAGTGCCATCTTTGTGACGAATAGTAACCGATTTATCCTTAATCTCGCTAACAGAACTCTCTAGGAATACTGGAGTCTTATGTAATTTAAAGTAATCTCTTAGGTAACTAGAATTAGCTAGACAGATTTTATCTGAAACCACTAGGTCATTAAGCATTTCTACTATTGCAGGTTTTTTGCCTTGCAATGCTAAATCGTAAGCAATCTCACAACCAGTTAATCCTCCACCTATTACTACTACCTTATCTCCTACAGGCTTTTTGCCTAGTAGATAATCTACAGCCTCAATGCCTTTTTCGATTCCTTTGATAGGAGGTCTCTTTGCCTTAGCACCAGTTGCCACGATTATCTCATCTGCATCAAGGGAGGCAATATCTGTAACTTCGGTATTTAATTTAATTTCAATCTCTGGATATTTACGAATCTCTCTATTGTACCAAGCAATAAGTGCCTTATCTTTCTCCTTAAATGATGGAGCTGCTGCTGCAATAAATACACCACCTAATGTGTCGCTCTTTTCATACAAGGTAACCTTGTGACCTCTCTTAGCACACACCATAGCACTCTCCATACCACCAATACCACCACCGATAATGGCAATATGTTTCTTCTTTTTGGCAGGAATTATCTTATATTTGTCAGATTGCATTACTCTAGGGTCTAGAGCACATCTAGCAATGTGTGCTGCATCGTATATAGATTGAGCATTAGCAACACCCTTATAGTGAGCCATATTGAAACAAGCATTGTGACAGCAAATACAAGGTCTAATATCTTCTAGTCTTCCCTCGATTAATTTAGTTACCCATTCGCCATCTGCTAGGAATTGTCTAGCAACACCGACTGCATCTATCTTGCCCTCTTTAATTGCCTCTGCACCCACATCAGGCTCCATTCTACCAGCACAAACGACTGGAATATCTACAAACTTTTTGATATGAGCAACATCTTCTAGGTTACAGTTCTGAGGCATATACATTGGTGGGTGAGCCCAGTACCAAGAGTCATAAGTACCGTTATCTGCATTAAGCATATCATATCCTGCATCTTGCAAATACTTGGCAGCCTTTTCACTCTCTTTCATATCTCTACCAACTTCGGTATATTTCTCTCCAGGTAAAGCACCCTCGCAGAATCCTTTTACTTTAGACTCAACTGAGTATCTTAGGGATACTGGATAATCCTTACCACAAGTCTCCTTGATAGCCTTAACTATATCGGTTGCAAATCTGTAACGATTTTCAAAAGAACCACCATACTCATCTTCTCTGTGATTTGTATACTTAGTAGTGAATTGGTCTAGTAGATATCCCTCGTGAACGGCGTGAACCTCTACACCATCTACTCCTGCCTCTTTGCATAATAGAGCAGTTTTTGCAAAAGCATCTACGATATCCTCAATTTCCTTTTTGGTAAGTGCTCTACACTTTACCTTATCCGACCATCTAGAAGGAAGTTCGCTAGGACTAGCACTCTGATAAGGGATATTGATGATAGGTTTCATAATATCTCTGATAATAGGCATATTGTGAATAGATGCAAGTAGGGTTGGGATAGCAAAGCTTCTGCCCATTCCTGCTGTTATCTGTACAAATAACTTAGCGCCAGTTTTATGTATCTCCTCCATAAATTCTTTTAGTTGCTTAAACATCTTTTTATTTTTGTATAGCCACTGTCCCTTATATGTACTCTTGATAGGTGCTATACCTGGGATAATAAGACCAACATTATTTTTAGCCTTGTCTAGGAAAAATTTAGCAGACTCTTTATCAAAGTGATTGCCCGACATCTCCATCCAGCCAAATAATGATGTTCCACCCATAGGACATAATACAATCCTATTTTTGATTTCCACATTACCTATTTTCCAAGGGGTAAATAGTGGCTCGTATTTGGTATCCATTTTATTTGCCATCATAATCTCCTTTTTAATTTGCAAACTTATTGCATTTGGATAAATAATCCATATACTTATATTATAGGAAAAGTCTGAAATTTTAACAAATATTTTGAACACATTTTATAATTTTATTATAAACTCCCTTTTTAAAGTCTATATAAATGTATGCCAATTCAGAGCTCCTAAATACCATAAATTATTCCAATGGGGCAATGTTATCAAATTTGCTTTGACAAATAAATAATCTTTGTTATAATCAAAACATAATCTATGAGATAGATTTCGTTTTTTTCGCGAATTTACAAATTTCGATTATTTTAGCGTAAACGAAATCATATATTGAGTGTATATGAGTAACGATAAAGAAAAGAAAAATTGGTTTAATATTAAATTTGCCACCGAAAAGATAAAAAGGACTAAGCTATGGCAACACCTTGCAGAGGAATTCGATAAGAACAATCGAGTATTTTTCGCCATTTCTAGGAAACTAAGTCAAGAGGTGATAATAGAGGATACACTAGAAGATAGCAAGGACGAGGCTGAGCCTACTACTAAAAAATCTAAAAAGAAAAAAATATTCAATACTGTATTCTTTATAGTAAATATGGCTCTAGTTGCCCTAGTACTATGGAACTTTGCACACGAGCAAGGTGGAATACAACCACTTAGTACCCTATTTGCAAATTCTCCTAGATGGGGATACTTATTAATTGCCGTTGCATTATTCTTTGCAACCAATATATTTAATGGGCTTAAATTCAGCGTATTTATATTTGGTAAAACTCGTAAATTCCGTCCACTATTTTCCTACAAACTAGGTGCTTACGGTAGATATTACGATTTAATTACCCCTATGGGTTCGGGTGGACAACCTTTTGAAATATACTATATGAAGAAAAACGGTTATTCGGGCGAAGCCTCCACATCTGTTCCTCTAGCTAAGTATATGATATGGCAATTTACCTTTGCTATACTTTGTACATTTATCCTTATAATGTACTCTCATAAATTAGTATCTTCCCCAGCAGTCCTAGTACTTGCGTGGGTAGGACTATCTATAATTTTGCTACTTTTCTTATTCGTATTCTTTATGTCTATTACCAAAAAATTTGGTGCTTCACTAGTGGTATGGACACTTAAATTATTGGTCAAAATAAAGATTATTAAAAACTATCGTAAAACATTAAGAAAAGTGCTTAAATTCGTCAAATCTTATCAGTATTCAATTAGGCACTTTGCTAAAAGTCCACTAACTGTAATATGTGGAGTATTAGCCACTCTAGGCTCACTACTATGTAATTCACTTATTGCATATTTCGTGCTAAAATCATTCGTAGATACTCCAGCAATGTCGTGGTATGACATAGTTTGCTATAGTCTAATATGTGATTGTGCTGTGGCTATAGTTCCATTACCTGGTGGCAGTGGCGCTAGTGAACTATCTTTCAATGCCCTTCTAGGCTCACTTTTCCCAGACGGAACTCTTTTCTGGGGAGTACTTATCTGGAGAATACTAGTATTCTACGCCTACATTCCTCAAGGCTGGTTAGTAATGCTAGTAGATGCGCTATCTGCAAAGAAAACCGAGCACAAGATAGAGGAAATATCTTTTGAGCCAAAGAAAACTAGAGCCCACCGTAAAAACAACTAAATTTAGGCACAAATGACACTTTAACTAATTATTATTGTATCTAGTCTATGTGCAATATTTAAAATATATAGCTAATTAATTGAGACTATTTGGAGGTCTAAAAGGAGTAAATTCTCCCGGGGCAAACAAATAGTCTTTTTATTTTTAAATAAAAAAATGAAAATATTGGCGTGAATAATTTGTCATTTTTTATCGAAATGGGTTATACTAATATTAAATAAATAGTAATGTGATAAATTATGCCCTTATCACATTGCTGGTAGGTAGAGTTTAATCTACTTACTCAATCGACTACTAAATAGGGAAAATGGAAAATGACACAAGAGCAAAAAATAACTAAAGGGACAATCATAATATTTATTATGAGCATACTGCTACTAGTATGTTTGTGTGTCACAGCCACTCTTGCCTACTTTGCTGGTAGCCAAACTAATAAAACCACTCTTATTATGGGTGGACCAGTTAGAGTAACCATGGTCAATGGCGAATACTCCGATACTATTGGTCAGGGCAACCTAGTAATGGATTTAAAATCTAATAGAGATAAATTATTACCTGGTATGGGTATAGATATGCAGGCAATAGCCAAAGTAACATCTTCCGATATCAACTCCACCCCTGCTCTACTTAGAGCTATACTAGACGTAGATGTAAAGGGTGTTAGCGATAACCTTGCAGCCGAAATAGAATATCAAATCCAAGAGGCTATGAGCAATTGTTTGACTACCCGAATAGATAGTTCTATGGCTAATGCTAGAGATGGTTGGGTTCCATTCAAAAGTTCAAAGTATGGCATAGTTTATTACTATTGTAGCCAAACTAAAGGTGTTATTGAGGAGACTGGTGAAGAATTTATCGAGGTTAAAGCGATAGAGACTAGTGCAATTGGTAATAATATCACATTCATAAATGGAATATTCCAATTCCCTTACAAATTCTACACAAATAAATACTCCGATGTCGAGATTACATTCAATCTTAAATTCCAAGCTATTCAGGATAAACTAGTTGACGAGAATGGCGACAGAATCCCTAATACAATTTTCAATGTGCAAGAAATCCTAGATAACCAAGTTGATTGGGAGAAACATAATAACTAATATACTTTATCTATAAATAGATAAATATACTATAAATAATTTCACAAAAAAAATCCTTTATGGTATAATTAAGAATAAAATAGAGGGTTTTTAAGCGAAACTTTACACATATTTACGACTAATAAATATTAAAAATCCAATTAATATAGGTGGAAAATGGAAGGAACTAAGAGGAAAAAGAAGGTAGGTAGCATCATACTATTATGTATGAGTTTTTTGCTAGTCATCGTTCTGACATTTACTTTAACCCTTGCATGGTTCTTTGATAGTGACTGGAGTAGTAATTATGTTACAATGGCAGGAGCTGTTGGAATAGAGATAAGAGACGATACCACCAGCCCAGCAACAAAAACTAGTGGTGCAGGTACATTACACTTTAATATATCCACCGAACTAGCCTACCCTGGTCAAGCAATTGATGCTAGTGCTAGTGTATACAATAATGGTGGTCTAAGTGTAACAACCAATGGCAAAGAGCACGGTTCAGATTGTTATGTAAGAGCTAGATTCATAGTATATACAAATATAGGAACTCAATTAGATGGTGTTCCAGATGATAATGAAGTTGCATATGTAAACGCACAAATCTTATACGATTTCTTAAATGGACTAGTTTCTACACAAAATAGCCTAGAGACCTCCGAAGCTCCTTACTTCTGGAAATATTACACCAGAACTGGTGGTTGTGGACTAAGTACTTCGGGCACAAAGAATGACGATATATTATATTATCTAGAGGGTAGCGCTTCTTCAACCAGACAAACTGGTGACGACAATGGTTACTTCTATCTATGTCAAAAGACTGCTGCCAATACAACAAATGATTATCTATATGCCCTAACCTATGGTCAGGCTTCGGTATTCTTATGGAATGACCAATTTATAATCCCATGGCAACTAAGCAATTACTCTGCCGATAAACACATCTTCGTTGGAGTAGAATTTCAAGCAATTCAAACTTTCATTCCAGAAATCAATAATGGAATGATAGCTAGTAGAGCAGATAACCAAGCACACGATAATACTAGAAATAATAATTCTGACCCTTATTATGTTAAGTACGATAACGAATCAGTTCAAACAGTATTCAATTCTATTACCTTCCAAGAAATCAGTACTGTAATTGGTGATATAGATTTCAGTCAGTATGCTAGTGTTAGCACACCTAGGGCATAGTAAAGAGGTTAAATTATGCTTATGTATATACCATTTTTTATCTTCGCAATATTCTTTATTATTATTGTAATTACTCAAATTGTAATGGTTGCTACCAAGGCTTCTAAGACAACCAAAATGGTTGCAGACAAGGTAAAAGAGCAATTGACGGGCAAAGACACCCTTAAAGAAGATTCAATCAATAAATGCGAATATTGTGGTTCTGCAAATAAACAAGGACTTACACAATGTGAACATTGTGGAGCAAATCTAAATAACAATAAAAAATAATATTAAGCCATATCCATAGTGATATGGCTTTTATTTTGTCATATCTCCCCACTCACCCATTTCTCATAACTAGCACTATTATATTCTCTGTCCACTACTGGAAAGAATTGGAAGGGGTAGAAACCTATATAATAGAATAAAAAACATTACATAATCCAAAATAATAGTAATTATTTGGAGAGTGTAATATGGAAAAAAATACTACAAACAATCTAACTCAAGAGCAAAAAAAGAAAAGAAAATCGGCAAGAAAAACGGTCGGGACTGTAACTATAGCAACCCTTAGCATTGGACTAACTGTGGCACTATCGGTAGGTGCAACCCTTGCATTCTTTGCTGGGTCAACTACAGCCAATAGAGCACTATATATGGGTGGACCAGTGTATGTAGAAATAACTGGCAGAAATAACGATTTTCTTGCAGGTAATGGAAGCCTAGATATATCTGCTTTTGCTGGTAGAACTACTGGCACTGCCGGTTCTATAGATAATACTATATTATTACCTGGTCAAAAAGTAGAGATACATTCTAGTGCTAGAGTATACTCCACCACTGCCACTAGTACGGTAGAAGACAACCCTATTTTAAATGGCAGTACAGGAGCAAATACTAGTAATATTGGTAATGCCTACACCGATAGTCAAGGCAATGCTTATTACCAAAATAACGACGGCAGAGTTACTAGTACAACCACTAGTTTACTTAGAGCACGATTTGGGATAGACATAGAATTTGACCCAACAGTGGGCTTTAATAATTTCACAGGGACAACCTATGCTGAAAATTTCCCCGTACAGAGCCAAACAGAATTTGAAAGAGAGGTAACAAACACCACAACCGAAACGGTTGACGGATTCGAGGGTGCTATACACTCCTCCGATAGTGAATATAGCTACGACCCTAATACCCAAACGCATACTGGCAGGAGAGATTATGTATCGGATAAATCCTTTACCGATGCGACTACTGCTGGAGAGGATATGAAAGCTATAAAGAATAGAACAAAAAAATCTATCTATTCGTGGAAATATGTTAGCCAAAAAGAGTATGAGGGCAGCAATGCTATCACAGACGATCAAAATTTCTCAAAAATGCCATCACCTTTTGACGGCAGTGTCAATTCCTTAGGATCTGACTCAAATAAAGTCCCTGGGGGTACGGGCAATGGATTCTATGGAGTATGGATATTAGATGGAAAGGGCAATAAAACCGAAAGTAATGCCTTTTACAAAGCCAGAACCACAGCATATATGAATACTTATGTTGAGAGCTACGTAAATGAATATGGCAATGTAGTCACTAGAACATTGCAGGATAGCATAGATGCACTAAATACTGCCCTTAATAATAACTTTGTAAATCTAATAAACGATAGCTCAAAGTATATCCAGACTGCCGACAACCCTGGTACAGACGAATTGGAGGGGCTAGGCTTAAATGCTAGTTGGTTATACATTGACCCTAGCATCGGTAATGACACTAATTCAAATGAGATAAGCACCTCCATAGGTGGCTGGTGGTATCTGATTGTCGATAATGGCGGCAAAATAACGGGAGTAAACGATAATTATTCCGATACCCCTCCTACGGGAGTTACTGCTAGTGGAGATAGTTATACACAGACTGTGGATAGGTCTAGTTACGCCTCCACCGACCCCGATAGACTCAAATACTATCTATATGAAATAGTTCCAGATATCGAGGTGGGGGAAGTAATAGGTACAAATGGTCAGAAAAAAATAGCCAGTGATACTATCCCCTTTATTAATGGCACATTTGCCCTACCAGGGGACGCACTAACCAATGTCTTTGCCAATGCAAAACTATCCTTTACGGTATCTTTCCAAGCCCTACAGGCATTTCTGCCTTATACCCAAGATATAGACAATATGGACTACACCAATCCTCTGCTAGGTACGGCAAAAGCCCTAACTATAGAGAATGCCCTACCTATATTCAATGAAGCCTTTGACTATCAAGAAAGTGCTGGAGGAGATACAGGCATTATTTAAAATACAATTAATATAAATATCTTTGTTTTAGGTTGTAAAAAGTAATCATTTTTTATATAATAAAACAAAGATATTTTTTTTAAAAGGTAAATATAATGTTTAATGATGAAATAAGTAAATTTAATAAAATTGTAGTATATAAAGATGGTGTGGAATATAATATACCAGATGCAGATAAGGTATTTAAAGATTTGCTAGAGTATTCCTACTTTACCTCCTCCCTTGCAATTGCCGATAATAATACTATGATTGAGCAAAAAAAGAAGGGTATTTGGATAGAACTAGAGTACTCCCCTGAGAGAACTTACAAGGATAATAGATTTGAAAAATTATTAATATCTATAAAGCCTAAATACGATTACATCAATCTATACAGATATTACGATAGAGAGTATCAAGGTAGATGCTTTGGTCTTAGCCTAGGGATAAAGACAACCGATCTATACAATCACATCATAGGAGAGATTAATAGTGGAAGATAAGTGGTATTTAAAATATAAGATAGCCCACCGTGGACTGCATAGCGAGGGTATTCCCGAAAATTCACTTCTAGCCTTTGAGGAAGCCACCAAATATGGCTTTGCCATAGAACTAGATGTTAGAATATTAAAAGACGGAAATATTGTAGCATTCCACGATGACAACCTAAAAAGAATGTGTGACAAATGTGCAAATCTATCCGATTTGAGTATTGAGGATTTGGGCGATATCACCCTAAAGGGAAGTAACGAGCACATTCCACTATTGCAGGAAGTACTAGACCTAGTAGATAATAAAGTGCCTATAATGATAGAATTAAAACCTGAGAAAGATTGCAAAGTATTTGCCCAAAAGGTTTATGAAATACTAAAGAAATACAAGGGTAGATATGCAGTAAAATCTTTTGACCCTAGACCACTTATTTGGTTTAGAAAGAATGCACCCAAAGTTCCTAGAGGAATGCTTTCTTCCGATTTTAAAAATATCTATGTACCTTGGTTTAAAAAAGTGCTAGTAAAGAATTTATTTCTATATAGTAGTGTTAAGCCAAACTTTATTTCTTACGACTATCGTGCACTACCTAATAAACTAGTTTCCTCCAAAAAAGTACCCGTCCTTGCGTGGACTATTAGGTCAAAAATGCAGGAGGAAAGAGCCTTGCAATATGCAAGTACTGTAATATTCGAAAATTACATACCTAGTAGTATATTTAATTTCTAAGTAAAAAATGTTTAGATGAATTTATCCACATCTAAACATTTTTTGTGTACTTATACCCCCTCGCCATCAAAGGCAGGAGTGTAGCTCTCATCGGCACTGGTTAATTCCTGAGTATAGCCATTTGTCAATCCCAAATCCAGCATCTTTTTTTCAACTATTTTATATTCAATACTTTTTAATTTTCTATTAATCTTGGGATATTCACTAGCCTTATACATAGGGGTATACTGTCCCATTAGGCTAATGAAAGGATTATCTACCCTCTCCTTAATCCATTCCAAAATCTTAATGCTATTATCTATGTGATTAGGTAGTATTAGGTGTCTAATGATGACACCTTTTTTTAATACATCACCCTCAAATATTTCCTTTGGTTGTAACTGTCTAGCCTTTAGGATATTTTCTTTAGCAATCTTAGGGTAATTTTTTGCTCGTGAATACTCTAGCGCTATATCCTCATCAATATATTTAAAGTCCATTAGGAATATATCCACATAGCCCTTTAATCTCTCCAAAGTCTCTATACTATCGTAGCCATTGCAATTGTAAACTATAGGGATATTAGGTCTGTACATATCTAGGGCAGATATTATAGCATCTACATAGTGGCTAGGACTAACTAGATTAATATTTGTAGCCCCCTTTTCTTCTAACTCTCTAAATATCTGGGATAGCCTCTCTACTGTGATTATCTTTCCCTTGGCTTCACTACTAATATCGTAATTCTGACAGTATACACACTTTAGATTGCACCCCGAAAAGAATATAGTTCCACTGCCATTTTCTCCACTAATACACGGTTCTTCCCACTTGTGCAAATATGCTTTTGCCACCTTAGGGGCAAAGGGCACACCACATACACCCATCACTTTATCTCTATCCACATTGCACCCTCTAGGGCAACCATTACATAGCATTACAAGATTCTTCCTTTTTTATAAATTAAATATATAATATCACACTAAAGTGATTTACCCAAATAAAAAAGTCACAGCATTGCTATGACTCAAAATATATTTAGATTATTTATTTGTACTAGTCTTTGCACTAGCCGACTTTGTAGTAGGTTTTTTAGTTGTAGACTTAGTAGCAGTACTCTTGCTTGTAGTCTTCTTAGCAGTTGTAGTACTCTTAGTAGCATTGCTAGTAGTCTTTCTAGCAGATGCAGGTTTAGTAGTCCTAGTAGCCGTAGTCTTAGGTTTTTCTTCCACTACAGTATTTATAGTAGGATTTTCTTCAACCTTAGTAGGCTCAACCCTTTCTACCACAACACTGGTAGCACCAGCAGTTGCTAGTACTTTTTTATCCTCTTCTTCGTTCCCATCTTCCTCGTCTTCATCATCAAAGTTATCTAGGAAGTAATTGTACGCACAGGCTATTATCGCCACGACGAATGATAGGATTAGACTTACAAACGAGGCATAACTAATGCTACCCTTTAAGTTGTATTTAAAGAAGTCAAAGTTATTGCCATCTCTAATTTGAATTGCGATGAACCAAGTACAGATAAGTGTAACGGTGGTAAACATCATTCCACATAGACTAAATAAGAAACAATATTGCTTGAATTTTTCATTCTTTAACCAAGATATATAAGCAAATACGGTAGTACAAATAGTACAGATAATTCCTAGTGGCATAAGTATTCCACTAAGCATTACAGCAAAGGCATAAGTATCTTTGATATAAAGTAATCCCTCCATATTAGAACCAATTACTTTAGTATCGGTAAATACGGCCTTGGTCATTTCCCATGCGCTGTAATTTATTTGGTCGTACTCCTCCTGAGGGCCATATCTATGTTTTACATTAAAAGCAGGTAAAAAGTAGAACACAATGCTCAAAACGGCAAGTATTGTACAAAATACTGCGATTAACATATCTTTAGTTTTTAAATTTTTTTTAGTCTCGGCCATAGCATCTCCTTAATCTTTCAAGTCGTAACATAGAGACATTTTATATTTTTTTAACCTTATAAATAGTTTGGTTATTATCTAAATTAATATTCAAATAGGTAGTAATGACACCTACTTCAAAAAGTGTACCATCTACTACAAGAAGATACCTACCCCTTCGGTAAGTATAATTTTACATTATGATTATGTAACAAAAGTTACTAAATGTAAAGCAAAAAATGACACTTTTTTACAAATTTCGCTAAAGTAAAGCCATTATTTTGCATTTTTATTCTAGCTATTTTTTGCGAATTATTCGCATTTAAAATTATTTCAAAATTCAAAACGACTAAAAGTAGCCAATTTTTCTATTTTTTGTATTTCCCCGTACTCATAAATCGCCTAAATTTATACATATTTTTGATTTTTTATCCTTTTTAATAAATTTTGAAATTATTATTTACAAATGCAAAGTTTTGTGCTATTATATAACCAATGATAGATGTTTTTCCACCGGTTGTCTTCCCCAATCCCAT
>CAYTNS010000028.1:0-13345 GCA_964439345.1 uncultured Christensenella sp.
TAATGCCGAACCATCGTGATGGTCGAATCGTCGTGTCCGACCCAGACCGAAAGTTTCACTTTCTCCCCGACTCTCCGTTCACTTCGTTCTCTGGCTAAAAAATTGCTACCAGCAACTTTTCTTTACGCATCGTCCCCTTCCCACCACAAAAGAGTCTTACGACTCTTTTTTTGTTGCTCAGTTCTGGATTACATTGGCTTTGCCAATCGCATTATTTCATAATGCCGAACCATCGTGATGGTCGAATCGTCGTGTCCGACCCAGACCGAAAGTTCCACTTTCTCCCCGACTCTTCGTTCACTTCGTTCTCTAGCTAAAAACTTGCTACCAGCAACTTTTCTTTACGCTCCGTCCCCTTCCCACCACAAGAGGTCCTTATCCCTCTAAAATTAGAAATTAGGGATTTATTTTTTACATAAGCACTTCAATTTCTCTTTCGGCTGTGATATAATAAAAAATATAGGAGAAATTATGTTAGGTGCAATTATTGGAGATTTGGCAGGTTCTATTTACGAATATGACCAGATAAAAAATCATAAATCAATACAATTAAATAATATCATTGAAGACAATGCTTTCATTAGCGATGACACCATTCTAACTATGGCAATTGCAGACGCTATAATCAATAAAAAAGACTATGGGCAAACACTAAAGGATTATGCTTTGGAATATCAAAGTCATCTACCTGAGCACAAGCCATATTTTAAGAGCGTATTCTCTCCCGGATTTATAAAATGGGCAAAAAGCGACCTACAGGGTACTAGTACGGGTAATGGTGCAATGATGAGAATCTCGCCTGTAGGATATCTTTTTGATACAGAGGAAGATGTTATTAAAAATTCATATCTAGCGACAATCCCCTCTCACAATACACCCGAGGCCACCCAATGTGCAAAAACAATCGCTTTAATAATTTTCTATACAAGAAACGGATACTCCAAACAAGATATTATTAAAAAATTAGATTTGAATATCCAAAAACCAGAGATAAGTGGCTTTAATTATACCTGTGCTGATACTATTGACTTGTGCTTATACTCGCTATTTAATTCAAATAGTTTTGAAGACAGTATTAAATTAGCAATATCTTTCGGAGGAGATACCGATACAAACGCGTGTATTGTAGGAAGTATGGCTGAAGCGATGTATGGCATTGATGATGCCTTAAAAGAAAAAGCCATATCTTATTTACCTAATGAATTTAAAAATATATTAAAAGAGTGCTATAATAGGGCCCCTCAGGACGAGCGAGAACTATAAAAGCCTCAAAAAAATCTACTAAGTAAAGACTTAGTAGATTTTTTATTTACTATTTTTTAAATTTTCTTTTGTTAATTTCTTATACTCTTTAATATCTACATTTTTTAGATATTCCATCTTATCTGTCAATATCTTTGATGCTAGATTTAGAGTGTCCTTATTTGGCTTTGTAACCCCTTTAAATTCGTCATAATCGGAGAATCTAAAGGGTTCACCTATTAGTAGCGTATTACTATGAAGAACCCTAGGTTTCTTCCTAAACGCCATAGGTGCTACTAGACAATCTGATTTAAGAGCAAAGAATACTAGACCATTCTTATATTCTACTGCCTCATCGCCTTTTACCCTAGTTCCCTCTGGGAAAACGACTATATGATTATTACTCTTTAATAATCTAAGCGTATGCTTGATTGACTCTATATCATTGCCACCACGCTTTACTGGATATGCCCCTAACATTTTTAGGCAACCTTTCATTGCTTTATTTTTAAATAAGCTATCTTTTGCCATAAATTTGCTATTCCATTTTACTCTACTTTTTAGAACAATGACATCATTATTTGATTGATGATTGCAACTATATAACATCGCTTCTTTTTTGTTTCTTTTCAAATACTTTTTACCAATTATTCTAGTTGGATATAATAGAAATACAAATGGCGTGGCAATAGC
This sequence comes from uncultured Christensenella sp., assembly GCA_964439345.1. GTDB lineage: Bacteria > Bacillota > Clostridia > Christensenellales > UBA1242 > UBA11490. Next base: position 1,936 of record CAYTNS010000028.1, read on the forward strand.
TAATATTATCCACTGCAACATTTATTTTATTTCTCCCTTAATTATTTTATACATCAAATCCACCTCTTCCTCTATTGTCATATCGGAATTATCTATATGTATAGTTCCTTCTCTTAGGATTAGTGGACATAGTTCCCTCTGAGTATCTCTTTTATCCCTCTCAGCAAGGTCGGCTTTTACCTGTTCAAGAGTAACATTTTCTCCTTTGGAAATAAGTTCATCATATCTTCTCTTTGCTCTAACATCTATTCTAGCATCAAGGAAAAATTTAAAGTCAGCATCGGGTAAAACATGTGATGTTATATCTCTGCCCTCCATAATTAGACTATACTTTTTCGCCATACTTCTCTGAATATTAGTAACAAAATCTCTGCACTCAGGATATGGAGATATAATAGAACATATATCGCTTATCCTGCTGGTATGCAATTTATTAGATATATCTACACCATTTAATATGGTTATCTGCTTACCATTATCATGCTCTAGAGATACATTAATATTTTCTAGCGATGATACCACTTTTTCTTTGTCATAAGGGTCAATATTGTGCTCATCAACATAAACACCTAGCAATCTATAAATTGCCCCCGTTTCAAAGTGTATTATCCCTAATTTTTGAGCAAGTAGCGTACAAACTGCGCCCTTGCCTGATGATGAATATCCGTCTACTGCTACTCTTAACATATTATCTCTCCGTAAATACCAATTTTATTTCGTTCTTACTCAAATATCTAAATTTACCCATCTGCAAATCTCCCAATTGAAGAGCCCCTATGGATAATCTTTTTAGATTGTATATCTTTAGTTTGATTGCCTCAAACATCTTTCTTACTTCTCTATTTCTGCCCTCATAAATAGTTATATGAGTTACATAGTATTCTCCATCTAAACCAAGGGTTTCGACCCTAGCTGGTAAAGTTTTTTGTCCATCTATTACTATGCCATTAGATAATTCCTTTACCTGTTTATTTGTTAATTGATATTTAGTTTTGACCTCATAAGTCTTAGAAATCTTCTTAGATGGGTGGGTTATATTATTAGCCCAGTCTCCATCATTAGTAAGGAGTAGTAAACCCTCAGTATTATAGTCTAGCCTACCCACAGGAAATACCTCTTCCTTGCAGGATTTAATCAAATCCATTACTATCTTTCTATCTTTTTCATCCGACTTACTCGTTATATAACACTTAGGCTTATTAAGCATAATGTAAACTTTATTTAGTTGAGGACGGAGTAATTTTCCCTTGTATCTTACTTCATCTCCATCTAGTACATTATATCCCAATTCTTTTATAGTATTTCCATTGATAGAAATATCTCCTTTTAGGATATATTCTTCCACCTTTCTTCTACTGCCTAGTTCACAACTAGCCAAATATTTATTTATTCTCATATTTTTCACCCAACATAATTGTACTAAAATTTAATCTTATTTGCAAATATATTGTCTTTATAAAAAATAAAAAACGATGAATTTATGATACTTCAATCAAAATATCATAGTTTCATCGCCCTATAGATTAAAACCAATTATCTATTATATTATCTATCAAATACTTCAAATCATTGTTTTCTGCCGATTCAATAGATATTAGATCGCCCGAATATATTGTTTCACCCTTATATAAAACCTCGACACTGCCCACCTTTTGATTTAATTCAATAGGCGCTACAAGATTATCATCTAATATATATTTTACCTCATACTTATCTTCTTCCGACTTTAATATCGGCAAGTAAAAGCCATCTATTGTTATTGCTCCTACCTCGCTTTTATCACTATTTTGTACACCCACATTACTTACAAAACTATATGGCTCCACAAATAATTTCATCATATAATTATCGTACGCTAAATTAGTAAGCCTCTCGCATTCTTCAAACATCGGCTGACAATTTAAAACTACCGAAATTATCTGCATATTGTCCTTTTCTACAGCATTTACTAGACACCTACCAGCATTATCCGTAAATCCAGTTTTGACGCCAATACAGCCCTCTTGCGTGAATAATAGCTTATTTTTGTGTTTTAAGTACCTTGTAGGGTACAAATCATTATGCTCTATTACTTTCCTTTCGGTTGACACAATCTCCCTAAAAACATCGTTATTTAAGGCATAAGAGGTGATTCTAGCTAAATCATAGGCAGATGTGTAATGAGTATCGCTATCCAGCCCGTGAGGATTGTCAAAGTGAGTATTTGTAAGTCCTAGGTTATCGACCAGAGCATTCATCATATCCATAAATTCACCGTTTTCGCCGAAGCTTTCGGCAATGGCTACAGCACAATCATTGCCACTGGCAAGGATTAACCCGTAGAGCAATTCCCTCATTGTCAATTCCTCACCCTTTTTGATATATATACTAGTCCCTTCTATTCCTATCGCTTTATCACTAACCTTGATTTTTTTATCTAAATCTTCGGTATTTTCTATAGCAACTATCGCTGTAGCAATCTTAGTGGTACTAGCCATAGCTAATCTATTATCCATATTATGCGAATATAATACTGTATTTGTATTCCCCTCTAGCACAACCATTGCCTTGGCTGGAGCCATTATCTCTATCTCTTTAGCATTAACGATTGTACTAGATGAATAAAACATCATAAGAGAAATAAGCAGTAATAAAATAGATAATTTAATCTTCTTCATTTTTATCCTCCTCAGCCTTATTTTTGATGCCCTCGTATATTTTTAAAAGCCCATCAATTATCTTACTTGTGCCCATATCGTTATTAACGGGTAAGTAATTAAATACACCCTCTTCGATTGTCACAAAGCCTATTGGTACTATATTAAAGCCACTGCCACTCCCCACACAAATGCCTTTCTTTTTAATCTTGTCTCCACCACCTGTAAGTATTCCAACCGAAACCTTGCTCACTGGATATATATGAAGATTGCCAATATTTATAGCTTTGCCCATAACAACATTGGCACTGGCAATATCCTTTAGGCTATTAAATGTATTTTCTAGTATTTCATCTAAATTAGCCTCTTTGTTTTTGGATTTTTCTGACATATCTACTCCTTTTATATAGACTAAGAATTACGGCAAAAACCATATCAAATATGGTAAAGTAAACTCTAATATCTGCCTTTAGCTTTAAATTATATTTTAGATAATCGGGATTTATAGAATATCTAAAATCTATATCCCTACTGGAAAGGATAGAATCTATAGCATTAAATAACTGAAATATGCTACCACCTATAATGGCTGTATCACTAGATACCCTAGCACCCACGACCAAATCTATATTTATCTCTCCATAATATAGTTTATCTAAAATGCTCTTTTTTATTTCTTTAAAAAAATAATTATTTTCTTTTGAAAATATATCCAAAATATCCTTGCTCTTTTTGCTATTATTTACCTCATAAAACAAGCCAAATATGTCTAATTTTATAGTAATTATTTTTATAGAATATAGTCTAATTTCTACTAAAATATCTTTGCTATAAATATCTAAATATAGGCTTAATTTGATATCTAGCATAATACTAAGCAAAACTATTAAAATGGATAAAAAAATAATAGTATTATTCATACTACTATTTTTCTCTATTATTAAATTAATTATGTATATATTTAATTAAAAATTATTCACTAAAATCGCTTAATTCAATATCTGGAATGCTATGTAAATCTTCTACAAATTTACCTAAGATTTCGTCTAACTTAGTTCTATCTTCCATTATCTCTTCTTTAGTTTCCTTGATACCCCTAATAATCTCTTCCTGTTCTTCCTCAGTCATACTATTAGCGATATCCTCTTCCTCAGGAATCTCTCTATAATCAAATAGCGATTTGTCTCCGTCTTCGTGAAGAACTTTGATTCTCTCAAGCAATTGGTCATAATCTGGCAAGTCAGCTAGAGAAGATATATTGAATTTCTTTAGGAAATTGTCGGTCGTGCCAAACAAAAGAGGCTTACCTACAGCATCTTTTCTACCCACTACCTCTATAAGATTATTGTCCATTAGTGTAGATATGGCATAGTCACAATTTGCACCACCCCTAATATTCTCTATCTCTAGCCTAGTAATAGGTTGCTTGTATGCAATTATTCCACACACCTCCAAAACAACCTTAGTAAGCATTTTTTCCTTGATAGGATTAAGTACAGTACTAATATCATCAACAAACATTTTATTGGAACAAAGTTGTGCCTTTTCATTGAAAATCATTACTTGAATACCATCGTTGTTTTCAGCTCTGGTCTTTTGTAATTCCTTTACAGCATCTTCTACTTCTTTTTTGTCTAATTCTAATTTTTCACAAATATCTATAAAAGATACTGGTTCTCCTGCTACGAATAGTATCCCCTCAATTATCTTAGATAAGTTCTCCATTAAATTCATCTCCCGTTTTCTCTATCTGAATATCCGAAAAAATTCCATCTTGATTTACTCTAACCACCTGCATCTTAATAAGTTCAAGTAGTGCCATAAAGGTAGTAATAACCTCATCTTTTGAAGATGTTTCTAGGAATAATTCACTGAATTTTAGTCTATCTCTAGATATAAGTGTATCCTTGATAGTAGAGATTTTTTGCTCTATAGTAAATACTTCCTTGACTATTTCCTTGCTCTCTTTAGATTTTTCTATCCTATTAACCTTGTGCATTACATTAACAAAAGCATCTAGCAAAGAATCTAATTGCATATCTTTAATAACTATTCTAAATTTATTTGCTTCCTTCTCTGGTTGCTTATAAAATTTATCATTTGATTCTAGTTCTTTTAATTTTTCATTGACTTCCTTAAACATCTGATATTCTCTTAACCTTAGTTTCAATACATACTCTGGGTCAAGTTCATCTTCTTGCTCTTCCTCTATCTTAGGAAGCAATTTCTTACTCTTAATTTCTATTAGTATGGCTGCATATTCAATAAATTCACTAGCAACCTCCATATCTACAGTAGAAATATCTTTCATAACTTCTAGATATTGCTCGGTTAGTTTGGATATTTCAACCTCTTCTATATCCAATTTGCTCTTTTTGATAAGGGAAAGAAGTAGGTCTAGTGGCCCACTAAAATTTTCTAATTTAAAAGTTAATTTTTCCGATTGGGAATCTTCTGCATTATCAGTGTTTTCTACATTTTCTTCTACTGCAGTAGTTTCCTCTATTTCGGTCTTTTCTTTCTCTTCCATACATTCCCTACATTAAAAAATTAAATTCCAAAATAACACAATAGGTGTACTAACATAGCCAATTAATGTAATTAGCAAGTTATCGCAAAATATTACAAATATTAGCAAAATTAAATTGCCATATTTACGCATAAAGTTAACATATCCATTATTGTATTTAGTTACACTCTCTACAAATCTAAAGCCATCTAATGGATATATTGGCAAGAAATTAAATACAGCAAGTGATATATTAATAAAGAATAAATAATAAAAGAAATTAGCTAAAAATGTTACAAATAAATTGGTGCTTCCAAATAGTGCTATTAGTGCATAAAAGCCGTATCCAATGAAACCTAAGAATAGATTCATTAGAACCCCTGCCACACTAGTCCAAGCAAGACCTTTTTTAACATTTCTAAAGTTTTCAGGATTAATCTGTATAGGTTTAGCCCAACCGAATCCAAAGAGTGCACAACACACAAAACCTATTGGGTCTATATGACTAAATGGATTAAGAGTTAATCTCCCCTGCATTTTAGGGGTCATATCTCCACACTTGTATGCAGCATATCCGTGTGCAAATTCGTGCAAACTAAGGGAAATAATAATTACCAATAAAAATGATAATGATACTATTAAAAAATCAGTTCCCTGCAATCCTTGTGCAAAAAATAACATTACTACTCCTTTTACCCTTTATCTAGTTAGTATACTAAAAAACTAATATTCTTGCAAACATTTAAAAGATTTATATAAATTTACTTAAAACCTCTATATTTTACTCTGGATAGTATACTACTCTATGACATTCACAAATTATCATCTTATCTGCTTTTAATTTATTCGCCTTAGCAGTAGGAATCTCAACCCTACAACCCGAGCAGTGACCATCAGCAAAAGGCACAAATACTGGGAATACTTTATCTGCCTTGATAGCCTTGTATTTAGCAAATAATTCTGGGTCAAGAGTTTTCTCCATCTCTTGCATCTTCTCCTCTATTTCCTTTACTCTAGGCATTGAGGACTTGATATTTTGCTCATACTTTTCTTTGAAAATATTGTATTTTTGTTTATACGAAATGATGCTTTTCTTTGTTGCGTCGAAATTTTTTAGGCTTTCCTTTATCTTTGTGATAATAATATTAATATTCCTCTCAAGTAAGAATAATTCACTGCTTAAGCTATTAATATTAGAAAGCAATCCATCAACCTCATCAATAGATACTTTACTCAAATCAGTATTGGTAAGCTTTTGAACTTTTTCGTAATTAGCATCATACTGCTTTTTTAATTTGTCGTAATCACTAAGTAAATCTTTGGCATCTGCTTCAATCTTCATACCTTTGTCTTGAGCATCTATAATATATTCCTTTAATTTTGCCATATTACTCTTCTCAACACTATTGGCATTTGATTTCTTTAATTTGTTTAATTCCATATCAAGTTTTTGATATTCTAACATTTTCTTCATAATTACTTTTCCTTCCTTTTATTAGCGATTTCTAATAATTGTAAATAATCGATTAATATTTCCCTTTTGCCCTCATCGGCACTAGGCAAAATATTATTTATTTTATTTATCTCATATTCTATGAATTGTTCCAAGTCGCCATCTTTTGATAAAAAACTATCTTTACCAAAGTACAAATCTAGTATATCAATATTTTTTTCACTAGCACCCTTTTTGCATTTGAAAATATGATAATATTTGTCCTTATCTTTAATAATCTTGTCAAAAGTTATTTGGTATCCATGGTCTAACATAAATTGCTTTACTTTAATTACATTTTTCTGAGGAGAAAGAATATAAGTATCTATATCTATAGGCGAAGAAGAAATTATTTGCATTATCTCTTCTCCCCCCATTCCGGATATAATACACTCGTCTACCCTTTTACCCTCGTATCCTTGTAATCCATCACAACATATTGCCTCGGAATTACTATAACCAACCAGTATATCCTTAGCCTTTTGGAGACTATCTTTACTAATATCTGATACATAAGCAAATTTGCATTTATTATTTTTAAGTAATTCTAGTGCTAATTTGCCATGGTCGCAACCTACATCGGCTACAATGTCGCCATCTATCAATTCATATATTTGATTTAATCTTTTAGATAGTTTATTCATAAAAATCTTTTATCTTATTCGCTCTATTTGGGTGTCTTAATTTCCTAAGAGCCTTTGCCTCTATCTGTCTTATTCTTTCTCTGGTAACATTAAACTCCTTACCAACTTCTTCTAGCGTTCTAGCGTGTCCATCATCTAGACCATATCTAAGTCTAATAACCTTTTGCTCTCTAGGAGTAAGAGTTTCGATAACCTGTAATAACTGAGTCTTTAATATATCCTGAGCAGCATTCTCGGTAGGAGACTTAACCGATTCGTCCTCAACGAAGTCGCTTATTCTACTCTCGTCTTCCTCACCAACTGGACTCTCTAGTGATACTGGGTCTTGAGCAATCTTCTGTATCTCTATTACCCTATTTTCACTAATGCCCATTCTCTCTGCAATCTCTGCATTTGTTGGGTCTCTGCCTAATTCCTGCATTAATTGTTTGCTGGTTCTAGATAGTCTATGGATAGTCTCTACCATATGTACAGGTATTCTAATAGTTCTAGCTTGGTCTGCAATGGCTCTAGTAATAGATTGTCTAATCCACCATGTTGCATAGGTTGAGAACCTAAATCCCTTAGTATAATCGAATTTTTCAACAGCTTTAACTAGTCCTAGGTTACCCTCTTGAATAAGGTCCAAAAATTGCATACTGCTTCTATTTACATACTTTTTAGCAATACTAACTACTAGTTTTAAGTTTCTAGTAATAAGCTCCTGCTTAGCCCATTCATCGCCCTCTAGGATTTTCTTTGCTAATTCTACCTCTTGGTCAGATGTAAGCAATTGTGATTGACCTATATCCTTTAGATATACCTTAACTGGGTCATCTACTTTAACAATACTAATAATCTCTTTTAATTCCTCGTCTTTGATAGCCTCATCAACCGATTGCTCTATTGTTATTCCCTTGCTAGTAAAAAATTCCTTTATGGTCTCCATATCATCGGCAGTTAATTCGTAATTAACAAATTTAGTACCCATATCGTCTTCATTTAGATAGTTACCATCTTTCTCTGCCGATTTTAATAGTTCTCCTATCTCTTGCTCAATTCCCTTTGCTTTATCTAATAAAATCTCTAATTTTGATTCATTCTTTGCTTTTGCCATTTTACTTACCTTACTTCTTTTTTTCCTTTAATATTATTTGTTGTATCTCACTTGCAATTTTTGCTCTCTCGGTCAAATCTTTTGTCTTTGCCATCTCTTTCAGTAGCTTGTCCTTTTGCATACTTAGTCCACTCTTTAAGATAACATTTACGCAATCTTCGTAATATTTTTCGTTATCCTCTCCCTCGACAAATTCAAAATTGACAACATCTCCTATATCTGCCGAACCCTCGACATCAAACATATCGAAAAGCTTACTAATTATAGGAGTTCTACCTGCTTCCTTTTCCCCTTTGATATAATCAAAGATTTGAATGTAATCGGAATTTAAAAGATAATCCCTTATTTCGTCATTAATAGTTGCATACTCTTTCTTATGCAGTAATGCAGATATTACAAATTTAACAGCCTTAACATACGCCGTCTCTTTGGATATAGTTGGCATAGTAGGTTTATTGACTGCTATTTCCTCTTGCTTAGATGTCTCTATATTCGTGCCATTTATTAGGTCATCTTTTAATACAGCTACTGTAACATTAGATAATTCCTGTATCATCTTTAGATATATCTCTTGCTCACTCTGCGTATCCAATTTTCTAACAATATTAAGTGCATCTACTATAAATCTATTCTTGCCCTCTCTCTTATCTAGATCGTATGCTCTAGCGAAATCTCTTATTAAAAATTCCACCCAGTATAGTGCCGAAGATATTAGTTTGTCCCAAGACTCTTTGCCAAAGGCATTTACATATTCATCAGGGTCGTGCCCATTAGGGATAGTCACTATGTATACCTCTAGTCCAGCATTAACTAGTATTTCAATACTTCTAAGAGTCGCCTTTTTTCCGGCAGAATCTCCATCAAAGCATAGTACTACTCTATCGCTAAATTTCTTTAGGTCTTTTGCGTGATTAATAGTGAGTGCCGTACCCATACAAGCCACGGCATTTTTTATGCCCGACCTATATAGGGAGATTACGTCCATCTGTCCCTCAACTATTACAACCTCGCTAATAGGACCTTGCGTTTTTAATTTCTTTAATTGATTAATGCCATATATACATTTGCTTTTATCAAAGACTAGTGTCTGAGGAGTATTCTTGTACTTAGCAAAATCGCTCTTGCCTAGCACCCTACCACTAAAGCCTACAACATTGCCATATAGATTGAATATTGGGAATATTAGCCTCTTGCCATAGAAATCGCAAAGTTTGCCATCTCTCTGCCTATCGGCAATACCTGCATCTAGTAATTCCTCATCGGTGTAGCCTTTGGACTTCATATAAGGAATTATTTCCGTCCAGCCTGTGCTATAACCCAAGCCAAATTCCTTGATAACTGCCGTATCCACTCGTCTACTTTGTAGATATTCTAGGGCTACTTTAGACTCAGGCAATTTAAGATTGGAGTAATAAAATCTGGCAGCATCTACCAGTGCCTGATATATTCTCTCCCTTTTCTTTTTATTCTTAACTAGATTTTCATCGGAATGAAATTCTGGCATCTCCATTCCTGCATATTCTGATAGCCTCTTACAAGCATCATAAAAATCTAGCGATTCGTGCTTCATTACGAAATTTATAACATCACCACTAGCACCACAGCCAAAGCAATGATAATATTGCTCCACCTCGTTAATGGCAAATGATGGTGTTTTTTCGAAGTGAAAAGGACAACATGCCCACCAAGTTTTGCCTCTTTTGGTAAGTGTAATATATTTACTAGCCACAGTTACAATATCGTTATTTGCTTTCAGCGTCTCTAGCCACGCAGTATCAAAACCTTTATCCAAATCCACTCCTCCTTTTTATCACTCATTAAATATATACGAAATATTTTTCAAAAATCCTCTTTTTTTGAATAAAATTTTTTAATTTTGCATATAATATGCCCCTAAAAAACACATAACCCCCTTTTAAAATTGGGATTATGTGTTTAATCAAAATATTTCATATAAAATTACTTTCGATAATTTAAGGCTCAAAACAATTACTTTTTCCTAGCAGAAATATAATTACATATTGCATTTGCGACCTCTTCATTTCCAATAGAACAGTCTATGCAAAGATTGTAATTTTCCTTTTGCCCCCATTTCTTACCGGCTATAACCTCATAGTAATTTGCTCTAGATTTATCCGATTTTTTGATGTTTCTTTTAGCATTTTCATAATCATCGCCATACATTTTTTGGATTTTCCCTATTCTATATTCCATAGGTGCGTACAAAAATACTTTAATGATATTAGGATTATCTCCCAAAATACTATCGGCACATCTGCCTACGATTACGCAATCACTTTTCTTGGCAATTGCCCTTATTGCCTCTGCTTGTTTAATAATGGATTCTTTCTCGGCATCTAAGGATAGATAATATCTGTATAGGTCATCACTAGATGTAGTCTTACTCTCAATTGAATTTTTTATGGCGAATTTTTTAATTTCCTCTTTATCATAAAAATGTACACCTATTTTACTAGCAACCATTTTACCTATCTCTTTGCCACCCGTTCCGTGCTCTCTGGCTATGGTTATGATTAATTTATCTGTATCAGTTAAAATTTCATTATTCTTATCTAAAATCTCAACTTTCTCTTTGTATGTCTTTTTTAGAATAAATACAGAAATAATTGCAGTTAAAACCTCAGCAATTGGGAATGTCCACCAAACTAAATTGAGTACATTATCCGAAAGGGTGAATAAGTAAGCAATTGGGAAAACGAATATTGCGAGTCGTAATAAAGATATAAGTAATGGTCTAAGGGCATAGCCTAGGGACTGTAGTACTCCCTGTACAGCCACCGAAAATCCCATAAATATATAACCTATACTTGCTATCCTAATAGCCACCGTACATACTTCTATTATTTCTTTGCTAGTTCCCCCTGCTAAAGCAAATAGACTAGAGAGTGGCCTTGCAAAAGCCTCAAATAATACAGTAATGACCAGTGTAATTATCACGGTATCTATTATGCCATATTTGATGCAGTCATCAATTCTTTTTCTATCTTTCATTCCATAATTAAAGGATAATAT
>CAYTNS010000028.1:13445-15175 GCA_964439345.1 uncultured Christensenella sp.
GCTACAAAAAGGGAGACAAATTGACCAATGATAGTTGCCCAAGCAGCACCTGCAACACCCATATTTAGTGGGAAAATAAATATATAATCTAGAATGATATTAGTAACAGCTCCTGATATTTGAGCAATAGTCGATAGTAGTGTCTTGCCTGTTGATTGCAAAAATCTCTCATATACTGTGTATCCTATAGAGCCTAGAGAGAGACAGGTGCATATCTGAAGATATGTTGTACCCATAGATATTACTTCACTGTCACCACCAGCAAATAGTGATATAAACCACTCCGAACCAAACAAGCCAAATAACAAAAAGACTGCAAATATACATAGACTTAGAAATATTCCATTTCCAGCCACTCTATTTACTTTTTCTTGATTATTTTCGCCTAAACTTTTAGATAGCAAAGCATTGATACCTATTCCCGTTCCAACACCTATGGCAATAATCAAAAGCTGTATGGGGAATGCAATAGTAAGTGCTTGATTGGCAATAATTCCCGTTTCCCCCATATTGGCTACAAATATACTATCTATTACATTATATAGTGCCTGTAAAACCATAGATAGTATCATAGGTAGTCCCATTTTTAATAATAATTTTTTCATAGGAATATTCGCCATTTTATTATTTTGAATTTCTTCCATTTGATTTAACCTTCCTTTTGAAAAATAAAAAAGCGTAAGCCCTAATATTCTGGACTTACGCTTTCGCTACACGAAATAATTATTTAGTTTTTAATTATTTTGAATATTTGATAGCAGCTTGAGCAGCAGCTAATCTAGCAATTGGAACTCTGAATGGAGAACAAGATACATAAGTTAAGCCAATTCTATGACAGAACTCGATACTCGATGGGTCTCCACCGTGCTCACCACAGATACCTAATTTGATATCTGGTCTAGTTTTTCTACCACCAGCAACAGCCATCTCCATTAATTTACCTACACCATTTTGGTCTAGTCTAGCGAATGGATCAGACTCATAAATCTTCTTCTCGTAGTAAGAACCTAAGAACTTACCAGCATCGTCACGGCTGAAGCCGAAAGTCATCTGAGTTAAGTCATTAGTACCGAATGAGAAGTACTCTGCCTCTTGAGCGATTTCATCAGCAAGAACTGCAGCTCTAGGTATCTCAATCATAGTACCTACTTTGTAGTGCATATCTACTCCAGACTCCTTGATAAGAGCATCAGCAGTATCTGTAACTACTTTCTTAACATAAGCAAGTTCTTTAACTTCGCCAACAAGTGGAATCATAATCTCAGGAACTGGGTGCCAATCTGGGTGTTTCTTAGCAACATTGATAGCAGCCTTGATAACAGCCTTAGTTTGCATTACAGCAATCTCTGGATATGTTACAGCTAGTCTACAACCTCTGTGACCCATCATTGGGTTGAACTCGTGAAGACTATCTATAATGTGTTTAATTTCCTCAACACTCTTTCCTTGAGTCTTTGCAAGAAGTGCAATATCTTCTTCACTAGTAGGAACGAACTCATGTAGAGGTGGGTCAATAAATCTAATATTTACTGGTTTGCCTTGAAGTGCTTCGTATAATTTCTCGAAGTCTCCTTGTTGCATTGGCTCAAGTTTAGCAAGAGCTCTTTCTCTCTCTTCTACAGTATCAGAACAAATCATCTCTCTGATAGCAGCGATTCTATCTGGCTCAAAGAACATATGCTCGGTTCTGCATAGACCGATACCATCTGCACCAAATTCAAATGCTTGTT
>CAYTNS010000029.1:0-12544 GCA_964439345.1 uncultured Christensenella sp.
ACCCCTGTTACCACCGTGAAAGGGTGGTGTCTTAACCGCTTGACCATGGGACCAAATGTTAAACTCAACTAGAGTATTATAATTGAAAATCCTTACAATGTCAACAATTTTTATAAAATTATTTCATTTTATTTGGATAACATCTATTATCGGCATTCAAATTCAAAAAATGTATACTTTATGTCTTTATATATAAAATATAATATATAATTTATACTTAATATGTAGTATTTTGTTTGTCAGAAATCCCTCATTGTGGTAGAATTATTTTGTAGAAATTTGTAATTAAATTAATTTATTTACTACATATAGAGAAAAATGGAGATTTTAGTAATGAGAAATAAAAAATTTAGTTGGAACAATATATTAAATTCAATCATAGGCAGTGTCAGCCTAGTACTTGTAGCCTTGCTAATTGGTATTGCATTTATTAATCCAATTTCTAGTTACAAGACTAAAGCCTTGACCAAATCAGATATCATAGATGAGTACAATATCGCATTTAATTCTGCAAAAACTAGAGTTAAGGTTGCCAGTGGTTACAATGCCTATTACGATACAGACGGCAGTAAGTCCTATACATACAATTATTTGGACGATGAGGAATCTAGATTATTCTCCGAAACCACTGCTGGTAAAGAATATAATTCTAGCTTAGGCGAAGTTTCTCTTACCGTAAATAATAGCGAATTAAAGCAATACATCGAGAGGGAAAGGTCGGCAGGACTAGAGGGATACATTCCTAGCAATATCACCCACTTTTTAACAGTAGATGAAGAATTGGAGAGTATCTTCTACGACAAAATAGACGATAACGACTTTGTTATTTTATCCGAAAATTACAAAGTTCCATCATCGGGCAATTTCAATGTAGAAAATTTGTATTTATCATTTGGTTCCCCTGCATCAGAAAATGATGGCAAGACTAAATTAAACAAATTAACAGTTACTGGCGAATTAAGAACAAAAGATGCTTTCCACATTCTTAATCTTGATGCCGAAGAATATTCTCCATTTACAGATGAAAACGAAAATACAAAAGCTAGTTATTATTGGTATCAATATTTTGACCTAAATAATATCACAGCCAAAAAGACTGGTGAACAAAATTCCCCTACATACAAAGTTACTGACCCATCTGGTCAATACAAATTAACTTTCACTTTCCAGAGGATTTTAGAAGACGGCACGATATCTGCCGATGAAACATTTGTATATACATTCTACCTACTAGATAGCGCAGATTATTCCGACTATCCAGAGATTATCAATGCCACTCTAGGACAAACCAATAGAAATACTGTAAACGAATACTTCTACAATTTCGCAGGAGATAAACCTAGTATCTTATACTCCCCTAGCAAATACAATCTAGCTTACACTAGACAAAATAACGAAATCACAGAAGCAGTTACTTCAACATTTACTACTGGAACATATTACTCAAATTCTATATCTTGCCCTTATGGTAAAATCACTTTTTACAAAGGTGGCAATTATTATAGAGATGTTTATATTCTAACAAATAATCACGATAATATCCTAGAATACATTTATTTATCTAGCACAAAGGAAAATCTAAATATTAGTTCATACAATAATTCTGGTGATAATAATAGTGTAGTTTTCCTACTAGATAACAATACTTTAGAATTTGAATATAAATTGGTTACAACTCTAAATGAGGTTTCTGAAAAAGGCAAATCCACTACTTTCTCAACCAAAACTTATATTACTAAAGTATATGATGAGTACGCTTGGTTAAGCGATGTTAGCAAATTAACAAATACTAAATTATACAGCATATATTCACTTATCCCTAGCACATCACAAAGTGTATCAAAAATAGTACACATAGGCGAGACATTAACATACTATGTTAGTACCGAGAATAATAAATTATATTATGATAAAGACCTAAGTAATGAGGTTACAGCATTTAATTATACTTTAGCCCTAGGAAAAGTAACTATCTCAAATAATGAATTACTAAATGGTGAATACAATGTTATTACCCAATTAAATTCCGACCAAACAACCAATTACCAATATATCAGCGTAATTGTGGATAAATCTTATTATATTCACATTAGCGATAGAGAAAATCCAAATACTAGAAGCGCTAAATTATACACAAATCCAGAACATACTAGCGAACTTGCAAGTAGCATATTCACCTACGAATTTGACTATACTAACGACAAAATCACCATCACTAGTGGTGAATTAAATGGTAAAAGTTTTGCTGTAACTTATAGTTACAATACAAACGGGAAAACCACTAAAGAATTAAAAAATCTTTTAACACCTGATACATTATCTATTAATTATACTTACGAAGTAACATTTGAAAAATTAGGTGTATACGAATATGAATACAATTATGTTTGCCCTTGGTACAATAATGCCACTGGTACAACAGTTGGTACTAGATATACCTCTAGTAGAGATGTTAGTACTACTAGATTAGTGCCTTACGATTACACTATCGGTTATAATGCAGGAGAACAACAAACCCAGATTAATAATAATGCTGGGGAAGGTGGAGTAAATAATACCCTATATGTTACATTCTCAGGCTACCTAACAACCGATAATACCGTTACAATCAATTCATACACATATACTTACAATGAAAAAGATAATACCATTTCTTACAATTCAAAAACAGTTGGCTTAAACGAACAAACTGTCACCGAATTTGGCGATGCTAGATTGCAAACCTTATTCACCCTAGAAACACTATCTGACGGTATCAAATTACATGTAAGATACACTTTGGGTTCAGTTAATTCTATTACCACCCCTTATAAAGCAAAACAAAAATCAGATACTAACGGAAATACCTATTACAATGATAAATATGTAAACAAAAACAAAATAACATATCAATTAGCCGATAAAGTTAATTCAACCAATATTAATAATACTTACCAAGGTGATAGCTATTTCTATGAATTAATCAAAAATATCGAGGCACAAAATAATAGTGGTACAGGATTACAACCAATCATCTCTACCCGTTATGATAGACACACTCAAGGTGCAGACAAACTATCTATATTTGGTTCAATTGCTTACTTTAGCAAATTAGACTCTTCTAGCGATAGTGGCTATGCAGTACTTGAGCAGATTGACGCTAAAGAAAAGAAAAATTATATTTCCGATTATACTAGCTTATATATCTCTCTAAATTCGAATGCTAAAAGCAATAAATTATCCGACCACACTCCATCTGATGGATTTAGTACTATCTATGTAGGCGATGGAGAAGGTCAGATACCTCTAAATCAATTAATCGTAACCGATACTCAGGTTTTCTGGAAGAACTACTCTACCCTACTATATTCGGGCAAAGTTAGCGAATCTAGAATCTATAGATACACAAATTACAAAAATACATCGGGCAAATTAGACTTAGCGAATGCTAATAAAGAAACTTACGACAATAATAACACTTTCTTTAAAGATATTTACTGCAAAGACGATGGATATTATGAAGTAATCATTAAATATACCTACGCTTACTACAAAGCAAATAATTCTGATTCCACATCAACATCATTCTATCAATTATTTACATTCATTATAGATAATAATTCTCCTAAGATTACTTTGGAGACCGAAAGTCAAGACGATAATGGCAACACTATTTACGAAACCCTACTACCATCTAGCTACACAAATAAAGTTGTTAGAATATCTTGGGCAATCCCAACATACTTCCAAAACAATATTTACATCGAAGTAAACAAGAAAAACTTTGATGGTGTATCGGGAGATATCCCATTCCTAGCTAGATTTGATGGTGAAAATGCAAATGGATTATTACCAATTGTATTACAAAATGCCGAAAACGAGGGATACGTAAAAGCAGTATCCGAATTTACAAAGAGTGAAGACAAAACTAAATACTATGTAACATTCAGACTACCATCTAATAGACCTGATTGGAACTTAGATGGACATTATGATGTAACCATTTACTATGGCTCAGAAAATACCGATGGTTCAAAGCCTAGCGTTACTCAAAAGTACACCCTAGATAATAAAAATATTACCGGTATGAAAGTATTACCTGTAATGCTAAATGACCAAGGCAATTATGTAGTAAATGATGAATTACAATTAGCACAAGACCAACAAATAGTAAATACCGACTTTACATTTAGATATTCTGCAAAGGCTAGTGGTGCTCAAATATTCACCTACTGGCACAAAATATCTTTCAATAAATCATCAGATTATGATGAATTATTAAACTTGAGCAATAATAAAACTGGTATCACTACAAACTTTGCTTTGTATGGAACAGACCCAGATATTAATACTGGCAAATTATACACATTCAATTATGAAACAACTAATAAAATAGATAATGGCAATTACTTTACTAATTCAACTAGTTGCATATATCTATTCAGAATGAAAGACGAGGCTGGTAACGAGGCTAGATATGTTATCTTCTACGATACCACTTCTCCTAGATTCCTAGTAGACCCTAGGCCTACTGGCAAAAATAACATCGTAAGCGATGTTACAGCTATCACTTGGGGTGATTACAAGGCAATCAAGGTAAATGCCAATGACCTAAGCCTATATGATAACTTAAATGAGTATACCGAAATTAAATATACTGTAGATAATCCTATCAATAGACTAAAGGAAGCATTATCCTACCTAAATAGTTCTTCTAATAATTCTAAATTTAATAATACTAAGTTAGAAAAAGTTGGCGATGATTATTATATCCTTATCCCTGTTGACAAGGCTCAAATCACCGACGAAGAAGGCAATGTTTCGGTTGCAAATGATTATACTAGATATTACTTCTTCCCTACTACCCCATTTATCGAGGTTAGCGATGGTAGTAATACAAGCAATGTAATCAAATTACCAACTTACGATGAAAATGGTAAAATAAATGTAGTTAATAAAGAAATCGTATTTGAAAATTATTCTTATGATTCATCTAAAACAACTATCAAGCAAACCCTTGATTATTATGGTGATGTATCTAGAGAATACATTTCTACCGTATATAATGATGGTAGCAAAAATATTAGTTTGAGTGGTGTTAGTGGTACAGGCTTATACTATTATGCCGTATTTGATAAATTAGGCAATAGTAGCCTAGGCGATATTTGGCTAAACCTAGATAAAACACAAACACTTGCTTACGCAACATTTAATAATAGCGATACTATAACCAAGGCTACCGGCCTTACTGGTGAATCTGCAAAATCTTATGCAGCTTCTAAATTATATATCTCGTCACTAGAAAATACTGATAACGACCAAAAAGTAATTCCTAATTACACATTAAGCTACACATATTATGCTTACAATGCTAGTTTCTATGATAATTACTCTATCACAGGTGTTGAATACATCAATTCGACTACCCCAGATGACTTATCTACTTACCTAAAGATTACTTTCAAAGGTGCTGAGGGAATCGAGACTAGAAGCCTAAAGATTTTAGACGAAGATGGCAATAGATATCACGCTGTTAGTTACCCTTACGATATGCAAGGCTCTGCTATAATATCTGATACTCAAGGCAATCCAAAACACATATATTCGGAGGCTTTATCCGATTATACCGATGAGCAAGAGGAATTAACTCAGAGAATATTCTCTACTGTTATCAATCCAACTACCGACCCAAGTTCGGGTGAACCTGTTACCCTAGAGGGATTATATGTATTCAAGAGAGAATATGATAAGGGCACTAGCCAAGAAACTCTAGGAACAGACTCTAGAATAATATATCGTATATACTATGTAGATAGAAACGGCATTATATCCGTTCCTGTAAATAATAGCACTGCTAGTAGCCTATACAATATTGGTAGCGATATTCAATTCCTATTAGGTAGCAATTATAGTAGTAAAGAAAATCAAAAATTGATTACTGCTAATAATATTCAAAATAACCAAGTATCTAATAATTCATACTATAGCAATGCTAGTTATACTAGTGCAAATCTATTCTCAACAAACAAAGTTGAAACTAAATTTACACTAACAACCGATAAATATAATTTCGCATCATTTAATAACGAATATATTTCACTATTATCTAAAGACTCAGAAACTGCCGATATTATCAGCAAGTCACTATTAAATTCCAAATTATTTGAATCCATATTCAAATTGGATTTGACACTTAACAAAGGTACTAATGGTACAAAAATAATAGATGAAACCAATATTAATGCTTCTGCTAGATACAATACTACACTTATGAAAAAATACATAGCTGAGTACAAAAATTCTAGTAGCATAGATAGCAGACTAAATGAAAACTCATTCTTCTATGGAGACCCTCTAAATTCCTATTATATAGGGCTAAGTGACCAATCTGGACATATCCTAAGGGAATTAAACGATAGAGGCGAATATGAGACCAAATCGGTCAATTATATGCCTAATGATTTACAGATTTCATTTGGAATTAAACACGTAGCACCTAGTGGTGAAATGTACGGCAAATATTATGGCGAGATAGATTACGATGAAGATGGTGAAGGTACAGATGCTAGTATTCCTATTACATCTACAGATAATGGATTGGAAACTGCTGGTAGCTATGCACTAATTTCTCATTACCTAAGTAATGGTAAATTAAAATCCCTATCAGATAATCAATCCCCTGTTACCGATGCAAATGGTTCGACAATATCATTGCTTAGCACAAATAACGAAACATTAGTATTCCTATTTGCTATAACCAATGATGAATATATGGCAAAGATTGATATCAATAATATCCAAGTATATAAAAATGATATGACTGAGGATAACCTATTATTCAATAGATGCCTAGACGAAAAAACTGGTGTTGTTAAGAACTTCACAACTAAATTAGTTCCTAGTCAAGACAGACAAAATGGTTCATTTATATGCAACGTAATAGGTGATACTACCTATTATGCAATAATCATCTTTGATAATAACTTAGATACTATCCTAGATGATTACGAAAAGGAATCCCCTTTCAATTATCAAAACTTTAGATTATTAGATAGTCTAGAAAATGAAGACCTAGCTAATTACTACATAAAGATTCATTATGTAGGCAATGAGGAAGATTACAAATCTGACTTAAACGGCAATACCGTATCATATTATAGTTCTACCTATCAAATCACTATAGATAGAATTAAACCTAAGTACAATCTAGTTCAATTAATGAACTTAGATAGATATACTTACAAGGGAAATCAAACAATTGACACAAGCGATTACGAGAGTGCATTTGATACCCTTTCTCAGTACTACAACTTCACATACGATGAAGAAACTGATTTCTATAATAGCGATCTTGAGAATTACTTCTTTGCATTAGACTCTAGAACTAATAGTTCATTTACATTCAAGAGTGTTAGCAAATTAGATAGTGTTAATGGTTTCTACCTAAGGCCACTTGGCACAGATATTAGCAATTACAAATTCTCTTACACTCCAGATGATTACATTATATATAACGATGCACAACTAAGAGGCGAACACAATCAGTTCGTTCCTAGCAATGCAACATCTATATTATTTAATGATTCTCACAATAGATATTACCCTAGTGCATTTGCTACTAATGAATATTACTTCTGTCCATATATTGATGGAGAGATGTCCGTCAATCATATGCTTAACCAAGGAATTATCCAGAGGGGCAATTACTACGAGATTATCGAATGTGATGAAGCTGGAAACTACAGAGTATACGGCGTATATATTCACAATGCCGAAGACGATACTGTAGCATATAGATATCAACCTTATAAGGGTGCAAATATCAATAGTGGCATAGTATCTTACAAAGGTTCAATTGCATCGGTTGGTGGTATATCATTTACATTCACCAATTACAATACAGGCGACCTATTTATCAAAGCAATAATCGATGTTAGCGCAGATACATTAAAGGAAACTTTATACCTATACTACAATCCAAATACTATGGAAGTTAGATTAACAGATACTGCTAATAGAACTATTACTAGCAGAACTAATGTTACAACCGATACTTACATCATTGATTTCTTAGAAGTAATCAATGAAAGGATTGAATACTATAGCACAATAATGTCAAATAAGAGTAGTCAGTACTATTCCGAGTATGGTTACATTATTGAATTATCTATAGTAGATAGATTAGGTATTCCTGCATCATACGACTCAAAAATGCTTAATAACTACATAATCACCTACTCTGTAGCTGGTAGCGAGATTACTCCAATATTTACAAATAAAGCTACAAACTTTGAAATGGTTATACCTAGTATGAAAGGTTCTACATATATTACCAATGTTGTTACATATCAATTCAACAAACAATGGTTAGAAAAAGATGTAGATAGCGAGGGTAACCAATTCAGAAAACATAGTAACGAATTTAAGACCAAAGGTGCTAAATATATCCTAACTAAGGGTGTATATAGATTTGCTATTACAGATAACTTTGGCAGAACATCTATTTACTTCTATGAATTCGGCACTAGCAATTCTCAAACTGGTGGTAGCCTAAAGTATTATGGCAATACAGCTATAGGTACTGACAATTTCACATACACTGGTGACATATTCACCTACTCTTATGATTCCTCTGTATACGATGTATTCATTAGATACAATGGTGAAAATGCAAATACTGGTGCATACTGTACCGACCTACTAATTCATGGTGGCACATCTAAATACACAATAGATGAACTAAAACAATTCGGTATAGAATCTATCATAACCACAGGTAAGGTAGAATCTGGTACAACTACTACAACTATTACATTTACTGGAGTATCTAGAAATAGATTCCTAAGTAAATATGAAATCAAGACAATACTAGCATCTACATCAACCGGTTACACTTGGGGCGATGAAGAAACAAATAAAGATATATTTGTTTACGATTACAAGGTTGCTATTTATACAGCCATTCCTCAAGTAACAGTTAGAAATATGAAGGGTGTAACTCTAGATAGTAGCACTCACCTAAATCTAACTGAGGACTTCCAATTAGTTCTTAGCTGGTCAAATGTAATGCCAAATGAAAGACTTGATTTTAATAACAAAATCAAACTAACTAGAAAGTACACTGAAAATAATATAACAAAGACAACTGAATACACTGTTTCTTCCGATTATATTGTTACTCTACCTGGTGAATATACAGCTAGAGCAATCAATAGTTTAGGCAAAGAAAGCACATCAATTTCATTTACTAGAGGCGATGGTGAAATAACTATGTATGCAGTATACGCAGTTACCAACCAAGGCAAAACTCAAAAGAAATTGGAGGCTTCTTCCTATACAACTGTTAATAGTACAGATAACAAAACTGAATTCCACTATTACATCACAGACGATTACTTTAATTATATAGATAAGGAAAGTGGCAACGATGTAACCAAAGATACAGTCTACGGTGAAATTACCCTATCTCAAGTAATGAGTGTAAATAAGGCAAAAGGAACATACCTAGATGTTAGAGTAAATAGTAATTTAAATCTAAATGCAGATATTATTAAATACTCATTTGAAGACCCAACTGGACTAGGTACACAATATCAGTACATAGTAACATACCAGATTTACTCAAATAATCAAGGTTCAAATAATTATATTTATAGATATGTAATTATTCACTTCCTACCTGCTAATACCTCTCACCTACTAGATACTACTGTAGTAGATATTGGTAATATAGAAGATAGACTAGTTGAAAATGGAAATATCGTTCAAAGTGTTTCTAGAAACGGTATGAAGATAACATTCACCCTTTCAACTACTAGTATGGATTATCAATATATCGAGGGTAATACTCTATATCTAGAGAGATACTACAATAATCAATTAATTGAAACTGTAGTACTAGATGTATCAAATGTTAGTGAAGGTGGTGTAACATATACATTCAAAATTACTAATGTTGGATTACATCAATTCGCAGTTAGAGACCTAGCCGGTAGAAAACATTCATTTACAAATCTAGCAACTTCTAAAAATAATCCAAATTTATTATATATCTATTTAATAAATCAGATATTGTACGAAGTAAATGATAAGACTCCTATTAATAACCAAGTATTTAATGAGGCTGTCAAAATTTCAATTATTTCTGAATTAGATGGCTTAACCCTATATAGTTCTGAGTCACTAGGAATCACCCTATACAGAAACGGAATTGAAATTCCTGTAACAAACGAAAGAGGAATTATCAATATCAGCGAACAAGGTTACTATACTATAGAAATAGTTGCAACAACCGAGCTTAGCAGTAGCACGGTAGCAAATCAAGAGATTGCTTCATCATATAGCTTTGCAATTATTAGAGACGATATCGCTAGAAATAGTTTCAATGTATCCAAAGGTTCAAATTTTGTTATAGAGAATGTAACAAAGATAATCTTAAATGAAGAATATGATATGACCGAAGAATTTAAAGAATCCCCTAATGGAATACTTGATAGTTCTAGCAGTTATTCTTCTAGCTTAATTTGGTTATCATATAGCGAACAACAAAATAGCAGATACAGAATCACACTTAAAGCATACAATTCCATCACCGGAACATACGATTCATTCACATTCAGTCTATGGATTAACGATGCTAAACCTGTAATTCAATCAAATATCGAATCTGGAATAAATACCAGAGAGACTATCGAACTTTACTATAATGCTGGTCTAATGTACGAGGAAGTTGGTGCTTGTACAATTGAAATCAATGGCATAACCTATGTAACTGTAGATAAAGATAGCGAAATAGTTGTTAATACTATTACAATCAGTAAAGCTGGAGAATATCTAGTTAAAATCATCTCAGATGATGGAACCGTTCTTAGCTCATACAAATTTATTAAGTCCGACCCAATTAATAATACTACTAAGATTATTATTGTAGTTGCTGCTCTTGCAGTGGTTGGCGTAGTAGTTCTATTCTTCTTGATTAGAAAGAAAGGAAGATATAGATAAAATTCACATCTACTATACACAAAAAATCCCTAATAGCAATTATTAGGGATTTTTTATTTTTAATATAATTATCTATATATTTAATTGTTCTTTATCTATTAGCATTGGAACATTACAAAAAAGGAACTAATCTAAATGACTAGTTCCCTTTTTATTTATATAATTTCAAATAAGTAGTTTATTTATTAAATAAATTATTTACTTGTCATTTACCCTATTAAATAGTGGTAAAAATTCATAATTGGCTATATTTTTTAGGTCGGCAGAGATTCCGTCTTTATCTACACAAACAACCGATACATACTGATTTTTGCCAGAATGTTTAGCCATATACAAGATATTTTTAATCTTGCTAACAGCCTTGGCATTTAGTTTAGAGAAATCATAGAAACCCTCGATTGCGACATTAAAAGTTCTAACTATATCACAGAAATTATTTAAGAAAAGTACACAAGGTCTACCCATCTCAACTTCTCTTTTTACTCTTTCTACAATTAATTCTATAGCGTTTAGACACTCGACCTCATTGATATTAAATGGCAAATCTATTATTTCCATTTTTTGATTGGATTTATAATTATCTTCCGGCTTTGCCTTGATATTAATAACCTTAGTAAAACAACTATTTTCTTCAGTCAATTCGTTAGCAATACTTATAACCTTATCCATAGATAAGCCCTTGCAGTATAGCCTCTCGCCCTTTTTAACTTTAAATTTATTATTTACTAGGTCTAATTCCTCACCAACACGACCATAGTTAAGAGAATCATAATCTCCCTTTGCCTTGTATACCACATAGTCATTGTAATCTATTTGATACATAATCTTTGGTTTGCCGACAATTATGGTTTTTACTTTACCCTTTAGGTACATTCCCTTTTTTAAGCCTTTCTTATTGACAAGAGACTCGGTAATGTACACATCTTCTTCCGATGGAATAAATCCATTCTTTCTAACAATGCCATAACCCTCTGGGTGAATATCTAGATATCCTCCAAATACATCTGTTTCGGAGGAATACTCTGCCTCATTTTGATTAATAGCATAACTAAATGGAGTAGAGCCCAAATCAGATAAATCCAATTTTTCACTATCATATTTATTTACATTTTTTCTTTCTGGTTTAGAAACCCTATCTAGCAATTTATTGAATATATTAGATTTTTCAGATGTCAATAATGAGAAGAAATCCATATCATCTTCATCTGTTACTATTACTGGCTGAGGTTTGCCTATCTCAAAAACCTCTTTAATCTTAATTAGTAATTCGTTTTTATTCATTGTGGTCGGACTAGCAACACCTAGAGTTTTAGCATAGTCTCTAAGCTCGTGAATTCGTAATTTTTGCACCTGTTCAATATTAAATTCATTCATCTTTTATTCACCTCTAGTCTTCTCTATTTAGCGATTTTAGTATACCAAAACACATACAAATTGTAAATTGCTTTTACCAAATATAGACAAAATTTTACATTTTTTGTCGAAAAAGGTCGAAATATTTTTAGTAACTAATAAAATTCCACCAGCCTAGCTGGTGGTTTTTCAGTTTGGGGTATAACCCCAT
>CAYTNS010000030.1:0-9239 GCA_964439345.1 uncultured Christensenella sp.
TACCCATTCCTCTAGCAACAACGGCAGCGTGAGAAGTCATACCACCTCTAACTGTTAGAACGCCTTGAGCATAGTGCATACCCTCGATATCTTCTGGAGAAGTCTCTAGTCTAACTAGAACTACTTTCTCTTTTCTCTTACCAGCAGCAACAGCATCTTCTGCTGTGAATACTATAGCACCACATGCAGCACCTGGAGATGCAGCAAGAGCGTGAGCAACTGGAGTAGCTTTCTTTAATGCAGCAGCATCAAATTGTGGGTGAAGTAGAGCGTCTAATGATTTAGGATCAATCTGCATTAATGCTTCTTGCTCACTAATCATTCCCTCATCTACTAGGTCACAAGCAATCTTTAGAGCAGCTCTAGCAGTTCTCTTACCATTTCTAGTTTGAAGCATATAAAGTTTCTTATCCTCGATAGTAAACTCCATATCTTGCATATCTCTGTAATGTCCCTCTAGGATATTGCAGATATCTTGGAATTGAGTATAAACTTCTGGCATAATCTCAGCCATTTTATCAATAGGCATTGGAGTTCTAACACCAGCAACAACGTCTTCACCTTGTGCGTTCATTAGGAACTCACCCATAAGTTTCTTCTCACCAGTAGCAGGGTTTCTAGTAAATGCAACACCTGTACCAGATGTCTCACCCATATTACCAAATACCATCATTTGTACGTTAACTGCAGTACCCCAGCTATAAGGGATATCGTTTTGCATACGATAGTAATTAGCTCTAGGATTATCCCAAGAACGGAATACTGCCTTGATAGCGCCGAATAATTGCTCTTTTGGATCAGTTGGGAAGTCCTCACCGATTTTAGCCTTGTACTCAGCTTTGAATTGACTAGCAAGTTCAGCTAAATCTTCAGCATTAAGCTCGATATCTTGAGTAACACCCTTCTTCTCTTTCATTTCATCAATTAATTGCTCGAAGTATTTTTTACCAACTTCCATAACAACATCACTGTACATTTGAATAAATCTTCTGTAACAGTCCCATGCCCAACGAGGATTGCCAGATTTCTTAGCAATAACTTCTACAACTTCCTCATTAAGACCTAGGTTAAGAATGGTATCCATCATACCTGGCATAGATGCTCTAGCACCTGAACGAACAGAAACAAGTAGAGGATTCTCTTTGTCTCCAAATTTCTTGCCAGTAATAGCTTCCATCTTAGTGATGTATTCCATTATCTCAGCCTTGATTTCGTCATTGATTTGTCTATTATCTTCGTAGTATTGAGTACATGCTTCAGTAGAAATAGTAAAACCTTGTGGAACTGGAAGACCAAGTTTAGTCATTTCAGCAAGGTTAGCACCTTTACCACCAAGTATTTCTCTCATTTTAGCATCGCCTTCACTAAAAAGATATACATACTTTTTCTTTGTCATTGTTTTCTCCTTGTCTTATTGTGTGAATTTCACCGTAAGTAGTATATATTTTTTAGCAAAATATTGCAACAATTTAATCACAAAAATTAAAAAATCTACCCACCCCATCACATTGGATAATTATAAATAATTATTTGTATTTATCCCCTATTTTCAATAAAAAAATCTAAATATAGAAATAATTAAATCCATATAAATTGGCTTTATTTCCATATTTAGATTATTTTTTAATGCAATTAATCCATATAAATATTTATACAAAATTTTAAAGAGTATCCAATAAATTTATTCTAAATCCACTTTTTC
This sequence comes from uncultured Christensenella sp., assembly GCA_964439345.1. Classification (GTDB taxonomy): domain Bacteria; phylum Bacillota; class Clostridia; order Christensenellales; family UBA1242; genus UBA11490. The sequence goes on from CAYTNS010000030.1 coordinate 1,703, forward strand.
TAGAAACATCATCTAGTATTAGTCTAAGCAGATTTTTTATAGTGTCAATCGGCAACTTTATAGTATGCAATCTATCTATAGGAGTACCGTAGACTATCTTTAAACTAGTAAAATCCCTAGGTTCTATCTTAATTCCACCCGAACAATTGGAGCACCTAAATGTACCACTGGTAATATCAAACTTGATATCCCCCATAAATTTCATACCACAATTATCACACTTATCAAAATTAAGCCCATAGCCCAATAAGTCTAGAAAATCACAATAAAACTTAAGAACCGAAAGATGTGGATTTATATTATTGTAAACAATATTTTGTAAAGTTTTAATAAGGGATAAAAATAACCCCTCAGCTAAAATATTAGGCTTTAATATATGATTAGATAATTCAAGCATAGAATTACATAATAAATATGTATTGTAGTCGCTAGTAATATCAAAAAAGGAATCAATAAGGTCAACCGACTTTACTACATAAAAAGAGTGTCCCATAGCAAGGTCAAATTTAGCAAAGCAGAATGGCTGTCCTACAAATTTCATCTTTGATTTAGCCGATTCTACCCCTTTAAGAGTAGCAGTAATATTACCTAGTTCCACCGAAAAAATATGGATAATTCTATCCTTTTCTCCATATTTTATTGAGTTTAAAACTATTCCAGTTACAGTAATATCCTCCACCCTGCAACTCCTTTGTTATTTCTCATCTTTTTATTATTTGCTATCTTTGTTATAAATAATGAATACTAAAATCGGAGTACCATATAAATTGTCTTAAGTAATCAAATATAAAACCAATATTTTTCAAAACAAACCACCACATATAAAATTAATTAGTATTACACGTATGAATATTTATGACATATTTTGTATTTTTATAATTTAAACTAAAATTACAAATCTTGGGAGTCATAGCCCAAAGATTTAATACTATTAGATTTACTTCTCCAGTCTTCTCTAACTTTTACAAATAATCTTAGCATTACCTTTTTGCCGACCAACTTTTCCATATCTTGCCTACTCTTTATGCCGATATTTTTTAGCATTGCTCCACCCTTGCCAATAATAATTTGCTTATGGCTGGATTTTTCTATAACAATATCTGCATCTATCTCACATAGATTTTCATTATCATTAAATCTGGCTATTTCTATGGCAATTCCGTGAGGTAATTCATCTTGAAGAAGCCAAAGGGCTTTTTCTCTAATAATCTCTGCACATAGGAATTTAATAGACTGGTCGGTATAGATATCGTCATCAAAATATTTAACATCATCTTTTAAATACGACTTAATAACCCTTTTTAGCTCGTCTAGATTTTTACCCTTTTTAGCAGAAATAGGCACTATGTCCTTAACATTATCTAGGCTATTACACTTGCTAAGCTCGGGATACAATTTCTCGTAAGTCGTATCATCAATCTTATTTACAACTAGGATAACATTGTCTATTCCCTTTGTATATTTATTCAAAGTGTCTATAACATTATCCCCTATCTTTTTTGTGCCATCTATTACAAACAAAACTACATCAACATCGTCTTTTGCTACATTGATAACCTTATTCATATACTCATCTAATTTATTGTGAGCATTATGTATTCCGGGGGTATCAATAAAAACTATTTGGGTATCTTCTTCATTAAGTATTCCCAAAATCTTATTTCTGGTGGTCTGAGGCTTAGGCGAAACTATCGACACCTTTTCCTTTAATATTGCATTAAGCAAAGTACTCTTGCCTACATTAGGCAATCCTAGTATTGCAACAAATCCCGATTTCACTACTCCCTCCTTAGTTTAAGATGAGACATTATCTCCTCTTCCACCTTTCTCATCTCTTTTTTATCTTCTTCTTTCATATGGTCATATCCAAGCAAATGAAGCAAACCATGTACAGCCATATATGTCATTTCCCTGCTTTTAGTATTTTCATACTCTTTGGCTTGTTTAAAAACCACCTCTTTGCATATAGAAATACACCCTAGCATTATAGCCCCCGTCTCGGGATTAATATCTGCCGGATAATTCTCCTTTGTTAATTTGTCTACTATGACCTGTGAGTCACTCACCCCATACTCTAGTAAATTAGGAAAAGACAAAACATCGGTTGGTCTATCTACACTCCTAAATTCTTTATTTTGCTTATGAATTAAATTTTTAGAAACGAAATCTATATCCACCTCCAATTCCTTGCAAGGAATAGACAAATGCTCTAGTGCATAGTCATAAGCTTTGGATATAAGGTCAATATATTTTTTATTGAATAGCTTTTTATTAAAATTAATTATCATAATGTTTCCTTTTGTGTAGCCTATAAATTTTATTACTTTTTATCTACTTGATTATAGCAAATAATGAAAATTCGGTCAATGGATTAGTACTCAAGATACTCTTCAATCTCAATATGATAATTAATAATATATCCAAATGGCATCTCTATAATATTGCTTTCCTCGTTTATAATCTCATTATCACCCTTTTCTTCGTAACATTCTTCTTTTAATCCATCAATAATCTTTTCCTTTTCTTCCGAAAAATCCCTATTTATAGTCTTTTTAATAACCTCAAAGCATTTAATTTTACTTATCCTTAGTGGAAGAAAATAATGAGAAATAACCTCATCACTTTCCTCCAATTCATAATTTTGATAAGGAATATCCTTGCTACTTTTAAAAAACTTTAGTTTCCCTAAAGAGTAATAACTCTGAATAGTTTCACTCTTGCCACTCCTGCACTCAATCTCTTCTTCGCTATAAAATGTATATGATTTAGATATATATCTACTAGCTACAATCTTAGCCTTAGGCTCAACCATTAGTTGATTATCGCCCTTTACTATATAAGGATACACAATAGTTTGTCCAGCCCTTACAATATCTCCCGACTTTACACCACTAGTGCCAGAATAGACATCTATTGACTTAATAACCATATCATATTCAGCCTGAATGCCTGTATGCTCTTCTTCTATTTTTGCAATCTCTTCCTTTACATTAATTATAATCGCATTGCCTCTGTGCACAACACTCACGAGTGAAAAATCAAACTTTTGCAAAAGATAATCTTCTACACCCTTTAAATCATCTGGAATAATGGACAGTCTATCTATGCCTATGCTATTTAGTTCTTCCAAAACATCTTCCCTCTTTATATCACTAAGCCCAGAGATATTGATATAAAAAATCCTATTAGATAAAAAAATATAACACACAATAGATGCAATTAGTCCTATTATCAAGCCCAATTTGGAAAGAATTAATTTATTAAAATACTTTATTCCTCCAACTTTTATGACCTCAAGATTATAGTCATCAATTTTCATATCCTTTAGCAAATTATAATCTTTGCTAGAGAGGGAAAATTCTATACATTTATCCTCTCTAATCACATTATGTAATCTTATATCCTTGCTAATCATTTTAGACATTAGCAGAGGCAGATTAGAGCCTACACACCTAATCCTATATAAAAAAAGCCCATTATACATAGTCACCCACCGAAAAGGAATTAATTTTGCCAAAGACAATCATTTCACCCTTATCCATTTGCTTAATTATGAGATTTTCACCCAAAATATGGATAACATCTTTTTTAACCTTTAAATCAATTTTACTAGTACTGTAGCTAATAATTTTTTTATAATTGCTGATATATAAGATTTTTGTACCTAGAGCTATCACCTTGGTGTCTTTTGCTATTTCACCAAATGGCAACCCACAGATATCTGCCAGTTCTTTAATATAATTATTCATAATATACCTCAAATAATTATATGAAATAGGATTATAATTAATAACAAAAAAAGATAGTTAATTGCTTAACTACCCCTTTTAATTCATCTTTTGAATGATGTTTTCTATTAGCATAAGTTTAGTATTTCTAGGAAGGGAATCAAATTCCTCTAGTAATTTTTCTCGATTGACTGCATTTTCATTAGTCATCTCTTCTATCTTTTTATATAATAATTCTTTTTCGGATAAGTTTTCTACTGGTTTAACTTTTATTTCTACCTTCTTATCTCTAATAGCCTTATTCTCGTCTTCACTTAAGAATAATTCTTTATATTTACTATCACTATCTACTATATCATCATCTGTAGGATTATCTACAAATCTATCATATAGATAATTAGTAGTGACGGTTATCTCGGGCTTAGGTTCTTCCACCTTTGCCTTGGATATAGATAAATCGCTATTACTAGGCGCTTCTATCTTTTTAATTGTTTCTTCTTTTTTTACTTCTTTAACTTCTTTCTTTACTGGTCTAGCATCAACCCAATTATTAAATTTGAATAATAAAACAAATACGATGATAGCTATCCAGATAGGAATTAAATATTTTAATGGATTTCCAATAACCTCCATAGGCTAGTCACCTACCTTTTTATTACTGTTCTCCACCTTTTTTACCTATAGAATTTCTCATACTGGTATCTGCCTGTATATTTTGCATTCTATAGTAATCCATAACCCCAATATTTCCCGATTTAAAAGCCATACTTATTGCCCTAGGGACTTCCGATTCGGCATTAAGTAATTTTGCTTTCATTTCTTGAGTTCGTGCTTTCATTTCTTGCTCGGCAGCAATAGCCATTGCTCTTCTTTCCTCTGCTCTAGCATTCGCTATTTGAACATCGGCTTCAGCCTTTTCGGCAAGTAACTTCGCACCAACATTTCTACCAATATCGATATCAGCAATATCAATACTTAAAATTTCATACGCAGTATCTTTATCTAGCCCTTTGGATAAAATAGTCTTACTAATGGTATCCGGATTTTCTAGAACCAATTGATGATTCTTAGCCGAACCAACTACCGTTACAACACCTTCGCCCACTCTGGCTAGAATCGTTTGTTCTCCTGCACCACCTATCAATTTCTCTATATTGCTATGAAGCGTAATCCTAATCTTTACGATTAGTTCGATACCATCACAAGCAACGGCTGAGATAGGAGGCGTTGTTATAACTACTGGAGTAACACAGTTCTGTACAGCCTGTAAAATGTCTCTATTAGCTAGATCAATCGCTTTTGCATTCTCAACGGTCAAATTAATCTTTGCACCATGAGCCATTATCAGCGCATCAACCACTCTCTCGACATTGCCACCAGCCATATAGTGAGTCTCTAGGTCGGTAATGGATACCTTAACACCTGCTTTAATTGCATTTATGTAGTTATTTACTATTAGTCCAACATCGACATTTCTAAGCTTCATTCCTACCAACTTTCTAGCAGGAATATATGCGCCACTGACCATAGCCTTAATCCAAACATTCACTGGAACAAAGGCCAAAAATATTGCAACTAAAATAACTAGCACTACTAATACTGCAATAGTTATCCATAGGCCAACACCTAACATTAAGTTCATATCAACCCCCACAAAAAATATGTCTTATGCTATAGCACTTTAATAAATATATACTTTCCCATTTTCTCTACAGATATATTATAGCATATATGATTATAAAAATAAAGACTAGATTTAAAAAAATTTGTATGAATATTTATAAAGCAAATTAAATATTTTTAAAAATAATTTAATTATATTTGGCTTTACTTCGTCATATCGTGGTGAATATTTATAAATTTTTGATTGTAGCAAGACAACTTGCAAATAGCAAGAAAAAAGGACTAGTATTCTTGAGCGACCCCTACGTGGTTCACTTTAAATTTTAGTCCTTTTGTAATTAATTATAAAGCATTCTTCATATCGTCAACGATATTCTGTAACTCTACAAATATTTGTCTAATATCTGCATTGTCACTATTTAAGCCCTCGCCCTTAGCAGTCTCATCATCGATAAGAACTTCGATATCTCTAATAAGCTCAACTTTTTTATCGATATCACTATTATCGCTAAAGTCAAGTTCACTATATCTATCTGTAATATCCTTTAGAGTCTCGCTCAATTGGTCATTATCATAAGCAGTCTCTTCGATGTAATCATCTTCTAGGTCTGCACTATGTAATGAATTGGATACAGATGAATTTGTATAAGAATTAGTAGATACAGTTTGAGTATTAGTTGTAGTCTTTGTGGTAGTTGCCTTCTTTGTAGCAGTTTTCTTAGCAGTAGATGTAGTAGTTTTCTTTGTTTTAGAAACATAAGCATCAGAATTATCATTAATTCTAGACAAAGTGATGTGTGTATCAAACATATGAGCATTCATCTCTTGATACTCGCTATTGATATCAATTACAGACTTTCCACTGCTCTTTAATTCTACTAGTAGAGGAATTAAGTCGCCCTCTCCAGCAACGATACAGTATGTATCAATCTCAGGCTTTGTGTAGCATAGTCTAACAGCATCAACAATGATACGGCTATCTAATTGACTGCAACGCTTTTTAAATCTCATAAATGGAGCTGTCTCGTATCCATATTGAGAAATTACTTCGCTAAGATAGATATGTTTTCTATCATTATAGCCATAAAATTTGCAGTATACAACATCACCCATTGATTGTAATTTTTCGTACAACTCATTGAAAGCCTCGCCTCCAATCTTTACATTATCAACATCTAATAGTAATGCGATTTTTCTCTCTTTCATAATTTTTCTCCTAGATTACTTTCTTTCATATAATAGTATAAATACTGTTGGGCATAACCAGCCAAATCCCCAAATTCATTTAGCAATTTTTTAGATATAGCGATAGCATCACTTTTATCATCATTATAGATTTTTCTGTACGCCTGAACTATCCACGTATCTGTAGGAAATACGTCGGTCTTATGAAATCCAAAGAGCAATATACAATCGGCAACTTTTCTACCTACACCCTTTAATTTCATAAGTTCCACCCTCGCACTCTCGGTATCCATCTTTTGGATATCCTCTACCTTAATAGTATTTTCTAGTGCTTGAATGGTTTCGTATAGATACTTATCTCTATATCCACAGCCTATCTCTCTAAAGAAACTTAGAGGGATTTCTTTGAGTCTAGCTAGGGTTGGGAAAGCATAATAATCTCCCATATCCTCTCCATAAGCCCTACAGATTTTTTCAATAATACCCTTAATCCTAGGTATATTATTATTCTGAGATATTATAAACTCAATTATCATCTCTATAGGGTCACTATTTAGAATCCTAATCCCCTTGCCATACTCAATTGCAGATTTTAGCATTTGGTGTTTCCCCAAATTCAACTTTATTCTATCATAACTTGTATAAAAATCAAAGTAATTAATGAAATATTTTTTGTCTTTTGTAACAATTTTGAGGGTATCTTCTTGACAATAGATATCTGCTTTATGACTTAAACTATATACTTGATAGCCAAATTCGGTTTTTTTGTACCTAAAAACCTGTCCACACTCTAGCGTCTGACCCACATCAAAATCTCTAATGTCGGTCACCAAGATACAATCATCAAATTCCTCTATTTTCATTTGCAACAAAACACCTCATTTAATCACTAAATAAACGAAAAACCAACTTCAAAGTGGAAAGCACTTAAAAGTTGGTCATCTATACGCCAAAGATTACTCAGCAGGATAAACACTTACTCTTTTCTTGTCTTTGGTCTC
>CAYTNS010000031.1:0-8151 GCA_964439345.1 uncultured Christensenella sp.
TAAACCTCTACTGAACCCCCAGACTATCTGGGGGTTTTAGAATACAAAAAAGCAAGGAACTGGTCCTTGCATAAAAACTTTATGTTTTTTACCGATAAAAATAACAAAATATAAAAACTCGTTATTTGCTACAGACATTATATGCAATTAATTTGCAATAGTCAACATGTAAGACGGAAGTAAATATTTCTAATATTTGGTAAGTATTTTATACCAAACCCAAGTCACACTTTGTACATAGATGCTGAGATTTTGTTTGTGTAAAAAACCAAGGTTCGCTACACCAATTTATTCAGAATCACCCCAGTCGATAATGTTTTTATCTACATAAAATGCAGGGGTAGGATATATACTCCCCTTTAGGCAATTACAACTGAGCAGGTGACGATAATATATGCCACATAGACTACTAGCATTGCAATGCCCTGCCATCTTTTAAATTTACCAGAGATGAGCATTGGAATTAGTGCTAAAGCACACACAAATAAACAAACTGGCAAGTCAATTATTGCTGCCTGTCTAGCAATTGGCAATGCCTCACCCGAAATAATCGAGCAAAGAGGCATAATTAGGGTTAGGTCTATAATATTTGCCCCTATAATATTGCCCACAGATAGGGAAGATTGCTTTTTTACAATTGCTGTAATGGTGGTTACAAGTTCAGGAAGAGATGTACCCACGGCGATTAATGTTACTGATATAATCCTTTCGGAAATACCCATAGCAGAAGCCAAAATACTGCCATTATCTACTAGCAAATCTGCTCCATACACTATTGCTGCAGCGCCAACTATAAATTTAATAATATTTATGGTTATCTCTTTGCCGGTAGGTTTGTGCGAAACATCTACCTTAACCTCTTTTACTTCCAAAGCGTTGTCTGTAGGGTTTTCTCTAATTTCTGTCATATCTGTAGATGCTAGATTTTCTATTACCTCTTTAGACGATGTTGCCATAGATTTTTTTGCAACGATTACATTATCTACCATAAATGCTACGAATATTACAAGTAATAGAATGGATAACCAAATATTTACATTGCCCACTGCACCACAAACACATATTAGCCCTGCCGATAGCATTAGAGTAATAGATTTAAAGGTGTAATCCTTTCTTTTTATGGTACTAGGCATACAGATAATAGATATAGCCATAATTAGTGCAACATTGGCTGTAACACTACCTACTGCATTACCTGTAGCCATATCTACTTTGCCCTGAACAGCTGCCATTACAGATACCAATAACTCAGGTAAGGTCGTAGCAATACTAACTATTGTCGCCCCTATAATTAATTCAGGTATACCACTAACTTTTGCAATCCAAGAAGCAGCGTCAACAAAGAAATCTCCACCTTTTATGATAAGAATCAATCCTACCACAAAAAGGAGAATAGCTAAAAATATTTCCATAAAATTCTCCAAATTTTTTAATATTATATATATTAACATACCCATAAAAGGTTGGTCAAATAATTTCTTATTTAAAACAAATATTAGTTTTTATTTCTCCATAAAAAGCAAAAAAGAGAGCACTGGTTTCGCCCCCAGCACCCTCTTTTTTTTTACAACATCTTATCATCTATTTACTTGCTTTATTTGCCCTTTCAATTAAGCTAGTAACATAGTCGCCCTTTATTCTTCTATATTCCTTTCTATCCGTTACACCACTATTTAATAGCTCTCGTTTGTAATTAGCATAGGAGGTAGCCTCTGCTTCGTTATTTAGCAAATAATCCCTTAGAACGATAAAATCTTTATACCTCTTAGTCCCCATAATGACTAGATGAATGTGAATATCTCCCTCACCAGTCTCGCCCTCTCTGGAGGCAAAAAATTGATATATCTCAGTAACACTTCTAGGACTAGCATAATACCCCATTCTCTTAATAATCTCTCTAAATCTAGAAAATTCCTCACTATCCCTAGCACCAACTAAGATATCTATAATATTCTTGCCGACCATATTGGGTAGTGCCGTAGAGCCCACATGGTCAATGGGCACATCTTCACCCAGTTCTCTATGCAATGTCTTTTCCATTTCTAGATACTTCTCTTTATTGTACTTGTAGTCTTGTTCCTTTAATTCGACCATATCTTACCCCTTAATTTATCTTAATATTTAGTAGTTATCTATTCACAAATTCACAAAGTAAATGTGTATATCCCCTGCCAAAAATATCACAATTAATCGTTTTGCAAATAATCATTTTTAATACAACACTTCTTTTTTTAGCATTGTACTTTTAATTTCATAACTAAATATTATATACCTCATTTGGGGCTTAAATGTCAATCTCCTTAGATTATTTTATTGAAGTAGGTCTCCTCCCGTGGTCTTAATTACCCTCAAAATATTTGCCTCCAATCCTGTGTTGCTATCTATATAAATGTAATAAGTGTAATCCTTCCACTGGCAGATAAATTCATAAGCCGAAAGTTCGCCCACAAACTTGTCTGGGATTATACACATATTCCTTTCAATAACCTCTAATTGTGGAGAAAGAGTAGACATTGCGTCTATTAAGCCTATCTTGCTAGAAAAACTCCTATCTACATGGTTTGTAGCATAAGCAGAAGCCTCCCAGCCAACTACCAACCCCAAAGACAAATCTACTTTTACTTTGATTAGGTCACTATAATAAATTACTTTATTTTTTATAGGGGCTAGATTTACATACAACGTATTCCCCGTACTTTGATGCCAAACGGAATACATATTATCCATTCCCACATCTTTTGCAAAGCTCTCGGCAAGTGCTACTCCTTCATCTAGAGTAAGTTTACTTTCATTGCCACTGCCAAAGGCTGTGATAGTTAAAAGCATACAGCCCCTCTTTGTAACCGATACATAAAGATCAATATCTCCCTTAACATCAAAATTGTATGTTTCAAATTTCCCCTTGCTCTCACCCAGATAATATATTGCAAAGCCTGTAAAGATATTATGAAGATACTGGGTTGCCTCGTCTAGGGAATATTCTTCATCCCCCAAACCCTTAATCTCTTTATTAAGTACCGTATCCGAAAATGGTCCATCGTAAATCAATGTGGGGATTTCCGTTTTTGAGCTCTCGGTATTTACAAGTCCTGCATCGTAATTACTCTTTTCCATATCTCCAATATTAATATTATCTAGTATGCTGTAATCGTAGCCAAGACCAGAGATATAATTATTTAAGTCGAATTGGATTTCTCTAATCCTAGTATGCAAGGTGGATATCTGGGCGTAGTCATCATCGGAGATAGCCTTGCCATCATAATTCTTAAGAAGTAAACTATACGAAAAACCACTGGTACTATTAAGTAAATTATTAAGAGAACTAACACCACTAAAATCCAGTGGCAAATTACTAAGATTAGTAACTGCTAGGCTAGAATTTTCTCTAATATTACTCAGTAGTTCCCTCTGGCTATCTAGACTAGTAGTTGCCACTATCTTAGACATATCTACCTCTAGGTCATTAATATTAGAGACCACTTCATAAAAACTCTTTGTGTAATTATTCTCCAATTGATTCTTGTATGAATTGCTAATAGAATAAAAAACTGCAAAGAGCACAATAAAAATTAGAGACAATGCACTAAGTAAAGATATTGTAATTAGATATCCTTTATTTTTCATAACACTCCTTATATTGCAAAAATATGCTTACCAATAGTTACCACCGTTTCCCTGCTATATATCCAGCTAGAACTAGCAGTGGCAGGATTGTAATAATACAAACAACCATAAGTAGGGTCCCAACCATTTAGAGCATCGGTTGCCGCTTGGTAACTGGCAGCCTCCGGTTCTAAATCTATCTGCCCATCGTGAACGGCTGTAAACGCCCACGGCTGGTAAATAACCCCATATATGGTATCTGGAAAATCTGGACTAGCAACCCTATTTAAAATAACTGCACCTACTGCCACCTTACCCACATAGCTCTCTCCCCTAGCCTCGGCATGTATACATTTGGCTAGTAAGTATAAGTCATTACTATCCTGAGAGGACATATATATTCCTAGTGCATTAGCAGTAACTCCACCTACTGCACCAGACACATATATACCATGGTCGGCTTGAAAATTTTTTATAGCGACTACAGTAGCATCATCGTACACACCATTTACTACCCCATCGTAGTATCCCAATTCTTTTAGTTTCTCTTGAGCAGAATAAATGTATGAGTTATCGTAAGCCCATACAGATTTTTTATTAAGACCAAAGTAACTAATAGTAAATACCGAAAGAATTGCCAGTAACGACACCACACAAAATGCAACCTTATATCTTCTCATTCTCTCCTCCTTTAATTATGTATTTTATATTTACAAACTCTTTAACCAATCTAAAATCTTACTCCTGTACTCCACCTTTTCACTAGTAGAATTTTCGCCGACAAAGCATAGTGGTGGGTATGCTACACACCACCAATTATCTCCCGTACCAGTACCCAGCCTTAGGATAAGTGCATTGTAATAATCTGCAGGGAAAGTAACCCCATCATAATCTCTAGATGGAAAGTATTCGTAATCTATAGAGGCAGAAGATAAATAATTATAACCATTTTCCATAAGCACATTATCTGCAATATCTTCTATACCTTTTAGATTACTTTCTAGGGCAGATAAAACTTCTTTGCTAGTATCGCAATCGGCTATCTTCTCACGAATAAAATTAATCACATTATCCCTAACAACCAATTTAATGGCTTGGTCATCTACACTATTTGAATTAGCCCTAATATGGATTCTAACTATAGAGGGAGTTTCTCCCGTACAGCCAACTGTAGATATAGAGAATGTTAGTACTATTGCAATTATTACCCACATAAACAATCTTTTCATCGTCCACCTCGCATATATAATGTTTTACACGCAAAAGAATATTTATTAATAAAATTATTTAGACTTTCTGTCAATAAGTATATATATTTTGTAAATACTTGTCGAAATACTGTCATCACATCAAAAAAAGAGTAACATATTATAAATATGCTACTCAATTTAAAATTAGGGAGTTAAGATAAGTATTTTAATTAAAATTCCATTACTCTGGACTTATATATTACTAGTTTTTGTCCAGCCTCTAGAGGCAATTCTAGCCCTGGATTTTGTTCCATAATGAGTTCACTTGAGATGTTCATTTCTTTCGCAATATCCCATATTGTTTCATTAGGCTTAACAATGTAAATGTATAGTGAGCAATCGTCTTGAGCCTTTTCTTCTCCCAATGCAACACTAGATATTATCATACTTTCATTGTAATTATATGTATCTGCATACACACATAATTCACCCGAAACTTCTATCTCTTTACCCCTTCTACTCTTGGCAGAAATATCTGAAAGACATAGTGTCACAATACCAGATTCCATAGCACCCACTTTCTCTTCCACAGCAAAAGGCATCTCAATTTGAAGGGAGGTAGCAGATGAGGTCTCCTTGGTATAGTACACAACTGTAGCAGTGGCAACACCCTCTACCACAAGCCTATCTTCCTCAATGTAATTTCTAGCAAGGACAATATTATTTGTGGATACAGATAGTATCTCATCAATAAACGGAGCACTCTCTGTTACCTCGGCAGAACCGGCGATATTATCCTTAAATGATGCCACACCGAAATTTACAATGCTTGGCATTACCTCAGATGTAATAGCTAGGTAATTGCTCTCTAGGTACACATCATCAACCACATTTAATGTATTATTCTCAAATACAAATCCTCTTAGTTCTACAGGCACACTCATAGATACATTCATTCCGTCTTCGGTAGGAGTACTAGTAACCTTGATTTCATTTGAAATAATGGATAGTGCTGTAGCAACATAATTACTATCCTCTAAGCCGTCATAAGCCAATTCCCATGTAAAAGGCTTTTCCCTATATGTAGACTTAAGCCCAGACAATTCATCACTGGTAGAATAGCAAATATCTAACCCCAATACACCCGTTGCCTCTATATAATTATCTTTAGGCAAAACACTATTTAATCTTACACAAGGAGTAACCATATATATTGACTTAGCATCTAATATATCTATATCACTAGCCACATCAAATTTTTCCACAGCCTTGCCTAGATAAGTACTGTAATTTATCTCTTTAGTGGATTTGTAAGCACCCATAGCATCGATGTCTACTAGCACATTATACTCACTAGTTTCAATAATATCTATGCTAACCTCTACAATAGCAGTAGCCCTAATATCGCTATTTACAATGTTACTATTAACTTCAACTACCGAACTACTAACAATGAGTTCACCCACCAAATCTTCTTGCATATCGAATTTGTCTTTAAATTCTGCAGTGTAATCTAGCGAAGACAATTCACCACCTTGGTATATTGCCTGAAAATCCACTAAGCCTATAAAATTAATAGTCTTGCCACCAATTTCGGACGAGACAATATCTGCCTTTGCACCCACCGAATATATTTCTCTTAACTCTGCATCATTTGTAGGCAATTTTACTTCAACAATACTTTGAGTAGTCCCAATGTGTCTTCTTACACTACTCTTAACCTTTTTGAAATTTGGCTCAAACACCATAACAACCCCCATAAATTTAAGTTCTGCTATAGTATACTCACGCTACTTACTTTTTATGACAACAATATTAAATTTTTCTATCCATATAATAAACAATATTTCAAGGTGTACGATTCTATTTATATAGCAAATAGAAAACAAGACAAACTAGTCTTGCCACTTATCTAAAAAGTATAGATTTTTATATATAGTATATAATTTATACTTACACTTAGATATATCCAATTCCCCTTTGTAAAAAATCCTAGTGTCTATAGTCTCATCACCCTCTATATATGAGATATCATAAAAGCTATAGCCTAGTATATTCAAAAGTGGGTTCACATAAAAAATATTATTCTTAATATACACCACACCTAAAAATATTAAAATTACAACCAAAGCAAATATAAAGCAAATTTTAGATAAATCAAAAGTTAGTGCTAGTAAGACAAAGAGGGAAAAGTAATTTAGAAAGTGCTGGTCGGTAATATTTTTCTTGGATACAATAGTTACTTTTTTATACTCTTTTCCCCTGCTATTAATAAGGACCATTAGTCCAAATATCCCGAATAAAATAAGAAGTATCAAAGACACCAAAACCACAGTATTAGTAATATTTAATCTAAGATTGGCATTAATTAATTCAATTATTAATGTCACCAAAAATACAATATACATCGGAACAAATGCCGAAATAAATAAAACAATTTTACCCATAATATATTTTGTATATATTTACTTTCAATTATTCCAATAAAAAATGGGAGAATTTAAAGCCTCCCATTTAACAAAAATATCTTACCTCAGCAACCCCTTGCCAAGGTAAGACATCTATTACATTTCCATCTCATCAATATTATTTTCTCTGTAATCAGAATATGCTTTATTTAGGTCAATCCCAGCACAGAAAGATACCATATGTCTAAGTGAATCTTTAGACAAAATCTCCATCTCATCTTCTCTAGTTGCCTTCATCTCTTCTGGTAGCAAGTCTAACCTCAATCCATCATACGACTTCATTATCCAATCATTACTCCTGTGGTAATCTCTATATAAGATTTTTACTATTCCCAATTGGTTATTATCGTCACAGGCTTGGTATTTAGGATTATTAAGCATATATTGCGAAAAGAATACATAATCGGTTAAAAGATGTAGAAATTCTCCCCTCTTAAAATCCGAATCAATTACATTTTCCCTACAATATCTATTTAAGTCAACTTTAGTCTTAAGTGAATCGGTGTATGTTTTATTAAATTTGCATTTAGAATAATGAGCAATCCACTTTTCATCAGCAAAGTCAGGAGCAAGATTGCCCTTTAAAAAAGCATCAACGTCTTGCACTTGATGATTCTTGCAATATTCATGACCAACTAGTAAATGTATCATAAGTGATGCCATTCCATTTTCCCCCATTTAATCTTAATCTACATTCATTGTAACATAAATAAATTAAAAATAATAGGGGTATTGCAAAATTTGTAGAAAAATTTTTAAAAATATTCTATAAAGGAGAATTATTTACTATTAGCACTTTTCTTACGGCCCTTTGTGCCTTTAGCTTTAGTCGTTTCAATCCTTACTTCTCTTTTCTCTTTATTTTCAATCTGCGCCTTGACTATCGCATT
>CAYTNS010000032.1:0-7362 GCA_964439345.1 uncultured Christensenella sp.
CCATCTAGTCTACTAAGTAATTCCTTAATTCTAATATCATTAGGGCCTCTATTCTCCATAGGGCTAATAGTACCATGCAAAACATGGTACAAATAATTGCTATTTTTAGCCTTTTCTATAGCCACAATATCTTTTGGCTCTTTTACAACACAAATAATTGATGACTGTCTACTCTTGCAAATATTGCATATATTACCCTCGGTAAAATTGCCACAAATCTCGCAGAAATGAATTTTACTCTTTGCATCAACTATAGCTTTAGCAAAAGTTGATACTGTATCTTCATCTAAATCAAGAATCCTATAGGCATATCTCTCGGCAGTCTTTCTGCCAACACCTGGGAGTTTGGTAAAAGAGTAGATTAGTCTCTCCATACTCTCTATATTATTATCCATTATAGTCCTAGACCACCTAGCGCATCTGGCTTTAATTTATTTTCTAATTCTGTAGCCTTATTTAAAGCCTCATTTGTTGCTGTCATTACTAAATCTTCTAGCATCTCAATATCGTCTGGGTCAACAATTTCTGGCTTAATTTTGATACCAGTAATCACCTTTTTACCAGTACAAGATACCTCAACCATTCCACCACCACTAGTGCCGGTAAGAATAGTATTATTTAGTTCTTCCTCTGCCTTTTCTGCCTGTTGTTGCATATCTGATTGCATCTTTTGTGCTTGTTGCATAAGCTTCTGCATATTCATTCCACCCATGCCACCGAAATTCATTCCTTTATACATAATTTTAATCTCCTTATAAAATATTATTTTTTTTACTTAATTACTACAATTTTACCAAATTCTTGTCTAAGATAATTTTCAAATTTGATGGGGTCAAATTCCCTCCTACCGGTACTAAATAATTCCACCTTTAGACCACCCTCGATCTCGCCCAAAACTTCGTTTAGCACAGCCACATCTTTGGGGTTATTAATCATCTCGAAGGAAACGTCGTCATCAATGGTCACCTTTAGTACACCATCTACTAGGTCGGTATCGCTCACAGCCTCCAAAAGTGAATAAAGCTTGATATGATTGCATTTACGCAAATTAATAAGCAATCTACCTAGTAGCATTTTGGACTTTTTCTTATTCTCGTCGGCATCGGATTTGGTAAATATTTTATCAAAAATATCCATTTATCTAGCCTTCTTTACTTATTTATTTTACTCTCTAATACTTTGATTTTCATCTTTAATTCATCTATATCTCTACTATCGTAATTACATAGCATAACTAGCTTAATCTCTAGCAATCCTCTAGGATTAGTGGAGTATCTAAATTCGTTATCTAGTGAGGATAGCACTGTCAAGATATCTATTAGTCTGGTATTATCGGCTTTTTTAGATAATTCCTCTAGTTCCTTTATCTGGTCGCTAGGCAATTTAAGTATAGATTTATAATCCTTGCAGGTTTTAACTATCAGCAAGTCTCTAACATAGCCAACCAAATCTTTAGCTAATTGGGTAATATTTTTACCGGCTCTAGCCACCATATCTATATTGGATAGCACTTCACCCTCATTTTTATCTAGTACTGCCGAAAGCAATATCTTCATAGTATTCCTATCGGTCATACCTACAGCCTCGATAACCGAATTGTAGGTAACATTCCTATTGCTATATGCCACACACATATCGGCTATAGATAGTGTATCTCTAACACTACCAGCGCCAAGCCTTGCAATAGTAGACACTGCCGAATCCTCGTACTTTATGCCACTATCCTTAAATACATATTTTAGGTGGGATTCTAATTCCTCTTCGGTAAGTAATTTAAAATCAAACCTCATACATCTACTAAGTATGGTTGCAGGTAATTTCTGCACCTCGGTAGTAGCTAGAATAAATACCACATACGATGGTGGTTCTTCTAGGGTTTTAAGTAGCGCATTAAAGGCACTATCGGTAAGCATATGCACCTCGTCTATTATGTAGACTTTGTATCTACAAGTAACGGGTGGATATTTTACTCTTTCTCTTAATTCTCTAATCTCATCTACCCTATTATTACTAGCTGCGTCAATCTCAAAGATATCTACCGAACCGGCATCATTTAGAGCTTTACAAGCCTGACACTTGCCACAAGGGCTACCATTAACTGGGCTAAGACAATTAATAGCCTTAGCAAAAATTTTGGCAATACTAGTCTTTCCCGTACCCCTAGTTCCTGTAAAAAGGTAAGCGTGTCCCACTTCGTCATTTTTTATCTGGTTAATTAGCGACTGGGTGATGTGCTTTTGCCCAACTATCTCGTCAAAGGTCTTTGACCTATACTTTCTATATAGTGCTAAATAGCTCATTTCTTCTCCTTTATTGCCCTTTTTAATTTATTTTTTATCCTAGCAATAGCATTATCTATAGATTTTTTGTCTACATTTAGGGCTTTTGCTATCTCAAGATAACTTTTTCCCTCCAAATAATAGTCTATCACAGAACACTCGTAAGAACTAAGATTTTTTTGTATTAAACTCCTAAGTTCCTGATAATTTTCGTTATTGATTAAATCGCCCTCGGGGTCGGGAGTAGTATCGTCCGAAAATTCATCAACCTCGCCATAAACGGTTTCTTTTAGCATCTTCCCTTTGCAGGTCTGCTCCCTTCTAATAGCCGAAATAATCTCGTTTCTTACTACATTACTAGCGTATGTTGAAAATAGGACATCTCTACTAGCATCAAAGGTATTTACAGCCCTACAAAGCCCTTTCATACCCTCTTGAATCAAGTCTTCCATATCCTCTTCGACCAAGAAATATTTACGAACGATAGATGTAACAATGTATTTATGCCCCTCTAATATTTCCTGCCACGCCCTTTGGTCTCCCGTCTGGGCAGACCTTATAATATCATTAATATTATCCATTATTTTCTCTTCCTCACTGCCTCGTAAAGCACTATGCCAGTAGCAACACTTACATTTAGGGAATTTACCTTGCCATACATTTGCATAGTAACAACTCCATCACAAAGTTCTCTAGTAAGCCTACTCACACCTTTACCCTCGCTACCCATAACAATAGCAATATTTCCAGTAAGATTAGCTGTGTCTAGGTCGTCGCCACCTAATTCACAAGCGTATACCCAAACACCCTTTTCCTTTAGCCTCTCTATCTCGGTATTAATATTGGTAACTTTGGCAATCTTAATATGCTCTATCGCTCCAGCACTAACCTTGGCAACGGTATCGGTTACAGGACAAGCCCTATTTTTAGCAATAATAATGCCATCTACACCTAGACACTCGGCTACTCTAATGATACTGCCGAAATTGTGTGGGTCTTCCACTCCATCTAGAATAAGAATAAAATTATCTTTGCCCTTCTCTCTAGCCACATCTAATATATCTTCGACTGTGCTATACTCAAAGTCACTAGTAAAAGCAATAAGTCCTTGATGATTGTCACACTCATTATCTAGCACCTTATTATCTACAAATTGCACCTTTACTCGCTTTTTATTAGCAAGATCTATAATCTCGCTAAACACCCTATCCTTGGCACTCTTACTAGCCAAAATCTTAGTAATATTAGTATTTGAAACTAGTGCCTCTCTAACGGCATTTCTTCCCTTAACCTTCATCTTTTTCTCCTATACTCATAGATAACATTTCATTTAGCCTTTCTTTCTTGCCAGATAGATACAAATATCCAAATACAGCCTCTAATCCTGTAGCCCTCTTGTAATCTATAATACTAGCATTCTTAGCTGTGGATATAGTCTTATAATTCCTACCCCTTTTAAATACCGACATCTCGTCTTCATTAAAAAGAGGTAATAATTTCTCAATAAAATTACTCTGACCACTAGCCTTTACAAAATTGGTCACATGACTATGCAAATCCTTCACCTTGGAATTATCTGTAAGGACTATCCACTGTCTAATATACAAAGAATAAACGGCATCGCCAACAAACGCTAGAACCTGTGGGTTCATAGTTTTGGCAGTCTTGTCATCTAGACTATTAAATTCAAACAACATTTCATTTTTACTCATATTAGTGTATTTTAACACAAATTCACATCTAAACAAAGTGTTTTTTTGCTCATAATATAAATTATATAGTATTAAAATATATCTTTATAACCACTCTATCCACCATATCCCTTGCCACACATTCTATTTTGTAAGCCACAATTTAATGAACTTTGTGAGGGGTATCCCACAAAATTCCCAATAATAACTGAAAAATAAATCACCTTTGCCATCATAAAATATATGCCACCTATTTTTCATTTTACACCCCACTACATTTGACTTTAATCCCTCAATTTAATATACTGAAAGTATATTTATGGGGGAGGACAATAGATATGGCGAAAAGTAAAGAAAGAGAAATACCTATGTCTGAAGTATTATGGGCAGATTGCACAAATGTGGATAGGGAGAAAAATTGTTTAATTCCAGTTGTTTTAAATAAAAACAACAATAAATTTATGGAAATTAGCACAAAAAATTACAACGAAATTATCCAATTATCCGAAAAAACTCTTCACCCTGAAGAGGCTTACGATTTAATCTGTGCATATTACTCAAAAGTAACGGGTGCTAGAAGAGTGAAAATTTTGGATACTCTAGAGGCTATTACTAATTATTATCCCGTTAGAATGCGTGAGGCATTATTTTTAAATGGTCACACTAGATTATCCCGAAAAGCCTTGGGCGCTGGTCACGCATTTGACAAAAAAACACCTAGCGAAATTTGCAAATTTGCAGGGCTTTTAAATGGCGTAAAAATTAAAGACTTGCCACCATTTACAAATGACGAAATGCAGATAGATGCAAACGAAAACTTTGTAGATGCCAGTGAAGAGGCTGGGACTAGGGTGGTAGGACTAACCAAGCTTATGAAAGACGACCACTCAATGGGCGATTAATATAAAAAGGTATCCACGAAAAATGTGGATACCTTTTTAATTCAAAATCCATATAGCTAGATTTAAACATGTAGCAATACTTAGCCACACAGGATAAATGCTAAGCATATAAAAATAAAGTTTACTTTCTTTGCTCAATTCAATAACCAAATAGTAAGCAAATATAGCATTTAGAATAATGGCAATCAATCCTAAAAATGTAAGCTCAAGTGTAAAGAATAGTAAGCACCAAAGGATATTAAGCACTCCATTAATGATAAAAATTATCATTAAAGTTTTATTGAGCCTATCATTTTTTACTAGCAAAAATAATATAACCCCTGCTAGGATATATATCACTGTCCAAACAATGGGTATGACAAAATTAGGAATCCACTGCATAGGCTTGGAAAGCGTCCCAAACCAATCCATACCCAGATTTACAAATATACTACCCAAAATAGCAACTACTAGCACGGGTACAAAACTATATACAATATTTAAAAATAAGCTTTTCTTCATAATACTAATTTATGTATAATTCCCATCATTTATGATTACTTCAATCAAATTTATCTTTTATTTATCTTTTTGCAATATTCTTTAAAATCAATCCCCCTCTTATTTATAAAAATTTTTACCTGTATTTATTTTTAAAAAATAAAAGTTAGATGATATAATCTTTTTAAAAGAGGTTAACAAGCAAATGGAAATATTTGAATGCAATTTAGATAGAGATATAAAAAGAGACGTCACCAGAGTAAAGGCATTTATCATTGACAAGGATAAGAATATATTACTTGCTCTATCTAGAGGTGGTTGTCAATTACCTGGTGGACACTTAGAAGAGGGTGAAGATATTTTGACTGGCTTAGTAAGAGAACTAAAGGAAGAAACAGGCATCACATTTGAAAATAACTTTACCAGTTTTTTTGAGGCGCGTTACAAAAGTAATGATGGATTTGTATCAAAGGTCATTTATCACTACACCTTTTCAGATAAAGAACCAGATATACAGTCTACCCATTACACCGAGCAAGAAATCGAATACAACTTTAGAATAATTAGAACACCCCTTAATGATTTACCAAAGCTACTGGACGATTATCGCAAAGTAAACACAATCCCTATAAACATCGCGATAATAGACGAACTAAAATTAGCCCACCAAGCCCTACTTAAAACACTAGGCAAAGGCAATAAATAAACAAGAGTAATTAAGATAAGAAACAAAATTAATATATGAAGCACTTCAATTTGCCAGATACCACTAAGCATAATTTAATAAAAATCATAAGGAGCAAAGATGGAAAGAATTTATAATAAATTAGTAAGAAATAATATACCTCAAATAATTGAAGAAAAAGGTGAAGAGCCCATCACCAGAGAATTAAACTTAGACGAATACAAACTAGCACTGGAAACCAAATTAGAAGAAGAATGCCGTGAAGTAATTACGGCTAAAGGTGAGGATAGGATAGAAGAGATTGCCGATGCACTAGAGGTATTAAGAGCACTAGCAAAATTGGAGGGAGCAACACTAGACGACATAATAGATGTTGCAAATAGAAAAAGTACCAAACGAGGAGCTTTTGATAAAAGAATATTTCTAGAAAAAGTAATTACATCAAAGAAATAATTAATAATCTATACGACACAAATGACTTGCAAACGCAGGTCATTTTTTATTATATTATATGAGAAATTTAGACCCATAAAAAGTTTACAGCTTATTTAATTTATATCCATTTGAGCTATCTTTAAATCGTATCAAAATAAAGCAAAGGAACTGAAACCAATTAGACGATTTCACTAATTACACAAAAAGCAATTTATAATTTATTGATATTAATTATATAGCAATTGTCAATATAAATATAATTGTTGTCAAAAATTAGTCATTGCCACATAAGGAAAAATATTTAACAACACCACACATAATAGCATAAGAGACTTTATTTTGATACGCTTCATTATTCAAATTTTCTTCATCTTGAGCATTGCTTAGATATCCGCATTCCACTATGACAGCTGGGGCACATGTTTCCTTCAAAAGATAGTAATCCCCCTTACCTATTTCCCCTCTAGCATTTTGCAATTGTTTCTTTAATTGCTCCTGTACAGCCCCAGCAAATTCTTTGCCTATTTCATCACCCTCGTGGTAGTAAGTTTGAGCACCACTGACTGAACTGTCTGCATAGGAATTGCAGTGAATAGATATGACCATATCGGCATTTGATTCCTCTATAATTTTAACCCTTTCACTCATATCCGATTGCTTGTAATTATCCACATTAGATTTATATAGTCCATTATTATCCGGCCTAGTAAGCACCACCTTTATGCCCAGCCCCTCTAGGTCATTTTTCAATTTCTTTGCAATAGCTAGATTAATATTACTTTCTTTAGTTCCATTCACTCCACTGCACCCATCATCTCGACCACCGTGTCCGGCATCTATAACAATCACATACTCAGTCTTTGGAATAGCGTCCATACTGACCACCTTTA
>CAYTNS010000033.1:0-7031 GCA_964439345.1 uncultured Christensenella sp.
ATTGTTTGACCAGTTTCTTGGTCAGTGTAAGTTTTGAAAGTTGGGTCTTCCTCAGCAAGTTTAACAAGAGCGATAACCATCTTCTCTTGGTCTTGTTTAGTCTTAGGCTCGATAGCAACCCTAATAACTGGCTCTGGGAAATCCATACTCTCTAGGACGATTGGCTTATTCTCTGCACATAGAGTATCACCAGTAGTTGTATCTTTTAGACCAACTATAGCAACGATCTCACCTGCATAAGCTTCCTCAATTTCCTCTCTGTGATTAGCGTGCATTCTGATAAGTCTTCCGATTCTCTCTTTCTTATCTTTGCAACTATTGTAGACATAACTACCTGCTGTCATAACACCAGAATATATTCTAAAGAATGTTAGTCTACCAACATAAGGGTCAGTCATAATTTTGAATGCTAAACCAGCGAATGGCTCAGTATCGCTACTATGTCTATCCTCTTCCTCTTCTGTACCAGGTTTAGTACCTCTGATGCTCTCTACGTCTGTAGGTGCTGGCATATAGTCAACGATAGCATCTAGTAATTTTGGGATACCTTTGTTTTTGAAAGATGTTCCACAAACTACTGGGTTAATTTTACCTGCGATAGTACCTTTTCTGATACCTTTCTTTATTTCTTCAACTGTCAAATCGCCAGTCTCGAAATATTTTTCCATAAGAGCATCATCTTGCTCAGCAGCAACTTCTACAAGTTCAGCTCTCATTTTCTCTGCTTTTTCTTTGTATTCAGCTGGGATTTCTGTTACTTCAGTTTGTTGACCTTTGTCATCTCTATAGTAAGTAGCATTCATCTCAACTAGGTCGATGATTCCTTGGAATTCATCAGCCTGTCCGATAGGTAATTGAAGTGCGATAGCATTAGATTTTAATCTAGTCTTCATACTCTCAATAACTCTCTCGAAGTTAGCGTCATTAATGTCCATCTTATTTACATAAGCCATTCTAGGAACATTATATTTATCTGCTAGTCTCCAGTTTGTCTCTGACTGAGCCTCAACACCTGCTCTAGCACTAAATACTGCAACTGCACCATCTAGAACTTTTAAGCTTCTATTAACTTCTACTGTGAAGTCAACGTGTCCTGGAGTGTCTATAATATTGATTTGATGGTCTTTCCACATACAAGTTGTAGCAGCACTAGTAATAGTGATACCTCTTTCTTGCTCCTGAGCCATCCAGTCCATAGTAGCTTCACCCTCGTGAACCTCACCTAATTTGTGAGTTTTACCTGTGAAGAAAAGGATTCTCTCAGTAGTAGTAGTTTTACCAGCATCGATGTGAGCCATAATACCCACATTTCTAAATTTCTCAATTGGAGTTTTTCTGGCCATTGTATTTTCTCCTTATTACCATCTGTAATGTGCGAAAGCTTTATTACTTTCAGCCATTTTATGAACGTCTTCTTTCTTCTTGTATGCTCCACCTGTACTATTGTAAGCATCAATAATCTCACATGCAAGTTTCTCTTCCATGCTCTTTTCATTTCTCTTTCTAGCGTAACTTACTAACCATCTAATTGCTAGAGTTTGTTGTCTAGATGGAGTAATCTCGATAGGTACTTGGTAGTTGCTACCACCAACTCTTCTAGCCTTAGTCTCTAAAAGTGGTTTTAGATTCTCTAATGCTTGAAGGAAGTACTTATCAGGCTCTACGGATAATTTCTCTTTGATAATATCAAAAGCACCGTAAACAATTCCTTCAGCTGTTGCCTTCTTACCATCTAACATAACTTGATTGATAAGTTTAGTTACAATCTTATTATTGTAGATAAAATCTGGCAAAACGTCTCTTTTACGTACACCTGCTCTTCTTGGCATATCTTTTCTCCTTGTTATATTTTAAGTATTAACGAAAATTTTTCGCTTTATAATTCAATTTTTATTAGGTCTTAAAAGCCTATTGTATGGTAATTATTATTTACCTTTTTTAGCACCATACTTACTTCTTGATTGCTTTCTCTTAGCAACACCAGCAGTATCAAGTGTTCCTCTGATAACATGATAACGAACACCTGGTAAGTCTCTTACTCTACCACCACGGATTAATACTACGCTATGCTCTTGAAGGTTGTGTCCCTCACCTGGGATATAAACAGTACCCTCTTGACCATTAGATAGTCTAACTCTACAAATTTTTCTTAAAGCTGAGTTAGGTTTCTTAGGAGATGTAGTAGTAACACTTAGACATACTCCTCTCTTTTGTGGATTTTCATCTAGAATAGGAGTTTTTGACTTTTCAGCAATCTGCTTTCTACCTTGCTTAACTAATTGATGTATTGTTGGCATTTTATCCTCCTGAATTTTTTATCAAATACGAAATTCAACCCAAAATCATATTTGAAGACATATCCCACTTAGCACATAGGCTCTTGCCCAGTAAAATAGTGTGGGAAATTTCTAAACAATCGAAATCACACCCAAATCGACCACTTAAAAATTACCAAACGACAATATTCGTTTAGTTTACTATAATACGGTATTAAGTTTACCAAATATTACACCCAATGTCAACGGTTTTTAGTATTTTTTATTTCAATAAATTGTATAAATATTTGCAGGTAACTAAAAACAAAAAAATCCAGCCAAAATGCCAGATTTTTTATAAACAAATTAAACTGCCTTGTTCTTATCATCAAGAGTAGACTCTACAAGTACACATATCTCCTTTGGGTGTGTTTGAACTACCACATCAAAGCTACTAGCCTCTGGAATATCGCAACCAAAAGCAAAAGCACACTCTAGGTAAGAATCAAGCATTTCTCTAGCTGATTCATGTGCTTTTTCAACAGTTTCACCACTAGTAACTAGACCTAAATCAAACATAGCAATGATATAAGCTTTTTCTTCTTCATCATAAAATATAACTGCAGGATAGGTAAATTTCTTCATATCGTTCCACTTTTTCTAATTTTTACATATTTCTACTTAGATTTTAACACAAATTTTCAACCTTGTAAATTTTTTTACAAGATTTTTTGCTCTTTTTATAATTATAATGCCGAAATTGGCAAAGAATATACCGAATCTATGCTAACTCTATTAAATATCTTATACTTCTTACAAGCCGATTCAAACAAAATATACACCCTATTATTCTTAATAACTATCTCCTCAGACATAGATGGAATGGTTGCTGTGCTAATTAATGCATCATTATCCAAGAACCATAGTGGCACAGTATAAAGACCATATCTAATAGACGAATGGGCATCTTCCTGCAAAACATTTCTATAGCAGTATAATTTAGAATCGGAAAGACCATAAGAGGTCGATGCTAGTATCCTACTATCCTCACCACCAGATATAGCAATCCCCTGCACCAATGCTGGAATAGAAAGTGCCATAGATGGAATAGGTGTAGAATTAGTATTGGTTGTATACAAGCCTAATTTCTTCTGTTCATCAATAGTAAAGCCATATACTACGGCAGGATTGGTTTCTCCCGACCTAGTCTCAATATGATGGGCATCTCTAGTCTCATAATCGCCTTTCTTGTAAAATTCGCCTACCCAAAGCACTCCGGCATTTGCAAATACAAAGTCTGCTCCATTTAGAGTATCGGTATAAGCATCAACGTGTAGGCTCTCACCATTTTGCTTATTATTAAATTCCCTAAGAGTAAATCTATACAAATTGCCGTCGCCTACAATCCAAATAGAACTGCCACTAGAGGCAATGCCACCAGCGTGACCAATATAATCGGCATTATCCACTTTTAGAGTAATATATTTAGTTGCCTCTTTGGATTCTCCATCAATTAGATAAATTCTAGATGGTGAACCATCGGACATATACCCACAAATTAAAAAGTCATCACTGCCATCTACCAGAGACATTCCTTGAGGGACAAAAGCTGTATCCAATCCTGGGATAGCAAATTCCATATCGGCAGTATTAAAGAATTTTTTATTCCATGGCCATAGATAGTATATGGATAGAAATGCTAAAACACACGCCAATATAGCACTCACTACAATAATTGTTATTTTAAGGGGTTTATTCATACAAGTATCCTTTTATATTCATAAAATAAAGAGGTGGTCTTTATTTTAGTATTAATAAATCTTTATTATATATAATAATTTAACATAAAAGGATATAAAAGCAAAATCTTTTTACCACCTAAAAAACGAAAAAACACCCCGAAAGGTGTTTTATTCTACTTTTTGCTAATTGAGTAATTGGGTTTGTGCCTCTAATCCCATAGCATTAGATTCCATAGCTACATCATTTTTTACATTAGCCGAATTTAAAGCTGTCTCTAATACTCCACTTTTCTCGCAATATCTCCTAAGAGCCTTGCCAAGTTCAGAATTTACACAACAAAGTTTACCATCTCTTAATACTAAGTGAATCCCCTTTTCTCTTAGTTTCATAGATGCTGGTACAGATGCCATTGGCTCGATAACATCTAGAGTTGCGCTACTATCGTGTGAAGCATAGGTCTTTACTAAATTTTCATAATAATTATTTGGTTCCATAACAATTCTCCTTGAAACTATTATTTCCCCCCACAAAAGCAGACTTGCTTTATCCCATTAATAAATACTCATTTAAAAAGTAATTCCACCTACTTACCATGAGCACTTACTTAATTAACACTCATATTATACTACATTTTATTTTTATTGTAAATACCTAAAATGAAAATTCTTGCAATTTTTATAAAAATCTTGCATATTATGCAAACATCAAAAAAAGTTCCTAATATAGGCAAAATTTGAAATTTTACTTATAAGGAACTTTTTTTAAATTAATCGATATTTTCTTCTAGGCTTTCATCAAATAACTTGCTGGTCTCATCGTCCATTTGTGCAAATTCTTTGATTTCTTCCTTAGTATCTCTATACTGTAAATCCTTGATAGCCTTAAATCCAGTACCTGCAGGAATCTGCTTACCTATCATTAAGTTCTCTTTCAAGCTGATTAAGTTATCAACTTTACCCTTAACAGAAGCATCAGTAAGAACTCTAGAAGTCTCTTGGAATGATGCAGCAGCTAGGAATGATGGGTTACTTAGTGATGCTTTAGTGATACCTTGTACTAATCTCTTTGCAGTAGCAGGAACACCACCCTCACTAACAACTCTATCATTTTCAGCCTCGAATGTGAAGTGGTCAACAATATCGCCTACTAGCATACTAGTATCTCCACTGTCCTCTACCTTAACATTCTTAAGCATTTGTCTAATGATAATCTCTACGTGCTTAGTATTAAGCTCAACACCTTGAGAAGAGTAAGTAGCTAGAACTTCGTTTAGAAGGTAATTTTGTACCTCGTTTACGCCTCTAGTTCTTAGGAAATCATTAGGATAGATAGAACCTTCAGTAAGAACTGTACCAGCCTCTACCATATCACCATTCTTAACCTTCAAACCAACACCATAAGGAACGATATATTTACCGTCACCGTCAGGGTTCTTAACTATTACTTCGTAGTATTTACCACCATCTTTATTTTGAGATGCCATCTCTTTAAGTGTTACTTTACCAGCAACTTCGCTGACTGTAGCAACACCCTTAGGTTTTCTTGCCTCGAATATCTCGGCAACTCTAGGAAGACCTTGCGTAATATCGGCAGCATTCGCAACACCACCTGTGTGGAATGTTCTCATTGTAAGCTGTGTACCTGGCTCACCGATTGACTGAGCTGCAATAATACCTACTGGCTCACCTAATGGAACAATCTTATTATTAGACATATTCTTACCATAACATTTAGCACAAATACCGTGCTTAGATCTACAAGTAAGAGCAGTTCTAATATTTACAGCCTCTACACCGGCATCAACTATAGCTTGAGCCATAGCTGGAGTAACCATTGTATCAGCCTTTACGATTACAGCCTTAGTCTTAGGATCTAGGACATCAGATGCTGTGAATCTACCTATAATTCTTTGTTGTAATGAGCATACTGGAGTGCCATCTTTTGTAATAGCAGAAACTAGCATACCCTTAGTTTTCTCACCATTCTCTTTGAAGCAATCTTCTTGAGAAATGATAACTTCTTGAGCAACTGCCTCTAGTCTTCTAGTTAAGTAACCAGAGTCGGCAGTCTTAAGAACTTTATCGGCTAGACCTTTTCTACCACCACGGCTTGAAATAAAGTACTCTAGTGGAGTAAGACCCATACGGAAGTTTGATTTAACTGGGATATCAACCTTTCTACCAGAAGTATTAGCCATAATACCTCTCATACCACATAGCTGTAATACCTGACCTGCGTTACCACGGGCTCCTGATTCAGCCATCATTCTAACTGGGTTAAGAACGTCCATTTTCTTGATAACTAATCCCTCAAGCTTCTTAGTTACGTCCTTCCAAAGTTTGATATTCTTATCTAATTTCTCGTTTTCGGTAATAAATCCACGTTTGTAGTATTTCTCGTTTTCTGCTATTTGGTCTTCAACTTCTTTAACAAGAGTTGCTTTATCACTAGGAATCTGCATATCAAATACGTTAATAGTGATAGCACCGATTGTAGAATACTTATAACCAATCTCTTTGATATGGTCAAGCATTTTAACAGTCTCGGTAGTACCTAGAGCATTGAAACATTGTCTGATGATTAAGTCAAGTTTCTTCTTAGTAACCAAGAAGTCAATCTCAAATTTACCAGCATTATCTGGGTTAGTTCTATCGATAAATCCGATATTTTGTGGAATATTTTTATTGAAGATGATTTTACCTACGGTAGTATCAATTCTTCTAAGTACTTTCTTGCCGTCGATTTCAACTTCTCTTCTTAGAGAAATTGGTGCTTGAAGCTCAACAATCTTATTTTGGTAAGCCATCATAGCTTCATCTTCGCTCATAAAGCACTTTCCAGCACCCTTTGCATCTTCTTTTACAATAGTTAGATAGTATGAACCCAAGACCATATCCTGTGTAGGAGTAACGATCGGGCAACTATCAGCTGGTTTAAGTACGTTATTACTAGCAAGCATTAGTATTCTAGCCTCGGCAACTGCCTCTGGGCTAAGTGGAACGTGAACAGACATCTGGTCACCGTCGAAGTCGG
>CAYTNS010000034.1:0-5603 GCA_964439345.1 uncultured Christensenella sp.
CATACGAAATGTTGAATTTTTCCAGCGGAACACCCGAAGTCATTATACATATTACCATAAGTATTTGCAAAAATCAAGCCTTTTTCTACAATTATTCATTTTTTTGTAAATTGTGGCATTTTATTACAAAAAGCCTTATTTTATTGTATTACTTTTTCATCTATTTTATTATTATTTTAGAAACAATTTTCTATATGATTTATTTCTCCACCTAGGACCTCTATTACATCAAATCGGATAGCCGGTTCTCCTAGTCTTTTATGCTTTAAATACCCTAGAGCCACCTTTCTTATCTTATTTTGCTTGTATAAGCCCACAGCTTCCTTAGGCATACCAAAGTAGTCACTCGTCCTACATTTGACCTCTACAAAGACGATTACGCCCTTATGCTTGGCTATTATATCTATTTCACCTATATCGTTTCTATAGTTTCTATCTAGTATTTTGTATCCTTGCCTTTTTAAATAGCCACAGGCGAGGTCTTCGCCACTATTACCTGTAACTACATTATTTGCTTTGTTCATAGGCTTTAAGACCCCTTATTTGACGAAATTCTTTATAAAAGACTCTCTATGCACGGGAGACTTTCCGTATTTTTTTAGGGCTTCGATATGCTCTTTAGTTCCATAGCCCTTGTGCTTTTTGAAATTATATTCAGGATACTTTTCATCTAATTCTAGCATATATCTATCCCTAGTAACTTTAGCTAAAATTGAAGCACAGGCTATAGAATAACTAAGTGCATCACCCTTGATAATGCTCTCAGTTGGATATTCAGTATCCAATTTTACTGCATCTATAAGAGTGATATCTGGCTTAGGTTCAATATTCTCTAGACAAGTAAGCATTCCAAGCTTAGTAGCATTAAGAATATTAATAGTATCTATAGTCTTTTCGTCTATTAATTCTATATGATAAGCTATTGCCCTTTTCACTATTTCATCGTATAATAGGTCTCTTTTCTTTTCAGATAGTTTCTTACTATCATTTATGCCCTCTATAATATTATCTTTATCTAGTGGCATTATAGCAATGGCAACCGATACAGGACCTGCTAAAGGCCCTCTACCAGCCTCATCTATACCTGCTATTATTTTTTTACCCTCTGCAAGGTATTTATTTTCGTAATCAAACATTTTTTTCCTCAGTAAATTAAAGTATTATTAATGTTTTTTATTTTATATAATAAGTATTTTAAAGATATATTGTATTACTTTCTACGAGTCTCTTCTTTAGGTTTTTTATCCTTACGCGTTAAGATTTTTATTTGCTCTACACTCTCTAGTGTGACCCTGCCCATCTTACCACTCTTAAAGTCGGTGATTATAGCCGAGCAACCTCTATCGTAATCATAATCGCCACCACGGACTAAGAACTTTCTAGACTGACATATTTTTTCTAATACCTCTAGATTTTCATCTTCATCATCTATGGAGATATTGTATCTATTCTCTAGTATGGTCTTATCCATAGCCCTCATATCTTTTATAAATTCCATAGCAAGTTCGGGAATATCCAATACCTCTTCCCTAATACTACCTATGTATGCTAGGTGTTTAGCCACACTATTATTATCAAAAGATGGCCATAGTGTTCCCGGCATATCTAGTAGTTCGATACCACTAGCAATCTTAACCCATTGTTTGCCTTTAGTTACCCCTGGTTTATTGCCTGTAACCGTCTTTGCTTTGCCACAAAGATTATTTATAAGGGTACTTTTGCCACAGTTTGGAACACCTATTACCATTGCTCTAAGGGTGGTATTAATATTTTTAAGTTTGTATCTTTCTATTTTATCTTTTAATACCTGTCTAATAGTAGATTCTATCTTTTTTCCACTACCACTAGCTGTGCTATCTAGGGTTAAGCATTTGTATTTGCCGTCTTTAGCAAAATACTCAATCCACTTATCTACCTTAGCGCTATCTGCCATATCTAATTTATTAAAGATATAAATAATTGGCTTATCCCCTATCAATGACTCAAACTTTGGATTCACACACGAAAAAGGTGCTCTACTATCTAGCACATATAGTATAACATCAACCAATTTTATTTCGTTTTCCATTAGCCTAAAGGCTTTGGTCATATGACCGGGATACCATTGTATTATCATATTTATTACCTTTAATTAACTAAATAATTTACTTTCTTGCCATTCTTCTTTGCATATTCTATCTCGGATTTAGTGCTTTCGCCTATATATCCACCTACATTGATAACAAAGATTTCATCTGCCATATCTATCTTTCTTTTGTGCATATCGTCTAGCATTTCTTTGGTTTTAGTACGAGTTCCCTCGTCCATATTTTCCCAAACTTCTTGGTCGCCCGAATGTCCAAATAGCCCTACAGATATAACAATATTACCCTGCAAAGATAAATCCTTCTGAGCTTTTAAAAATTCGTCTTTGAATCTAGTAGCCCCACATAGGGTTATAACCTTATACTTTCCTACCATATCCTACTCCTTATCCAATAAATCTGGTCTATATTTTTTAGTCTCAGATATTTTTTGCTCTTGCTTCCACTTCTCTATTTCTTTGTGATTGCCATTTATTAAAACCTCTGGAACGGATAGTCCCATAAATTCCCTAGGCCTTGTGTATTGTGGGTGTTCTAGCAGTCCTGCCGAAAACGACTCATCATCAGTACTAGTCTCATTATGCAAAACTTGAGGCTCATACCTAAGCACAGCATCTACTAGCACCATCGCTGGTAATTCCCCACCTGTAAGAACATAATCCCCTATAGAAATCTGCTCATCAACGCAAAGTTCTATTATTCGCTCGTCAATGCCCTCATAGTGACCACAAACTAGTATTAGGTGATTATGTTGCATTGCAATGCTTTTTACCTTGCTTTGGGTCAAAACTGAGCCCTTAGGCGATAGATATATTACATAACTATCTTCCGTCTTTACCGACATAATAGCGTCATAAAGAGGTTGTGGAGTCATAAGCATTCCATCTCCACCACCGAATACATAATCATCGACTTTTTTGTGCTTATTTTTAGAAAAGTCTCGAATGTTTATTAAATTTAATTCAAACAAATCTTTTTCTAATGCCCTACCCAAAATGCTCGTTTTCAAAGGCTCGAACATCTCGGGAAATAGAGTAAGTATATCAATCTTCATATACAGCCACTTGTGTAAATATTTCTTTATTTAGGTTTAGAGTTTTATTCTCCATATCTTTAGATTCAATCAGTCCATCTATATAGGGAAGCATTATTTCGCTTTCGCTAGATATAGTCCAAATATCCTTTGAACCATAGTTATTGATTGCTGTGATTTTGCCTAAAACCTCACCCTCTAGGATAGCAGTAAAGTCTAGATAATCGTTATCATCTTTGCTGACTACCTCCATATCTGCATAAATAGGTGTGTTTCTGTAAGATTCTGCTACATCGCAATCATCTATGCCCTTTACCTTAAATATTACAAAGGTATCACGAACCGATACCCTCTCCACCTCAAATTCCTTACCTGCAAAAAATACAGTCTTAAAAGATTTGTAGTATTTAAGATTAAGTAAAGATGGTTTAACTCTAAATTCACCCTTCAAAGCCTGAGGCTTTGTAATCATTCCTATCTCAATTCTTTCCATAATAAAAATAAGAGAAAATTAATCTCTTTCTCCTATTTTTACGATAAATCTCTTGCCTGATTTGATACTAGCAGACTTAACAATAGTCCTCAAAGAATTAGCAACCTTACCATTTCTGCCGATAACCTTGCCAACATCTTCCTTATCTACTGTAACAGTAATGATTGTAACTTTAGGTGATTCTTCCTTTTCTACAACCTCTACTGCTTCTTTATTGTCTACTAATTCTCCAACAATATATTTAACTAATTCAACCATTTTCTAATTCTCCGAATTACTTACTTTCTTTTTTCTTTTTATCAGTCTTTGGAGCATTTTTAGTAAGTGGTGCAAGTAATCCCTCTTTAACAAGTAGGGTTCTAGCTGTCTCTGTTGGTTGAGCACCAGTTGAAAGCCAGTATTTAGCTCTCTCAGAATCAAGTTTAACCTCAGCTGGAGTAGTTAGAGGATTAAATGTTCCTAATTTCTCGATATATGCACCATCTCTAGCCTTTCTAGAATCTGCAACAACGATACGATAGAAAGGTGATTTCTTGTCTCCCATACGAGTAAGTCTAATTTTAACTGCCATATATTTTCTCCTTTTATATATTAATTTTTATTAGAAATTTTTCTAAAAAAATTTTAAAACTATTTTATTTAGAATGGAAGCTTCAGTCCGGCTAAGCCTTTCTTCTTTCCATTCATCTGCTTCATTAGTTCTCTAGATTGATTGAACTGTTTAAGCAGAATATTGACATCTTGAATAGTTGTTCCACTACCCGATGCAATTCTTTTTTTCTGACTACCCTTTATAATATCTGGGTCCAATCTTTCCTTTTTGGTCATACTAAGTATAATAGATTTATTCTTTTGCAATTGCTTTTCATCTATTGCCCCAGCATTTAATTTAAGTTTATTAGCACCCGGAATCATAGCAAGTAGGTCGGATATACTGCCCATCTTGCTGAGTTGTTCAAATTGAACAAGGTAATCTTCTAATGTAAAGGAATTGTTTCTTAATTTCTGTTCTAGTTTCTTCGCTTCTTCCTCTGTATAATTGGCTTGAGCCTTTTCGATAAGGGATAATACATCACCCATATCTAGTATTCTACTAGCCATTCTGTCGGGATAAAATGGCTCAATATCGTCCATTTTTTCACCAACGCCACAGAATTTAATTGGTTTACCAGTAACTGCCCTGATACTTAGCGCTGCACCACCTCTGGTGTCACCATCTAATTTAGTTAGTATCACACCAGTGATATCTAATTTATCATTAAATGTAGATGCTACATTGACCGATTCCTGACCTATCATACTATCTACTGTTAGTAGTATCTCGGTAGGCTTAACTGCTTTTTTAATCTCTAGCAATTCTTCCATCAATTCTTCATCTATCTGCAATCTACCTGCAGTATCAATAATTACAGTATCGTAGCCCTTTTTCTCAGCATACTTAATAGCATTTACTGCCGTTTTCTGAGGTTTATTAGTACCCTCATCGTAGGTCTCTACATCTACCGATTTGCCAACAACCTTTAATTGATTAATAGCTGCAGGTCTATAGATATCACAACCTACTAGCATAGGTTTCTTACCCTGCTTTTTAAGCATCTTGGCAAGTTTACCACACATAGTAGTTTTACCTGCACCCTGCAAACCACACATCATAATAACTGTTGGAGGCTTACTAGCAACCATCAATTTAGCATTGGTCGTTCCCATAAGGTCTGTCAATTCTTCATTGACAATCTTGATAACTTGTTGTCCGGGAGTCAATGATTTCATAACCCTCTCTCCCATACACTTTTCGCTAACCTTGGCAACAAAATCTTTAACTACTAGATAATTAACATCTGCCTCTAAAAGAACTAATTTAATCTCTCTCATAGCATTCTTAATCTCTAGTTCGGTCAAAGTGCCACGCTTAGTTATCTTGCTAAAAACATGATTAAGCTTCTCTCCTAGTGTTCCAAATAAAGCCATATTATCTCCTATATTTTTCGATAAT
>CAYTNS010000035.1:0-2022 GCA_964439345.1 uncultured Christensenella sp.
TAAAATACTTATGATTAAATACAAAAGGGCAAAATATGTACTACAAAATAATTAATGGTTCGGTTTCCTTTGGAGCAGACACTATACTAGAAAATATTGACTTTGAGATAAAAGAGAAAGAAAAGATAGCCATAGTTGGCAGAAACGGTTGTGGCAAATCCACCCTGCTAAAAGCCATACTGGGCAAGGTTGAAATGGAAGAGGGCACGGGAGAGAGCAAATTTAATGTGATTAAAAATGGTAACCCCAATATTGGATATCTAGAGCAGATAACATTCCCCGACCAAAGCATCAAAATGATTGATGAAATATTAAAGGTGTATGCACCTCTTTTTGGTATAGAAACCAAAATGTCTAAAATGTTAAAAGAGATGGAAAGTGATGCCAGTGAGAAAAAGATTGAACAATACTCCCATTTAATGGAAGAGTACGAAAGGCTGGGAGGCTACACATACAAAAAAGAATATAATTCTATGCTAACGGCTTTTGGTTTTACTAATGAGGATAGAGAAAAACCTTTGTCTAATTTTTCGGGTGGACAAAAGACCAAACTAGCACTAGTAAAATTGCTACTAAGTAAGCCCGATATAATATTACTAGACGAACCAACCAACCACCTAGACATCACGGCGATTGAGTGGCTGGAGGGTTATCTAAAATCTTATCCATCGGCACTAGTAATAGTTTCCCACGATAGAATGTTCATAGATAAAATAGTAGATACCGTATACGAGATAGAATATGGCGAGACCAAAAAGTATGTGGGTAATTACTCCAATTTTGAGAAAGTTAAAAGGGCTAATTACGAAAAACAATTAAAAGATTCCACTTTACAAAAAAATGAAATCGCTAGAATTACTAGATTAATCGAGAGATTTAGATACAAAGCCACTAAAGCTAAAATGGTACAATCCAAAATAAAAATGCTAGAGAAATTAAAAATAATTAACCCACCTAATAGATATGATTTGCGTTCCTTTAATACCCACTTCCAACCCTCTACCCCTAGTTACAATCTTGCCCTAGAACTAAAGAAATGTAAAATAGGTTATGATAAGCCCCTAGCCGAAGTAACACTAAAAGTAATGTATGGCGAGAAGCTAGGCATAATAGGTGGCAATGGCATAGGCAAATCAACCCTACTCAAAACCATAGTAGGACTAACCCCAAAGCTAGGTGGAGAATTAAAACTAGGTGGCAATACAGATGTTGGATACTTTGACCAAAGTATCGCTCAAATCACCTCTGAGGACACTATTTACGAAAACTTCTCAAAAGAATTTCCCGAACTAAATGAGACTGAAGTTAGGTCGGCACTAGGTGCATATCAATTTGAGGGAGAAAGCGTATTTAAAAAAATCAGTGCACTATCGGGTGGTGAAAGAGTTAGACTAGCTCTATGTAAAATAACCAAGAGGCGACCAAATATCCTACTACTAGACGAGCCGACTAACCACCTAGACATAGTAGGCAAAGAGAGTTTAGAAAATATGCTAAGTAATTACAAAGGCACTATAGTATTCGTTTCCCACGATAGATACTTTGTAAATAAGATTGCAGATAAGATACTAGCATTTGATGAAAATGGTGCGACATTCTACCCTTATGGATATACCGAATATATAGAAAAAATATCTGAGAGCAAGGGCGAACAATTAAGCACTGAGACAAAGTCCAAGGCGAAAGACAAAGTCAACACAAAAGATAGCACTGAGATAAAAACAAAGAACTATTCCCCTAAAAAGGAGCTAGACAAAATACAAAGAAAACTAGATAAAATGGAGGGTGAAATATTTGCCCTTGACGAAAAAATCTCTAATCTAAAACTCTCCCTAGATGACCCCGATGTGTATAGCGACTACACTCAAATAAATAGCATTCAAGGAGAGATATCTGCCCTAGAGGAAGAAAAAGAAATAATAGAATTAGAGTGGCTAAACCTCAGTGAAGAGCTAGAAAAGATAAAGTAAATCTCAATCAAAAATAAAGCATTTTTTATTTTTAGAATTGTTTTATATTGTT
>CAYTNS010000035.1:2122-5271 GCA_964439345.1 uncultured Christensenella sp.
GATGTGGATATCAAATAATCCATATTAAGTGAGCCATCTTCATTAAATTCATTTTCCCACTTTATACTATGGTCATTCTTATATGCCCAAGCAGTTATTTTAACAAATACCAGATTTTTTGTTATTCTAGTAAGCCCCTCTGCTGAGTCGTGATTGCCATCTTCTTTGTACTCATATTCGCCAGTAGAGTAATTGTAGTAATACATTTTTAGGTCATCACCTTTCGATGATATGCCAACCATATTGACCCACTTTTCTCCATTCTTTTCCACAACTAGTCCCTCATTTTCTGCTATGCTAATTATAGAACTAGCACCAACGGAAGCGGCCTCTTTTAGTGCATCTTTATTTTGGAAATTATATACATCTAAGAATCCCTTGACATATATTTCTCCAGCGCCTCCATCAACTTTTTGGATTTCCACTCCTCTAGCACCGATATCAAACATTATCATATCTTCTAGGTATAGTTTACCACTATTAAGTTTATAGAATATTCCTGCATAACTAAATGATGTGAAAATAGATTTCTTAAAGTGGAGATTACTAGCATCTGCACACACTCTGTACAAATATTTGATATCGCTATAAGCGATGTAATTGTAACACGAAAGGTGAATTAATCTGGTATCAGTATTGCTATTAGCACCTAGCAAATTAACATTAATCAAATTGTGTATAGTTACTCTAACAAATTCATTATTCTCCCAGCTCTCATCATCTTTACTATTTTTAACTGACAAATTCAATGTTTTGCCATTACCATAGATTGTGTTCTTGACTGAGAATGTAGTAGGTACTAAATTATCGTGAAGAACGATTTCATAACCACCACCTAAATATCCAGCCTCATCGAATACATTGACTGCATTAACTATGTGGAAGGTATAAGATGCCACCTTTTCGCCCGATAGACTAGTGGCAGTTATAGTAACCTCACCACTGGTAAAGTCATCATTGTAGATATCATTTATTGTACTACCTGTAATGGTATTGAAGTAAATATCTACATAACCTAAGTTACTGCTAATAGTTACACTACTATTGCTACTACTCCACTTAATGCTATCATATAGCGAATTAGCTACTACATTGCTATTATATATATTTACATTCATTCTATAGTAATTTTGGATTGCTCCATCGTAATACGACCTATTGCCAAAGAGTCTCATTTGCTGTAGACCATACTGAGTATCTAGAGTATTATCGTGGTCAACTAGGTCTATACTCTGTACTCCATCACGAATAAGTCTAAATACTTTATCTATCTTATTTCTATAATTAATAGTAATAGTATCGTCAAAAGTCATACTAGCCTTAAAGTCGGTGATATTGATAGTAATCTTATTACCCACAACCACCACATCTTTACTCTCTACCACATTGCCACTACCCGTAAATGCTATGTAGTTATCAAAATCGGTAAGGGTACTTGGCTCAATATTGATACTAAGGATAATAGAATTTACATTCCAATCTACATATACTATATCATTATCCAATATATCTATATTCTGACCATTCTTAGTATAAGACAATTTGAAGTCATCTATATCTCTAACATATTCTACTATAATACTATTTTTTGCCACACCATCTAATGCCTCTACTATCACCTTTACACTGCCGTATGAGGTAAAAGTAATCTTGCCATTATTAATAGTTGCCTTGCCATCGATATTTTCTATCTTCCACTCGACATCTTTATTCTTTGTATCATAAGGTAGAACTACTGCCGATAGGGTAACCTCGGCATCAAAGGCTTTTAGGCCAGTAACCATTTTATTATTATATTGAATATCTATGCTTTCGGATAATTGAATTACCTCGATATCTGCTGTAATATACACACTATCTGTACTAGCAAATTTAATGGTAAGGGTACTTGTGCCACCCTTTACCCCTACAATAGTAAAGGAATTATTAGATGTAGTTACAGTATAGGCAGTAGTATTGGTAGATACTATTGCTAATTCCCCACTATAATCTAGTGGATATATATTGCTAATAGTAAAGGTATCGCTCTCACCTACACATATAGTAGAAGTAGTCTTATCTACACTAAAGCTCTCTACATTGCCAAAGGTGCTACGGATATGGAAAGTAACACTACTCTCCACCACATCGCCATACACAATGCTAATAGTAATATCTACAAGCCCTGCGTTTTTAAAGGCAACTTTGCCACTATCTACACTAGCAATATTCTCCTCACTAGAAGTAAATGTTACACTCTTTCTAACCAAAGTATCTTCTGCACTTAAAGTGTATTTTATATCCCAACATTTAAGTGCAGTTACTATATTATCTTCATTTAATGTAATACTAGCTGGTCTATTTACAAATACCGTTATATTCTTAGACCACTCGCTATTAGTAATGGCAATGGTTGCCTCGCCTCCTTGACTAATAGTAATCTTGCCAAAGCTATCTATAGCTAAAACATCTTCACCACCAGTAACTACATATCTATAGTTATCCACATTGCTACCTACCAATGTGTATAAGATATTATTTTCTCTATTATCCCAATCGAAAATAACCTCACTAGTTTCGCTATAAATATTAGTAATATTATAACTAGCATCATTTAATATTCTAATAGAAGATGTACAATCGTACACTCCTGTACTATTTAATTTATCTGCCACTTTTATTGTTATGCTAAATTCGCCATTACCTAGTATAGTTACTCTACCACTATCGCTAACTGTGGCGATATTTTCATTGCTGGATTCAAAAGTATATTTGTACTGCGATAGAGCAACTTCCGATACTAATCTAAAATCTAAATTAAAGGCATTGCCACTATCTAGATTTTTAATCATATATCCCGTTTTAATATTGTTATCGTAAAAATCAATACTTCTTACTCTACTAATAATGTAGACATCTCTACTAATTTCTTTTCTCTTCTCACTACCTATAGAGTATGCTAATTTTACCCTAGCACTACCACCACCAACGAGAACGATGTTACTATTTTCTATCTTTATCACATTCTCATCGCTACTGCTTAAAGATATATTTGCCTTGTACGCATCGCTAGGATAAATGGTATAGGTGTCTAGTAATGAGTATGTGGAATAATTGTCGTAATCAAATACCAATTCGCTACTATCCTTAAATTCCACACTCTTTGCATA
>CAYTNS010000036.1:0-4347 GCA_964439345.1 uncultured Christensenella sp.
AATACTTTTTACTTGACTAAATAATATTTTTTACAAATTCTTCGGCATCAAAAGGCTCGATATCGTCTACCGATTCCCCCACTCCCACATATTTAATAGGAATGCCGAATTTTTTTGCAATGGCAAAAACCACTCCACCCTTGCTAGAGCCATCTAATTTAGTTAAGATTATTCCGTCCAAAGGCATAATCTCATTAAATACCTCTACCTGTTGAAGGGCATTTTGACCGGTCGTGGCATCGATTACTAGATAATTCTGAGTAGAGCCATTCCACTCTCTATCTATTATCTTGCCAATCTTTTTTAATTCTTCCATTAATCCGACTTTATTATGAAGCCTTCCTGCTGTATCTACTAGGACTATATCGTCATTTTTTGCAATAGCACTCTTTATGCCATCGTAAACTACAGCCCCAGGGTCTGCCCCTTCGCTATATTTAACTATCCTAGTTCCTGCCCTCTTGCTCCATTCATATAGTTGCTCACTGGCAGCAGCTCTAAAGGTATCTCCAGCCACCATTAGAACCGATTTTTTCTCTTTTTTAAATCTATAAGCCAATTTGCCTATAGCAGTAGTTTTGCCTACACCATTAACCCCTACTATAGTATATAGAGTAGGATTTTCTGGCTCCTCACTATCTATATTCAAAAGCTCTGCCATAGCCTCTCTTAAAACTTCTTTAAATTCTTCTTCCGTTTTAATCTTTCTTTTCTTAGCCATAGCTTTGACCGATTCTACTATATCAGCACTAGCCTCTGTGCCTATGTCGCTAGACACAAGCACATATTCTAGTTCTTCGTAAAAATCATCATCTAATTCACCCACAAATATTTGTGAGATTTTTTTGGAAATAGCATCTTTAGTTTTTTTCAATGCTCCAAAAAATTTAGAAAATATTCCCATTATTTTTGCTCCGTATTTTTAATTGCGTCACTTAGTTTAACCGAAACTAATTTACTTACACCCTTTTCCTCCATAGTAACACCATATAGAGTATCTGCGTGTTCCATTGTTGGCTTTTTGTGGGTAATAACGATAAATTGTGTTTCGTGTGAATATCTCTTTAGATATTTTGCTAGTCTAGTAACATTGGCTTCGTCCAAAGGTGCCTCTATCTCGTCTAGCAAACTAAATGGCATAGGTCTTAATCTAAGGATAGCAAATAGTATTGCAATAGCAA
The DNA here is from genome assembly GCA_964439345.1 of uncultured Christensenella sp. Classification (GTDB taxonomy): domain Bacteria; phylum Bacillota; class Clostridia; order Christensenellales; family UBA1242; genus UBA11490. Next base: position 1,182 of record CAYTNS010000036.1, read on the forward strand.
CTAGCGCCTGTTCACCACCACTAAGAAGTGATGTATTACTTAGTTTTTTCTCTGGAGGCTCAGCCTTAATCTCAATTCCTGCCTCTAGCATATCTTCACTATCCATTATCTCTAGCCTTGCATTTCCACCACCAAATAGTTCCTTAAATACAATGCCAAAGTTGGTATTGATTTTATCAAACTCGGTCTGGAATCTTACAACCATCTCATTAGATAGGTCTTTAATAATCCTCTTTAGATCAGCCTCGGCTTTGATTAAATCTTGCGATTGGTCATACATCTTGCCAAATCTTTCTTCTAGATTCTTGCAATCCTCTATAGCCCTTTCATTGATATGTCCTAGGGCTACTATATCTTTCTTTATCTTGGTAATCTCCGACCTGCCTATCTTATCATCAAATTCTGGGTCTTTGATGGATAGTGCTGAATCGTAAGTCATTCCATATTCTGTCCAAACTCTCTCCTGCATAGCCTCGATATCGGTATCAACCTTAGATAAAGCAATGTCTTGCTTGTACTTTCTATCCTGCAATAGGTTACACTCATTCAAAAGTTTAGTTCTAGAATCGTCTAATCTCCTAATATCTTCATTAATATTAGCCTTTTCTTGCTCTTTCTCTGCTAATTTCTTCTCGGCATCTTTTAGGTTTGCATAGTTTTCGTTGTGCTCTAGACTTGCTTCACTAGCACTAACAGAATTTTCTGCCATCATAAGTGCTTGATGATTTTTGTTACAAGCATCTTCTAGTAATTCCAATTGCTCATTAGTAGCAGTTAGATTATCGGTAAGTCTAGACCTATCCTGCTCGTAACCCACAAGTAGTGATTCAAGGGTAGCAATCTCAACCTTTAGAGAAGTAATTTTATTAGAGTATGCCTCTTTCTGGTTTTTAAGCTCGGCAAATTGAGAATTATTAGATGCCACTTCTTCACTAATAGTAATATTAGATTTCTCGTCAGACATCTTATTCAATTGATTAATAATTCCCTCTAATATCTGCTTATTCTTGCCTATATTACCCGAAACTTTGTTTCTCTCTTCTTCGTAGTCATTGCAAACGGTGCTATATTTATCGTTTCTTTCGGTTTCACTGGCTATCTCAATATCTAGATTGTGCAATTTATCCGACATCTCTTTAATTATAGCATTTAGACCTTTGAGTGTTTCAATGATATTATCGTACTCTTTTGTCTTTTCTTGTCTATTTTTTCCTAGTTTGTCTATAAGTTTAGCACAATTCTCAATTTCGGTTTGACGACCTAGTAAATTGGTTACTTGTGCCTTTTTACTACCACCGGTTAAGCTTCCCTGTGGAGAGATTATGTCGCCATCTAATGTTGCTATTCTATAAGAGAAATTACAACTCCTAGCGATATTTAAAGCCGAATTCATATTATTTGCAATAATAGTTGTGCCAAGTAGACTACTTATAACATTATTGAGCGATTTATCATACTCAATTAGTTCACTAGCTAGTCCAAAACAGCCGTCCATAGAAAGCAACCTTCTATCGGCATTATTGAAGTATCTAGGCTTAATGGTATTGATAGGTAAGAATGTTGCCCTACCGTAATCCCTTTGCTTTAAGTAATTAATCAAGTACTTAGCATTATCATCACTAGTAGTAACGATATTTTGTACTGCATTGCCAAGGGCTGTCTCTACAGCCGTTTGATAGGTTGCTGGAACTTTAATAAGACTAGCCAAAACGCCTACTATCTTATTTTTGATATCGTTATTTCTCTCGGCATCGGTAAGCAGTCTTTTTACTGTGCCATTAAATCCCTCATACTCTCTAGCATATTCCTCAAGCATTTTCTTTCTGTGTTCCATTGCTAGGATATTGCTAGATAATTCATTAATAGATGTCTCAAGTGCCTTTACATCTACCTGCAAGTTATTTTGATGCGTAACCTTTTCATTTAGTTCGCTCTCTAATTTATTTCTACTCTGTTTTAGAGTAAGCAATGCAGACGAACTCTCTGCCTGTTTGGATTTTGATTGAGAGAATTTTTCATTAATATCCCTCTGCATCTCTTCCAATTCAGATAGAGATTTTTCATAACTATTCTTCTCGGCAGTTAGGGCAGAAATCTGTGCCTTAACATCACCCAAAGCCTCTAAGTCATCTATTATCTTCTGTTGAACGGCAGCAGCCTCATCTTCTCCCAACTTAAGTTCATCAGATATAGCAGTGTATTTTTCATTAAGGTCGGCAATCTCAGCCTTCTTTGTAATCAAATCCATCTGCTTATTTTTGATATTGCTCTCTATGTCAAATAATGAATTTTGAGTGATTTCCTTAGAGGCTTTGAGTCTATCTAATTCGCCACCTAATCTTACATTTTCTTGCTTTAGGTTATTATATTTTTCCCTCTGCAAGGACATATCACCAGTATGCTTAGTAATAGCAATATTTAGTTCCATTATTTTATCTTTTAGAGCAGAAATATCTATATCGATAGTTCCCACTTTATCAAAAGCCTCATTGTATAGAGCATCGGCTTTTTCTTTCTCTTTTGTCCTATACTCCAATTCTTCTACTATAGAATTAATCTTCTCTAATATCGCATTTTTGGTGTCACTAGCAGTATCATACTGATAGATATATAGATTAACCTCTAATACTTTCAATCTTTCTTTGTATTCATAGTAAAGTTTAGCCGTCTCAGCCTGTTCTCTTAGTGGCTTTAATTGTCTATCTATTTCTTTGATTAAGTCATTGATTCTATTTAGATTGTCTTGAGTATTAAGTAGTTTCCTCTCTGCCTCAACCTTTTTTGACTTAAATTTAGATATACCGGCAGCCTCTTCAAATATTACCCTTCTTTCCTCTGGCTTACTATTGACTATCTTGCCAACCATACCCTGTCCAATAATAGAGTAACCATTCTTACCTACACCACTGTCGTGCAAGATATTAACTATATCCTTAAGCCTAGCAGGTGTCTTATTAATAAGGTACTCACTCTCACCACTACGATACAATTTTCTAGTGATAACTATCTCATTGTAATCGACATTAAATATTCTATTGGTGTTATCAAAAGTAAGAGACACCTCACAGAAGCTAAGTCCCTTTCTTTTTTCTGTTCCCTTGAATATTACGTCCTGCATACTAGAGCCTCTTAGCTGTTTGCTACTCTGCTCACCTAGTACCCATCT
>CAYTNS010000037.1:0-3084 GCA_964439345.1 uncultured Christensenella sp.
AGTGGAGACTCTAGAGCATACAATAAGGTACATCATTTGTAAAATGCTTTAAAAAAGAAAGAGGGCAATAGAAATATTGCTCTTTTTCTTTTTTGTGGTTATATTGTTTTTTTAGTTGTATTTGTTTTAAACTTTATTATTGGAACAGAGGTACTGGGGCAAGGCAGAGAAATACAAAACGCAATAACTGGGCTTATATATGTGGATTACGGGCTTGACTGCCAATTTTCGATGTTATTTTTAATGCTATTCAAACTGCTTAATTTGTCTGATATGCAAGTAGGCATTATTTGCCTATATCTTGCCCATTTTTATATGTTTGCATTGTAGTGAGTAGGGGATAGGCAGGGGATATAAAAAGTGAAAAAGAACCCTAGGTCTTTGGTGGATATTCAACCAAGTGGCTTAGGGTTCTTACATATATTTATATTATTATATAATTAATATTTGTAGTCTACATTATATATGTGCACAAAAAACAAATAATTCTTTCAAAATTGCTAAAAAGAATTGACAGGTGTACATAACTGTGATAAAATACTAGATGCAAAGTATTGTTTAGAAGTGTGTAAACAATAATTTATTACATCTAATTACTACTAAAATGTACACTAAGTTGAGCATTTTGGCAAATGATTTTTTGTAATTTTTACAACTTAATAGAATTTTTATAAATTGTTTCAAGGAGAATAAACCTAAATGTTAAATACTGCAGACATAAAGAAGATTAAGTATGGCAACAATATCCGTTATACCTTTGGTAAGTCAAAAGAAGCAGAGATGCCATATTTGCTAGAAATTCAGAAAGACTCTTATAGAAAGTTTATAAAAGAGGGTATAGGCGAAGCCTTGAAAGAATTTTCACCTATAACAGACTATGCCGGTAAGGCAGAGGTCTATTTTTTGGACCATACACTAGAAGATGAACCAAAACTCTCTAAAGCAGAAACTAAGAGAAAGGGTGGACATTATAGTGTTCCTCTTAGAGTAAAAGTTAGACTAGTTATCAAAGAGACTGGTGAGGCTATCGAGCAAGAGGTATATCTAGGTGATATCCCTTATATGACCGAGGCTGGTACTTTTATCTTTAATGGTATCGAGAGAGTTATAGTTTCTCAAATTGTTAGAAGCCCTAGTGTATATTTCTCAAAGAAATTGGATAAGACTGGTAGAGAGATATTCTCTAGTACTCTTAACCCTAAGAGAGGTAGCTGGTTAGAGATAGAGCAAAAAGAGAAGGAGCCAAACCAATTAAAGGTAGCCCTAGATAAGGGTGGTAAAATCTCTTTGGGTATCTTCCTAAAGTGTTTCGGACTAACTAGAGAACAAATCCTAGATGCTTTGGGTGATAACGAGATAATGAAAGCAACTCTAGATAAAGATGCTTACGAGACTCAACACGATGCACTTATTGAGCTATCTAGAAAGACTAGACCTAGCGAAATTCCTAGTGCTGAGGCTACTAAACAATTTATCTTCTCTCAATTCTTTAGCACACAATTCTATAATCTAGGCGAAGTTGGTAGATTTAAAGTAGATAAGAAACTAGCTCTTAGCAATAGACTTGTAGGTTTAACTGCTGCCGAGGATATCAAGGACAAGAAAAATGTTATAGTATCTGCTGGTGAAGTTATCACTAAAGAAAAAGCTTATGCTATCCAACACGCAGGTATCAATTCTGCTTGGGTATTGATAGATGGCAAGAGACACAAATTGTATGGTAACAATAGAGTTAAATTAAGTGAAGTTATCAAGTGTAATGAGAAAGAATTAGGTATCAATCATCAAGTATACTATCCAGCACTAGCTGAATTACTAAAAGAGTACAAGACTAAGGAAGAGAGAATCGAGGCTATCAGAGCAAATGCTGATAACTTAGTAGGTAGCACACTTACAATCGATGATATCTTAGCTACAGTTAGCTACTTCTTAGATCTAAACGCTGGTATTGGTGAAGTAGATAATATTGACCACCTATGTAATAGAAGAATCAAGGGTGCTGGTGAACTTTTACAAGACGCATTCAGAAGTGGTATGAATAAACTATCTAATGCTGTAAAAGAAACATTACAGTCACACGACCTAAATGACATTAGTCCTGCACAAGTAGTTAATGCTAGACCAATTAACCGTGCATTCAAGGATTTCCTTGCTAGTCACCAATTGAGTCAGCTTATGGACGAAATGAACCCACTTTCTTCCCTTGCTCAGAAGAGAAGATTATCAGCCGTAGGTCCTGGTGGTATCAAGAAAGATAGAGCAACCGACGAAGTCAGAGATATTCACCATAGTCACTATGGCAGAATATGTGTTATTGAGACTCCAGAAGGTGGCAATATCGGTCTTATTAACTCACTATCTAGTTTCGCTAGAGTAGATGAATATGGATTTATTGAGACTGCTTATAGGGTAGTAAACAAAGAAAAGGGTATAGTTACCAATGAAGTTGTTTACCTAATGGCAGACGAAGACGAAAATTGTTATATTGCACAGGCTATTGAGCCACTTAATGCAGATGGTTCATTCAAAAATAAGAGAATTATTTGTAGATACAAGGATACAGTGCTTGAAGTAGATAGCGATATGGTTGACTATATGGACGTATCTCCTAGACAGTTAATATCTGTTCCTACATCACTTATCCCATTCCTAGAAAACGATGATACAGCCAGAGCCCTAATGGGTGCGAACATGCAGAGACAGGCTGTTCCTCTAATCAGAACTGAAGCACCTATAGTTGGTACTGGTATGGAGCACAAAATTGCTCTAGATAACTGTGCTATCATAGTTGCAAAGAATAATGGTGTAGTTACTTATGCTGATGCTAATAATATAGAGGTTACTCTAGATGATGGCTCGGTTGATAAATACGAACTTACTAAATTTGTAAAGACCAACCAAGAAAGCTGTATTAACCAAAAACCTATCGTTAAGAAAGGTCAAAAGGTTAAGAAGGGTGAGACCCTAGCTGATGGTTATAGTACTAGTGGTGGTGAACTTGCTCTAGGTAAGAATATGCTTATCGCATTTATGAACTGGGAAGGTTACAACTATGAGGACGCTATCTTGCTTAGCGAAAGACTA
>CAYTNS010000038.1:0-2385 GCA_964439345.1 uncultured Christensenella sp.
TTCTCCAAGAATCGATAAGATTGAGATTGTTAAGAAGGGTAAAGTAAGAAGAGCTAAGCTATACTACTTAAAAGATTTATCTGGTAAAGCTGCTAAGATTAAAGAGAAGAGATAATAATATAAAGAAGATAGAGCAAATTGCCCTATCTTTTTTGTTTTTAGGATAAATTCACACCGAGCGAATCGACATTTTATTTAAGACGCCATAATTAATTCTCCATATATAATTTATATATAATTATTTTTAAAATGGTATTGAAATGGGAAAATCAATATGTTATAATGAAAAAAAGTAAGAGGGGTATGGGGTTATGGCAGAAAAAAGGAATGTATTATTAGATGAAAAATTGAGTGGAAAGGTCGTTATTGAGAACGGCAGATATATTTTTTTGTCTAAGAATAATATGAAATTTGATATCAAACAAGATGAGATGGCAAAGAGACTAGCATATTCGGGAGAGATTTGTATATTTGAATTTGATAAAAATCCTAAGCTTTCTTCCGATATTATAGGTAAGATAACTCAAGTTATGGGTAAAGAGGGTGACCCAATTCCAGAGGGACTAGCTATAGCCACTGTACATAATCTAATTTCACCTTTTGGCAAAAATGCTATGGCTCAGACTGGAAAATTGCCTACTGATGTCACTAAAGAACAATGGGAAGGTTATAGAGATTTAAGGGATATTGACTTTGTAACCATTGACCCAGATACTGCAAAAGACTTTGATGATAGTGTATATGCCGAGAAAAATCCAGATGGTTCATACACTATGAGGGTGGCAATTGCAAATGTTGCTAATTATATAGAAGAGGGAACTCCACTATGGTATGAGATACTAGACAGGGGTAATAGTGCTTACTTAGGTAGTCAAGTATATCCTATGCTACCTGAAGAGATTTCTAATGGTCTATGCTCTATTAATGAGGGTACAGACAGGGTTGTTATGTGTACTACTGCTAGAATATCTCCTAAGGGTGAGATTATGGAGTATTCACTAGAACCAGCCGTTATTAGAAGCAGACATAGATTGACATATAAAGAGGCTGATTACATTAGATTTGGTCATTGTGATACCGTAAAAGACCAAAGTGTATTTGCAGGACTAGCAGCTAGAACTGCTAAAGTTAAACCATCAATTGATGCCCTTTTTGAAGTATCTGATATTTTAACTAAGCAAAGAGATAGAAGAGGTGCTATATCTATTAATTCATATAAACCTCACTTTGTATTGGATTCAAATGGTACTGAGGTTGTTGCAATTGAAGAGGAGCAGGGCGAAAAGGCTACTAAAGTAATTGAGTCGAGTGCGATACTTACTAATGAGATTAGTGGTGAGATAGCAAAAAGACTAGGAATCCCTACTATGTATCGTAATCACTCCCTTCCAGATAAAGCATCAGCAGAGATTTTGCGTGATAAACTTGCTGAATTTGGAATTACACTTAATCCAGGTGCTTCGGCAGAGAGCTATCGTAGTATATTGAAATTCGTTAAAGGTAAGCCTTATGAAGAGATTACCACATCTATGATATTGAAGTCCTTAAAAGATGCTTATTATTCCGATGTAAATGATGGACACTTTGGACTAGGCATCAAGGAAAACGAATTTTACGATACATTTATGAAAGAGCGTGGATATAATGGCTCTGGCAAGGTGGCAGATGAGGCTAGAATGAATTACTTTAAGGAAACTGGTAGTTACAATGGTCTTAAATTTGAGGGGGATATATCTCACTCGGCTTATGCTTACTCTACATCTCCTATTAGAAATGCGCCTAGTTACATTATTCAATCTCAATTACTAAATTATATTATGACAGGTAATATTAAATTCAATGGCGATATGATTGCCGAACTTGGTGATAAATTCAGTGCAACCGAGAAAAATGCAGCAATAGCTGAGAAAGAGTACGATAATTTACTAGCAACTATTTGGGCTAAAAAACATATTGGCGAGATATTCAGTGGAAAGATAGTCAATTTCTTCCCAGATGGGCTAGTTGTAAAGACTTATGAGCCAAAGAATGTATCTATTACTATTCCTTATGAGAATCTTAGGTCGGCTAATTTGAATCAGGCTATGATAGATAGTATGGTAATTAAATGTGGTAACAAAAAGACCTTTAATCACAAAGGTTCAAAGGGTAAGAGAACTGCTAAAAATACCAGCCCACTTAATTTAGGTGATACACTAAATGGAATTATGATTTATGAGACCACAGCCGTTCCACCTAGAATATACGCAACCGAAGATTATTCTAAATTAAATCAAAAGAATAAAAAGGCAATTCCAACTAGTGGTAGAGAAAGAGATATCTAAGATATCTCTTTTTTGTATTCTAAAACCCCCAGATAGTCTGGGGGTTCAGTAGAGGTTTACC